>JAJYEK010000208.1 GCA_021785795.1 Pseudomonadota bacterium
TCACCGGCTGCTTGCACTCCAGGCAGCCGATGGAAGCGCTGCGACAGCCCTGCTGGACCCATTCCCGCACCGCATCGCCCGAGTAGACCAGATGGAACTGCCAGACCGGGCACTTGTCGGGGTCGCCGGGATCGGTACGATGCACACGCGCCGGATCCGTCGGCATGGTGCGGATCTTGCGGGCGACCTCCTCGGGCGCCTCCCGCAGGCCGATTACGTTGCCGTATGACTTCGACATCTTCTGTCCGTCCAGTCCCGGCATTTTGGACGCTGCGGTGAGCAGCGCATCGGGCTGGGACAGAATGACCCGCCCTCCGCCCTCCAGGTATCCGAACAGGCGTTCGCGGTCACCGAGCGTGATGCTCTTCTGCTTGTCGAGCAACGCACGTGCGGTCTCCAGAGCCCCTCCGTCGCCGCGCTCGAGATAGGCCGTGCGCAGCTCACGGTAAAGCTTTGCGGCCTTCTTGCCCATCTTGCCGATGGCCGATTCGGCCATATTCTCGTAATCCGGCTCACGGCCATAGAGATAGTTGAACCGCCGCGCGATTTCGCGCGTGACTTCGACGTGCGCAACCTGGTCCTCACCCACCGGCACAAGCCCGGCGCGGTATATCAGGATATCCGCGCTCTGCAGCAGGGGGTAACCAAGGAAGCCATAGGTGGACAGATCCTTGTCCTTGAGCTTGATCTGCTGGTCCTTGTACGTCGGCACACGCTCGAGCCAGGACAGCGGTGTGATCATCGACAGCAGCACATGCAGTTCTGCATGCTGCGGGATGTGCGACTGGATGAACAATATGGCATTCGCCGGATCGACGCCTACCGCAAGCCAGTCCGTCACCATGTCCCAGACATTTTCCTCGATGACATGCGGTTCGTCGTAGTGGGTCGTCAGCGCATGCCAGTCGGCGACGAAAAACAGGCACTCGTATTCGGCCTGGAGCCTCAGCCAGTTCTTGAGCACTCCGTGGTAATGGCCCAGATGGAGACGTCCGGTCGGACGCATGCCCGAAAGCACGCGTTGCGGCTGACCCGGGAGAATACTGCTCATTTTCAGGCGAGTCCCACGACCATGGCCACCAGCCGGGCAAAGAAGTTGCCCACCGGACCGATGACGATCCACAGAACCCCCGTGAACATCAGGGCGAGCAGGATCACGAACCCATAGGGCTCGAGCCGGCTGAGACGCCAGGCCCAGGGGCCGGGCAACAATCCCACCGCCACCCGGCCACCATCGAGCGGTGGCAGCGGCAGCAGGTTGAACACCATGAGCAGCACGTTCACTGCGATGCCGCCCAATCCCATGAACTGCAGCGGCTTGCTGACCCACAGCGCGCTGGGCGGCATCAGCGAGCCGACCTTTACGACCAGTCCCCAAAACAGCGCCATCAGCAGGTTGGCTGCCGGGCCTGCGGCCGCCACGATGGCCATGTCACGCTTGGGATGACGCAGGTTCTCCCAGGTGATCGGCACCGGCTTGGCCCAGCCGAAGATGAACCCGGTGTGGAGCAACAGCAGCACTGCGGGCACCAGAATGGTCCCGATCGGATCGACATGCCTGATGGGATTCAGGGTCAGACGGCCCAGGCGCTCCGCGGTCGGATCGCCGAGACGCTTGGCCACCCAGCCATGCGCGACCTCATGAACAATGATGGCGAACAGCACCGGCAGGACAAGAATGGAAATGAGCTGGGGAGGCGTGAGCGCCTGCAGTATCCCGAGAATTTGATCCAGCATGCGTGCAGTATATCAGGCCGTCCCTCCCGCGGCCACGCGCGGCTCGTCACTCCGGCAGACGTGCCATGAACGGCCCGGTATCTCCTTTGCCACTGCGCGTAACCCTTGCCACCCCATCGTTGAGTTCCACAACCGTGGTCGGCTCCCAGCCGCAATTGCCGCCATCGACCACCAGATCGAGCTGGTGCTCGAGACGCTCGCGTATCTCCTGCGGCTCGGCCAGCGGCAGCTCCTCCCCCGGCAAGATCAGGGTTACGCTCATCAGCGGCTCGGCCAGGTCCGCCAGCAGCGCCTGAACGATGGCATGCGCCGGGATCCGCAGCCCGATGGTCCTGCGGCGCGGATTCTGCAGGCGCCGCGGAACTTCGCGCGTCGCCGGAAGAATGAATGTGTAGGGGCCGGGGGTACTGGCCCGCAGGATGCGGTAGTCCGCATTGCCCACACGTGCGTAGAGCGCGACTTCCGTCAGGTCACGGCAAACCAGGGTAAAATCATGGCGGTCATCCAGCGCGCGGATGCGGCGGATGCGTTCCATGGCTGCCTTGTCTCCGATATGGCAGCCGAGTGCATAGCTCGAATCCGTCGGATATGCGATCACACCGCCGCTGCGCACGATTTCCACCGCCTGGCGAATGAGGCGCGCCTGCGGATTCTGCGGATGGATCTGGAAGTACTGGGTCATTCTGCTGCTCCCACCGGCTGCCGTGCGCTAATGCCGCCCGCCCCGCTCCGGCATAATGCGCTTCGCGGCGGCCTGCCGCCCGTTTCTGTCCACCCCGCCCAGAGACCCGGGGCGCCAATCCGAAGCCGGCCCCGCCGAAAAGTACGCACGGTGCATTATGGGGCATCCCGCTGGGGACATACACCTGTTTGCGGGCGACGACCCTGAGGGTCGCAATCAGGCAGCACACTGTATCGCCGGGAACCGGCCACTCACCACGAGGTCCACAGCGCCCGGCAGGACTCCGGAAGCGGCGGCAGCCTGCCGAGATCGATCCACGGCGCCTCCGGTCCGTGATAGTCGGACCCGCAGGAAGCCATGAGATCGTAACGCGTCGCCAGCGCTGCAAAGCGCAGACAATCGTCGCGGCTGTGGCTGCCCGAAACCACCTCGATCGCCGCTCCGCCCGATTCCTTGAATTCCGTCAACAGCCGCTGCAGACGGGTAGCGCTCAACTTGTAGCGCGCTGGGTGCGCGATCACCGCCTGGCCGCCGGAGGCACGAATCCAGCCAAGCGCCTGCGGCAGGCTGGCCCACTGTCCGGGAACGTAACCGGGTTTGCCGCGCACCAGGTATTTCGAAAACGCATCGCGCACGTCCCGGGCATGGCCTTCCTCTGCAAGGAACTGGGCAAAGTGGGTGCGGCCGATCAGCACACCGCGCGCCCGGGCACGGGCTCCGGCACAGGCCCCGTGAATACCCTTGCGTTCCAGCCGCCGGCCGATTTCCTCGGCGCGCCAGTCACGGAATCTGAGCTGTTCGACCAGACCGGCCTGCAGGCAAGCGTCATCCGTATCGATGCCCAGGCCTACGATATGGATGGTTTGCGCACCCCAGGTCACCGAAATCTCGACGCCCGGCACCAGCACGATCCCCGCGGCATCCGCTGCGGTCCGCGCTTCACCGATACCGGTCGTGATGTCGTGATCAGTCACGGCCAGGACATCCACCCCGTTGCAGCGCGCGCGCATCACCAGATCGGACGGCGACAGTGTGCCGTCCGAATGATACGTATGGGAATGCAAATCGTAGTGCGGCATATCTCGGGCGCGTCCTCCAGCCGATCGTGGCTACCCTGTGCGTGGCGCTCCGGCCGGAGGGGAGTGCGCGCCTCTCGTCCGGAGTTTGAATCAGAGTATCATGCATGGTCGACATAATTAACCTGGCCACAGTCTCCATGGAATTGATCGCCGCGCTGCCGGCAGCAACCGAGCGTTTCAAGGTGGCCGCGACCCAGATCCGGACCGCCTATGCGCGCCGCGCACCTGCTGCCAGCGATCAGGTTACCCCTACACAACTCATTGACGCGCTGGAGCAATTTCTGTCCGTGGCCAGCAATCTCGACCGCGAGGAAGGAGAAACCGGTCCAATCCTGATGGATGACGTGAACCAGCTTGGGGACTACGGCCTCAATCTGCTCGCCGACCTCGCAGCCTGGGCACAGCAGCTCGGCCTGAAAGACGCCTATTTCGAAATCGGAATGACGACCCTGACGATCGCGGATTGGACAATCCGCCACCACGGCCGCATCCGCTCGCCCGAACCCGTGGTGAACGCGCTGGCGGATACGGCCAACCGCACAACCGAAGCCGGAGAACTCGAGCGGATGGCGCGGTTCATGGGCGAAGTGATCCACGCCTGCGACAGCTTCATACAGCAGGATATGGAAAAGACCAACCCTGGCCGGCCATGGCGGCTGCTGCATCTGAACCGGGGTATCGTGGCAACCCGGTCACATAATCCGGCCCTCATGACGCAGGTCTTCGACGAGCTGGTACGTGCCCTGCCAGAGGAGGCTCCCGGCTTTTTCGAGCAGGGCATGCAGCAGATGGAGGCGCTCGATTACCCGGCACCCGTGCGCGCGGTCATGGAACGTTACCGGTCAGCGTGGAGCCGCCCGGTACTCCATTAGGCGGCCTCGTTGCCCCTGCTGCGGCGACGTGCGAAAATGTTTCTTTTCCGGCAGACCCGGGCGTATGAAGATATTTATTGATTTCTTTCCGCTTTTTCTGTTTTTCCTGGCTTTCAAGCTGGCCGGGATCTATGTCGCCACGGCAGTGGCGATTGCCAGCTCGTTCCTGCAGGTTGCCTGGTACCGGTACCGGCACGGGCGTTTCGAAACCATGTACCTGATCCAGCTGGCGGTCATCGGCGTATTCGGCGGGCTCACGCTGGCACTGCACAACGATACGTTCATCCGCTGGAAGCCGACCATCCTGTACTGGACCTTTGCCGCCGTGTTCCTGGGAAGCCAGATGACCGGCCGCAAAACAGCCGCGGAGCATCTGCTCGACAAGCAGATCTCCCTGCCGGCACGCATATGGAAGATCTACAACCTGAGCTGGGCGCTGTTTTTCCTGCTGATGGGCATCCTTAATCTGTACTTTGCGTTCTTTTACGGCCTGCAGCACAGCAAAGCCGTGCGCCTCGAGACCTGGGTCAATATGAAGGTCTGGGGTTCGCTCGCACTGACATTCGTGTTCGCGGCGGCACAGGCCCTGTTCCTGTCGAAGCACATGGATCAGCCACAGGCCGAAGCGCAAAAGGAAGAATGACGATGTTCTACGCGATCAACGGGCAGGACAGGCCCGACAGTCTCGGCAAACGGAAGGCTGCGCGGGCGGCCCACCTCCAGCGGCTGGAAAAGCTGCGCGACGAAGGGCGGCTGCTTCTGGCGGGACCCTACCCCGCCCTGGATGCTGAAGATCCCGGCGCAGCCGGATACAGCGGCAGCCTGGTCGTTGCCGAGTTTGCCTCGCTCGGGGACGCGCAGGCCTGGGCCGATGCCGATCCGTACGTGCACGCCGGCGTCTACGCCGAGGTCACGGTCCGGCCGTTCCGCAAGGTTCTGCCGTGACCGCAGGCACCGCGGCGATCGAGCAGCAGCTGCGCACCTCCCTTGAGGCGCAAGCCGTTGAGGTCGTCGACGAAAGCGCCCTGCATGCCGGGCATGCCGGCGCCCGCGGCGGCGGCCATTACGCGGTCACCGTGGTTTCACCGCAATTTTCCGGCAGGAGCCCGGTCGAACGTCACCGCATGATATACGCGGCGCTCGGCGATGCCATGCGGTCGCAGATTCACGCGCTCAGCATACGCGCCTTCTCGCCCGAAGAACTCTAAACAACAGATTGCACACCCAACAAGAGGCCAATCCATGAAATATTCGCGCCCATTGATCCTGCTCGCGGTCGTGAGCTTCGCCCTGTTCGCCACTGCGTGTCACAAGAAAAGCGCGGTAACCAGCGGCAAGGTGGTCGCCACTGTCAACGGTCAGCCGATCACCGAGACGGAATTCGACAGCTACCTGCAGCTGAACCGGATTCAACAGCCGGTTCCGGACAAGACCAGGAAGCTGGTTCTGGATCAGATGATCAATCTCATGCTGCTGTCGCAGGATGCGGTCAAGCACGGCCTCGACAAACAGCCGGACGTGCGCTTCCTGATCAAGCAGCAACGCGAGAACATCCTGGCGAACGCCATGGTGCACCAATACCTTACGGAAAATCCCGTTTCGGACGCAGACGTGAAGGCTCGTTACGACCAGGAGCTGGCCAAGACCAACAAGTACGAG
>JAJYEK010000040.1 GCA_021785795.1 Pseudomonadota bacterium
GACCATCCCCCCCCTTTTTTTTCCGGACGCCTTGCCGGACTGCGGACTTTGGGTTTACCTGTTTGTCCCCTCGCCGCATCTGCCGTCCGGTCTTCGATGGGTCTGGGTAATGGGAGTGTCCAGACCCGGTCTGGTCAGAGGGCCAGGACAGACGCCACCGGGTGCCAGGCGGCAGATTCTGCCTGCCTTACGGGAGCGCGGAAGCTGCCATCCTGCGGCGCGCAGTCTGCGGTCCTGTCCCCGGGGGCGCAAGCGGGCTGCCTGGCAACTTGACGCTGTGTAAATCGTCTGCTCCGGAAGCGGGCGCGAATTCCAACCGCCCTTGCCCGGGCACCCTGAACGGCTGTCCCTAAACCCAAGCATATGGTTAGTTTTTTTGCCGCGGGTGGATATAATGGAAAACATGAGTGCTACAGCACCGGGGCAGTTCACGGGCACCGGGCACGATATGATAGCCACGTTATGGAGGGGGTCGACGTCGCCGCTTTTCCGGCGATGGTTTGCTGCCCTCGTCAATATTGCCATAGTGACCCTATTTGCCTGGAGCATGGCCCGCTGGACGTGGATGCTAGCGGCCCCTGCCGCTCCACAGGCGATTCCGGGCGATAATTCAGGAATCGCGGGTCAGTTACTGAACCTGCAGCCGGTGCTGGAGGCGCAGATCTTCGGCCAGTCACCACAAGCGGCCGTCGCCGGGGAGGCGCTCGATGCGATTCCGATCAGCGGTCTCAATCTCGTCCTTGCTGGAGTCGTGGCGGCAGGCAAAGCCAGTCTGGCGCTCATCAGCGTCGATGGCCGTCCGCAGGCGCCGTTTGCCATCGGCCAGGAAGTGACGGCCGGTGCCATACTGAAGGCGGTTTATCCGGACCGGGTCCTGCTCATCCGAAACGGGGTTACGGAGAGCCTGATGCTCAAGGGCGTGAAGGATGTGGCCTCAGGTGTGTCGGTCGGGCCATCGCTTCCGGAAGGGTCGTTGCTGGCCGGCATCCGGAGGCGAGGAGAGGGCGATTATGTCGTGCCTCGGGGTGTGATCAATGCCGAACTGCACCAGCCGCAAAAGCTGCTGACGGAGGCTCTGATGGTGCCTGATCCGGGTGGGGGATTCCTTGTGCGCGAGATTCAGCCGAACAGCGTATATCAGAAGCTCGGTCTCCATGTGGGCGATGTCATACGGAGCGTCAATGGCGAGCCCGTGAACACGATGCAGGATGCCATGCGCGCCTACCAGCAGGCTCAGAACCTAAAGGACATACAGCTTGAAATCGTCCGTAACGGCCGGCCGGAAGTCCTCCAGTATCAGATCCAGTAATACATTCGTCATGCTGTCTATGGCCAAATCCCCTGGGAAAATGATCAACACATGAATAAACGCCTGCCCCCCCAATTTGCCCTCTGGCTGTCGGCGGCCGCTCTGGCCGGAACGACCGTCTGTGCGCAGGCCGTGCAAATGGTGCCGATCGCGACCAATGGAGAGGTTCCCGCACCGATGCCGGCGCAGCAGGCCGAGCCGATCGGCCCGCCGGTGGCGGTGCCGTCGCCAGCGGCACCGCCGCTACCGCAGCCAGTGCCGCCCGCGACCGGTTATGTTCCAGTGCCGCCGGCTGCCGCGCCGCAGCTGCGTCCCGGGCAGATGCTGTTCAACTTCCAGGATGCCGACATCCGGGCGGTGATCAAGACGGTGTCGGAGCTCACCGGCCGCAATTTCCTGGTCGACCCGCGGGTCAAGGGGAAGGTGACGATCATCTCCTCCACGCCGGTATCCAAGGCAGCGGCCTACCAGATATTCATTTCGGCCCTGAAGGCGCAGGGTTTCACTGCCGCCAATGGTCCTGGCGGCATCGTCAAGATCATTCCCGAGGCCGAGGCCAAGCCGGAGGCGCGGGTAGGCTACGGACCGATCGTGCACAAAAGCGACCAGTGGGTCACCCATGTCGTAGTGGTCAAGAATGCCTCGGCGCCGCAGCTGGTTCCGCTGCTGCGACCCCTGATGTCGCCGACGGCGATGCTTTCGGTCTATGCACCGGACAACGCGCTGATCATTACCGATACGGCACAGAGCGTGCGTAACGTGCTCGAGGTTGTCAGTCGTCTCGATCAGCCCGGAAACATGGGCGTAACGGTGATCCCGTTGCGGCATGCCTCGGTGCTGGACGTTGCGCCGGTGATCAGCCGTTTCATAGCAAGCGCCAATGTCGCCGGCCAGCCAGGCATGCCGGGGGTGGCGCCCGGATCTGCCGCCGGCAGCAACCGGCTGGTGGTCGTGCCCGATGTGCGCACCAACAGCCTGCTCGTGCGTGCCGACAATCCCGGGCGGCTGGCGGAGCTGCGTTCGCTCGTCGCGAAGCTCGATGTTCCGGCGCAACCCGGCGGAAGGACGCATGTGGTCTACCTGCGCAATGCCGATGCGACCAAACTCGCCCAGATCCTGCGCGGCCTTCTCTCCGGCGAGGCGCAAGCCTCGGCGACGCCGAGCGTCACCGGCGCAACGGCGCTGAAGGGGCCGACCGGAAACAAGGCGGCTGCTGATTCGCGGATCCAGGCGGACGAGTCGTCCAATGCGTTGATCATCGATGCTCCCGATTCCGTATATAACAGCCTGCGCAGCGTGATCGCGAAACTCGACATACGCCGCGCCCAGGTATTCGTCGAAGCACTGATCGCGGAAGTGTCGAGCGACCGGGCCTCGCAGTTTGGGGTCCAGTGGGCGGGTCTGACCGGAGCCGGTTCGGGCTCCGTTGCCGCACTAACGAACTATTCGGCCGCACCCGGCATCATCAACTCCGTCGCCAGTCCCGTTACGACGCTCGGCGCCGCCGACGGCTTGTCGATCGGATTCGTCGGGCCGAAGATTGTGCTGCCGGATGGCACCGTGACCTACGGCCTCGGAGCGCTGGCGCGCGCACTGGAAACCGACGATAACGCCAATATCCTGTCGGCCCCGGACCTGCTCACCCTGGACAACGCCCAGGCTAAGATCGTCGTGGCCCAGAATGTGCCGTTCCTCACTGGCGAATACGCCCAGTCAACGACGACCTCCGGGGTGGTCAATCCGTTCCAGACCATAGAACGCAAAGACGTCGGCCTGACGCTCAAGGTCAAGCCGCAGATCACCGAGGGCAACAGCGTTAAGCTGCGCATCCAGGAGGAGGTGTCGAGCGTCGTTCCTTCGTCGAATCCCCTGACCGAGAGCACCAACAAGCGCTCTCTGGATACGACCGTGCTCGTTGATGACGGCAATACCGTCGTGCTCGGCGGGCTGATCCAGAACACTCTTAACGTCAATGACGAGTCCGTGCCGGTCCTGGGCCGTCTCCCGCTGCTTGGCTGGCTTTTCCGGTACCGGAATCACGAAAAGGTCAAGACAAACCTCATGATTTTCCTGCGGCCGATCATCGTGCGGTCCATGGCCGATACCCGCGGTTTCACCGCCGACCGCTATGCGTATATCGCCGGACAGCATCCGCTGACGTCGGCGCAGCTGCTGCTGCTGGACAGGTTTAGCGCCAGCCATAATATGCCGATCAGGTCGGCTCCGCCGGTTGGAGTCAGGCCCCAGGAACTGCTCGGTCCGCCGGCGATGCCTCCCGACACGCCCATTGACCAGGGATCGGTGCCGGCCAACGCACCGAAGAAATAGAGGGCACTTCCTGAAGATGAGCGCCGCATTTGATCTGCAAGAACTGGATCCGGATCTGTGCCAGCGCCTGCCGTACCATTATGCAAAGCGGCATGGTGTGCTGAGCGCACGTCAGGTCGACGGTGTCGTCGAAGTGTGGTCGCGTCCGGGCGTCGCGACCACGGTTCTGGCGGAGCTTCGCCGCGCGTTGGGGCAGCCGCTGCGCGTGCACGAGCTGACCAGCGAGAATTTCGAGTCAGCGCTCAACCGCGCCTACGAACGCGGCATGAGCCAGGCAGTGCAGATCGTGGACGACCTGGGCGAGGATATGGATCTTGCGGAACTCGCGCAGAATTTGCCGCGCGCCGAGGACCTGCTCGAGAGCGAGGACGATGCTCCGATCGTGCGGCTCATCAACGCGCTCCTCACCCAGGCGGTGCGCGAAGGGGCCTCCGACATCCATATCGAGCCGTTTGAGACCCGTTCGGTGGTGCGGTTCCGGCTGGACGGAGTGCTGCGCGATATCGTCGAGCCGCAGCCGGTGCTGCACGGTGTCATCGTTTCGCGTATCAAGATCATGGCGCGTCTCGACATTGCCGAAAAGCGCATGCCCCAGGACGGTCGCATCACCTTGCGACTCGCGGGGCGTCCGGTGGACGTTCGGGTGTCGACGCTGCCGACCGGGCACGGAGAACGTGTCGTGCTGCGTCTGCTCGACAAGCAGGTCGGACGGCTGCGTCTGGCTGGTCTCGGAATGTCCGAAAAGACGCTTGCCGTTCTCGACCACCTTATCCATCAGCCGCACGGGATCATTCTCGTCACGGGACCGACTGGTTCCGGAAAAACCACGACGCTGTATGCGGCGCTGTCGCAGCTCGACGCCAAGCGCCACAATATCGTGACTGTCGAGGATCCGATCGAATACGATTTGGACGGCATCGGCCAGACCCATGTGAATCCGAAGATCGATCTGACGTTCGCGCGGGCGTTGCGCGCCATTTTGCGCCAGGACCCGGACATCATCATGATCGGCGAGATCCGCGATCTGGAGACCGCGCAGATCGCGGTGCAGGCAAGCCTTACCGGCCACCTTGTGCTCGCTACCCTGCATACCAATGATGCCGTGGGGGCAATTACACGCCTGGTTGACATGGGTGTCGAGCCGTTTCTGGTGGCGTCGAGCCTGCTGGGCGTCCTGGCGCAGCGCCTGGTACGCAGGCTCTGTCCCCTGTGCCGGCAGGCGCATGTACCTACCGCCACCGAGGCGGAGTTGCTGGAGATGAGTCCGGAAAAGGCTGCGCACATCACGCTCTATCGTGCGACCGGCTGCGCCGGCTGCGGTAACACCGGATATCAGGGGCGCACCGGCATCTACGAGCTCCTGCCGGTGGACGAGGCGTTGCGGAGCCTCATTCACGACCGTGCCGCCGAAGGCCGTATACGCGATCACGGCCGGATGCATGGCATGCAGAGCCTGCGCCAGGACGGGTTGCGCTGGGTGCTGGCCGGCGAGACCAGTCTGGAAGAGGTATTGCGTGTGTCGCGCGAGGACTAGAGATGGGCGGCGGGATGTGGTGGCGACTATCCGGCAGGGGCGTCATTGCGCTGCGGCAGCCGCAGCCGGTGCTGCACGCAGGTGGCCGGCTGCGGCAGGGGACATATGGCGGCGTTTGAATATCAGGCCCTGGATGCCAAAGGCCGGGCCGTCAAGGGTGTGGTCGAAGGCGATGCGGAGCGGCAGGTGCGCGCTATTCTCCGTGAGCGCGGCCTCACTCCTATGCACGTTGCGGCCATACGCGCCGCCCGGTCCGAGGCGCAGACCCCGGGCGCTGCGCGCAGGCTGTGGCGCCGCGGCATCTCAGGCAGTGAGCTTGCGCTGCTCACGCGGCAGTTTGCCACCCTGGTGCATGCGGGGCTGACGATCGAGGAATGCCTCAATGCCCTGGTCGAACAGACCGAATCGGCGCGTACGCGTACCGTGCTGGCTGGTGTGCGCGGACGGGTCCTGGAAGGGCAGGCGCTGGCACGCAGCATGGGAGATTTTCCGGAAGCATTTCCGGACATTTACCGCAACATGGTGGACGCTGGTGAGCAGTCCGGAAAGCTGGATGAGGTGCTCGAGCGGCTGGCTGGCTACACCGAGGAGCGGCAGGCATTGCAGAACAAGGTTCTGCTCGCATTCATCTACCCCGCGCTCGTCACCATCGTGGCGCTGTCGGTGGTGGCGGGGCTGCTGATCTACGTCGTCCCACAGGTCACGCGTGTTTTCACAGACAGCGGACAGGCGCTGCCGGCGCCGACGCGAATCCTGATCCACTTGAGCGACTTTGTGCGCGCTGTCGGCATCTGGTGGCTGGTGGGTGCGGCCGCGGTGTATCTCGGGGTGCGCACGATGCTGCGGGAGCCGAAGCTGCGTGCGCGCTGGCATCGCGGTCTTCTGGGGATTCCGCTGTTCGGACGCCTGGTGCGCGGAGTCAATGCCGCGCGCCTCACGAGCACGCTCGGGATCCTGACCGCCAGCGGCATTCCGTTGCTGAATGCCATGCAGTCTGCATTCCAGGTTGTTGGAAATCTGCCGATGCGCGCCGCTGTCGAGGATGCCCTGCGCCAGGTGCGCGAAGGCGGAAGCCTGTCGCGATCCCTGGGCAAGTCGAAGCTGTTCCCGCCTCTGGTGATCCATCTGATCGCGAGCGGAGAGGCGAGCGGGAGTCTTGATTTGATGCTTGTGCGCGCGGCCGAGGCGCAGACCCGGGAACTGGAGAACTGGGTTTCGGCGCTGACCGCGTTGCTGGAGCCGGCGCTGATACTGGTGATGGGCGGCATCGTCCTGTTCATCGTGCTGGCGATCATGTTGCCGATAATCGATATGAACCAGTTGATTAAGTGAGGATAGCTATGCGCAGGAGCAAAATACAGTCTGGATTTACGCTGATCGAAGTGCTGGTAGTGATGGTGATCCTGGGTATCCTGGCCGCCATCATCGTCCCGCGCATCATGGACCGCCCCGAGCAGGCGCGCGTGGTGGCGGCAAAAAACGACATTCGCGCGATCGTCAGCGCGCTCAATATGTATCGTTTGGACAACGGCACCTATCCGAGCACGGAGCAGGGGCTGGCGGCGCTGGTGCACAAGCCGGATACCGGCAACATCCCGGAAAACTGGAGACCCGGCGGCTATCTGGACCGCATGCCGAAGGACCCCTGGGGCCATTATTACCAGTACCTCAATCCGGGACTGCACGGCGAAATCGACGTTTTTAGCTATGGCCCGAACGGTCCGTCCGCAGACGGCGGGAGCAGCAGCCAGGAGATCGGCAACTGGAACCTGAACCAATGATCCGGCTACGGGCAATGCCGGGTGCGTGCCTTGGAACATATGCGGTGCGCGGACCGCGGCCGGGGTTTGCCGCGGGCGTCGCCGCCCGAGAAGGCCGGGTCCGCGCCTGCACCGGCACGTTCTGAAGGCGCCCGCGGGATTTCCGTGACTGCGGCGTCCGTGTCCGGGGCACGTCGGGGCTTGTGGTCTGCTGGCCGCACGGCCGCGCGCGGCTTTACGCTGATCGAGCTGCTGGTGGTTATGGTGCTGATCGTGATCGTGATCGGCACCGTAGGGCTCGGTCTCGGAGGCAGCGACTCGCGAGCGGTTCAGCAGGAAGCGGCGCGGCTCGCGCTGCTCGTGCGCACTGCGCACCAGGAAGCCATACTGGAGGGAGAGGTATATGCGGTCGCCCTGGCCCCCGACGGCTACCGGTTTCTCGTTCTAAACAACCGCAAGGGGAAGTTCGAGGCCATCAGGGCCGATCAAATCCTGCGTCCCAGGCGTCTGCCGCCGAATATGTCCATCACTTCGGTCACCATCAATGGCGCCAGCGCCGGAAACCGGCCGGAGCTGATCCTGCTGCCGACCGGCGAACTGCCCGAGTTCGACATCGTTATCGGCCGCGACGGCGTCAGCTGGAGCATCCAGGGAACCGCGGACGGCGTGATCCGGACGGTGCGGCGGCATGCTTAGCCGGGACCGCGGATTCACCTTGCTCGAAGTGTTGGTCGCGCTGGCAGTTCTTGCGATCGCCCTGGCGGCGGTCATGCGCGTGGTGATCCAGTCGATCGAGACCAGCATCAGCCTGCGCAACCATCTGGAAGCGCAATGGGTGGCGGAAAACCGCATGACTGAACACCAGTTGCGCGGCGACTGGCCGTCTACCGATACGACTAGCGGTACCACGGAGTTCAACGGCCGCAAATGGTATTGGCGTGAGCAGGTCTCGGCAACCGCGATCGCCGGATTCCGCCAGGTGCGGATAGAAGTGCGCGCCGGGCGCCACCGGGAGGCGCTCGGTCGCATCATCGGCTTCCTGAGGCAGCCGCCATGAACAACGGGCCCCGGTACCGTTGCGCGCGCGGCCTGACGCTGTTCGAAATGCTGGTGGCGATCGCGATATTCGCCATCGTATCGGTCATGACCTACGGCGTACTCGACCAGGTCCTGCGCGGCCGTGACCGCGTGACCGCAGAACGCCGATTCTGGAGCGGGCTGGCCATGTGTTATGCGCACCTGCAGGACGACCTGTCGCAGGTTCGGCCACGCCCGGTCATTGACGATGATGGTCAGATGCTGCCGGCATTCATCATCCGTCCCGCGGACGTCCGCACCCTCAGCGCCCCGCAGCTCGAATTCACCCGTGGCGGCGTACTGGTGACCGGTGACGCCACGCGCAGCGACCTGGAACGCGTTGGCTACGAGCTGCGGCATAACGTGCTGTGGCGCTTGAACTGGCCGGTGCTGGACCGCGCGCCCAGCACGGTGCCGGTGAAATCGGAAATTCTTAGCAACGTCACGGAGTTCCGGGTGCGTGCGTTCGCGCCCGACCAGCTGTGGTCCGATCTGTGGCCGCAGCTGGCCGGTGGCGCTTCGAGCCCCGCCATGGTCAACCCGCTTCCGCGTGGCGTTGAGGTCAGGCTCTCGATCCGCGGCCGCGGCCGCTTCAAGTGGCTGTTCCTCGTTCATGAATAGATCCCGGGGAAAGATTCAGGGTCCGCGCGGGCAAAGCGGCGTGGCGCTGATCACGGCGCTGTTGGTCGTGGCCATCGTCGCCGCGATCGCCGCGTATCTGAGCCTGAACCAGGAAGTGTGGATACGCCAGGTAGAGAACCTGGCGGACCGCTCGCAGGCGGAGGAGGTCCGCGACGGGGCGCTGGAGCTCGCGCTCAAGGTTCTCGACGACAATGCCAAGAAGAATAACCCGACGGACGATCTTACCCAGGGGTGGGCGCGCACGCTCCCGCCGATGCCGGTTGCGAACGGTACGGTTGCCGTCCGGATCTTCGACGCGCAGGCGCGGTTTAACCTGAACAGCCTGATGCGCGGGAACGTCCCGAGCCAGCCGGACATTGCAGTATTTCAGAATCTGCTGCTGTCTTTAGGCATCAATCCGATGATTACCGATGCGGTACTCGACTGGATCGGACCGCCTGGACAGCCCCGGCCGGACGGCGCCGAAAGCGACTATTACCTCACGCTCACCCCGCCTTACCGGGCCGCCAATCAGCCGCTGCAGAGCGTGGAGGAGCTGCGTCTGGTGCGCGGATTCAGCGCCAAGGCCGTTGAACTGCTGCGTCCGTACGTGGTGGCTCTGCCCATGCCGACACCCGTCAATATCAACACCGCCGGTGCCAGGGTCATGAGCGCGCTGTTTACGGCCATGCCGCTGCAGACCGCACGGAATCTGGTCGATCAGCGCGACAATACTCCGGACCCGTTCACGAGTGACGCGCAGCTTCAGGCCCGGGCAGGGCAGCCGCCGGAGAACAGCCAGACCTACGATGTGAAGACCTCTTATTTCATCGTCGACATCCAGACCTCTTTCGGACGCATCTTCAACGACAGCCGGACGCTCGTCTACAGTCCGGGGGGAGGACAGCCGGTAAAGGTATTGTGGCAATCTGGTGTCCTCAGGGCGAACCTGCCGGCGAGTGCCAGCGTGGGGCTGCCGTCATCAGTGTCGGCATCGGGACAGAACGGTGGATAACGGTTACACTGTTGTGGCTATTGCTTGGCGCTGCCATGATCTGGCATGACTAAATACCTTCCGAAAATTGACCGTGTGAAGACGAGAACAGCCCCGCCAATCGACCTGTCATGAACGCACCGCTGAAAAATTACGCCTTGAACTTCCGCATCCAGGATCACGGGCTTCTCAGTCTGCGGCTCCCGGCTGGCTGGCCCGAGAGCAACCTAGCTGTCTCGTGGTGGTGGCGCGGGATGGACGGCGAAATGCGCCACGGCGAGGTGTCCCGTCTGGACGATCTGCCGCCGGCTCTGCGCACTGCGCGCGTTCGTGTCTGGACTCCGGCTGCGGAGACCATGCTGGCGCAGGTGACGCTGCCGACAAGATCGCGCGCCCGCATCGCCCAGGCGCTGCCGTACGCGCTGGAGGACCAGCTGCTGGGTGAACCGGAGAGCCTCCATTTTGCCTATCGTCCCCAGGGCGGCGGCAGTCTGGCGGTGGGCGTCACGGCGCGCGCGCGGCTCCAGGCGTGGATCAGGGCCCTGAAGGAGGCGCGACTGGAGCCGGCGATACTGTGTCCTGCGACCCTGGCGCTGCCTTGGGATGGCACTGGCTGGTCGGTGACGCCGGACGGCAACGAGCTGATTGTGCGCACGGGTGCGTGGTCGGGATTTTCCTGCGATCTGCCGCCCGGCCGGGACGTGCCGGAGGCGCTCATCATCGCCGTGCGCGAGGCGCGCGCCGGCGGGATGGCTCCGGAATCACTGTCGTTTTACAATCCGCCCGCGGGGACCGATTTCGGGCGCTGGTCCGACGATCTGCAGCTGCCGGTGCAGGGCGTGGAGGAGGAATTCTGGGCGCGGCCTTCCGGCGCTTCGGGGTTCAGCCTTCTGCAGAACGAGTTCTCTCCGGTCGATCCGCTGCGCCAGACGCTGCAGGCGGTGCGGCCGGCTGCAATCGTACTGCTGCTGTGGGTGGTGATCGGGTTCTGCGTTAACCTCGGCACCTGGTGGCACTTGAAGCATGTCGAGCTCGCGCAGCGCCATGAGATGTACGAGCTGTTCCGGCGCAGCTTTCCCGACGCCCACACCATCGTGGATCCTCCCTTGCAGATGGCCCGGGAGCTGGCGGCATTGCAGTCCGGCAGCGGCCGGCCGGTGCCTGGAGACTTCCTGCCTTTGCTGGCCGACGTGGCTCCGGCGATGCAGTCGGTCCCGGCGAGCCATCTGCGCGGCCTGAGCTACTCGGACTCGGGTCTTACCCTCGACTTGCGCGTAGCGGACTATCAGACCATAGAGGCGCTGCGCAACGCGCTGGTTGCCCGTGGCCTGCGTGCCAAAGTGCTGGATGCGGCCAGCCATCGCGGAATCGTTGATGGCCGGATCCGCGTCAAGCCGGGAAGAACATTGTGAAACGGTCGATACTGTCATTTCTGGAACCCTATCTTGCGCGCTGGCGGGCGCTGCAGGCGCGCGAACGTGTGGCCGTGGTCATCGCTGCCGTGGCGCTCGGCGGGTTTCTGTTTTATGACGTCCTGTGGGCGCCCATGCAGCATGAGTTGCACCAACTGCGTGTCGCGGTTCCGCGCGACCGCGCGCGCCTGACCGTCATGCGTGCCCAGGCGCTGCAGATCCGGCAGCTGCGCGCCGGAGGAAAGATTGCGCATGTCTCAGGTGGCGCCGCGATCCTTGCGACTCTCGAACGGTCGGCGGCGGCCTATGGTCTCCAGCAGTCGCTTACCCAGATGGAGCCGGACGGCGCGAACGGAGCACGTTTGATACTGCAAGGGGTGGGGTTCAATACGCTGGTCACCTGGCTCGGCGTGTTGCAGACACGCAATGGCGTGCGCATCGAAAACGCGGCGATCGAGGCGAAGGCGGCGCCTGGAGTCGTCGATGCACATCTGGAGCTGCGGGGGCCGGGGACGTGACGCGGCGCTGGCTGTGGTATGCCCTTTCGGGGCTGGCGTTGTATCTGGTTTTCGTGGTTGCCACAGCACCGGCGGCGTGGGTGTCCTGGGCGCTCGCGCGCGCAAGCGGCGGCACTTTGAACATTGACCGCCCTGGTGGAACCGTCTGGCACGGACGCGGAGCCCTGGTGATCCGCAACGCCTCCACGCTGCCCCGCAGTCTGGGGACGGTCCACTGGGCGCTTAATCCTCTGTGGTTGTTCGCAGGCCGGCTGCACGTGCATGCCGTCATGCGCGGGCCCGGTACCGATATTCGGGCAGATGTCGCTCTCGGTTATCACCGGGTCGCGCTGAGCGCCGTAGACGCCAGTTTCCCGGCGCAGTTCCTCAGCACCTTGTACAGTCCGGCAGCGCTGTTCGGTCCTGCTGGGCAGCTTCATATCGATGCCAAGCGGTTCGCGCTCGACGGCGGGGCCGCGAGCGGAAGCGCGGTGGTCCAATGGCGGCAGGCGGCCAGCAGCCTGTCCAGTGTGCGGCCGTTCGGCAATTACCGGCTATCCCTGGACGGCCAGGGCCGCGTTGCGGCGCTCAAGCTGCAGACTCTCGGGGGCAGCCTGATGTTGACCGGACAGGGCAGTTGGCAGCCCGCCAACGGACAAATCCGGTTCAGCGGGCTGGTGAGTCCTGCTGCCAACGGGCCGGCGCTCGAGCCGCTGCTCCGGTTGTTCGGTCCAGATCATGGCGGCGGCCGGCGCAGCTTCGACATAAGCGCCAGACTGGCCGCTTTCTGATGCTGTCCAGTGACTAGCCCTAAGCCTTCCCGCAATCCGGTGTCCGCCGCAAGCGCGATGGTCCGAAAGTACTGGTTGGCACTGCTGATCATCGGCGGACTGGTGTCCGCGGGCATTTTTTTTCACCGCGAGCTGGGACAGATCGACCACCCGCTGCACGTGTCTCTCAGCTTCCTGCCAATCGCACTGGTGCTGCAGGCAGTCTACTGGCTGTTTCTGAGCGTGCTATGGAAGCGCATTGTTGCCGAAGTCACCGGAACGCGTTTGCCCCTCAAAGAGAGCCTTTTCCAGCTGTGCCTCGTGAGCATCGCGAAGTATGTCCCCGGAAAGCTCTGGGGCGCAGTGGCGCGGGGCGCGCGCATGAAGCGGCGCGACGGTATCGGCGCGCAGCAGATCATCGTCGCGACCTGCGTAGAGCAGTTTTTCGTGCTGTACTCGGCGGTGGTTGTGGCTGCAGCGCTACTTGCAGGGCGGTATAACAGTGCGTGGGCCTGGGGCCTGTTGGCCGCATCCGTTGCCGGTGCGATCCTTGGACAGCGCTATCACGGACTAGCTGTGAGGCTAATATTGCGGTTCTACGTGCGGCTGAGAGGCGGTGAACGGGAGGCCTCAGCCGTGAAGAACTTGCCCGGCCCGAAATATTATTTCCTCTTGGGCGCGTACGCGGCACAATGGGTGATCCTCGGGTTGGTGTTTGCCTTCGTCTATTTCACCTTTTTTCTTGTGCAGCCCGGGAGCAGGTTAATCTATTCCCTGCTGCTCGCCAACACCGTCAGCATCACCGTCGGATTCCTGGCGGTATTTGCGCCCGGCGGCATCGGTGTACGGGAAGCCGTGAGTAGCGCGATCTTGGCCTCCCAGATTCCACTGACCAATGCAGTTCTTGTGAGTCTGCTGTTCCGTCTGTGGCTCATCGTCACGGAGATTGTGTTGGGCGCGATCGCCTTCTGGGGGTCGGGACGCGAGGTGATCGCGGCGCTGCGCCGGTCGGGGTCGACTGCCGACGAGTAATGCGGAAATGCCGTCCGTAACCCGGATGCCTCGCTGCTCAGCGTAGCAGTTCGCCCAGGATCGCTTCGACCGAGGCCGCATTGGCCAAATGTTGCTCATAGAATCGGCGGGCGCGTTGCGCATAGTCGGTCCGCGCCGTGGCGTCCCGGGCGAGCGACAGGATGCCCGCTGCCAGCGCCGCGGGATCGCCGATGGCTGCTGTTGCGAACGGGGCATGATCTGCGTCGCTGATCAGTTCGAGCGCACAGGTTGTTTCTCCAGTAATGACCGCCCGCCCGCAGGCCATGTAAGCGTAGTTCTTGAGCGGCCAAACCCGTTGTGCCTTGTTCGTGGTGCCAAATATGCCGAGACAGATGTCAGCACGACGGATCTCTCCGGCCAAGTCCGCGGCATCCTGCCATTCTTCGATCCAGACGTAGTTCCGGCAGTCCTCGCGCTCAAGAATGTTCCTTACCGACTCCCCGGTCTGCCCGTAGCCGATGAGACGGAATGCTATATTGGCTTCGTCTCTCAGCAGAGCGATGGCTTGTGCGATGATATCAACCCCCTGTAGTGGCACAAATGTCCCGATGAACAGCACTGTGCATGGCCCAGTACGGGGGACGTAAGGGACGTGAAAATAGATCTGTTCTCCGATCGTCAGCGGCAAGGGGACTACCTTTCCCGCGGGAAGGCCGAACAGCGCAGTCAGGTGGGCGGCGTTCATCGCGGTATCGGTAACGACCCGATCGGCTAGCCGGTAGCCTCGCTGCTCGATGCGGCGCAGCAGCCGCGCTGGCAGGCTCTTGCCGGAGAGCAGGGCGCGGTCTGAAACTGCCGTGTCGTACAGCGAAATGAACGCATCGGCAATGATTCTTCCCGGTCGCAGGGACCGCGGGAGAAACGAAAGGCAGCACAGTAGCAGCGGAGCCGGGTAGGGAATGTATACCGGTTTCGAGCGTGCGTGCAGCACGCATGCGGCCACAGCGCGTGCGTGGCAGCGGAAGGCGCGGAATGCCGTGCACGTGATGGATGCGAGACGGCTCGCTGCCCAGCGGCGGCGCCGCGCAAACGGTCGCCAGCGCAGCGCGAAGCCATATTCACGGGCCGCAACCTTGCCGGAATTGACGAGTCCGAGGACCCTGTACCGAACGTTTGGGTAGGCGTCTGAAGGATCGTGGACTCCGACGATGAAGATCTTGTGGGGAGCGCCACTGGTCGGGAGTGGCCCGGGTCTCGAGTCAGTCGGACTCATCTGCGCGCGAGCACCAAATAGCCGTCCCCGATGCCGGCGCCCTTCACCAGATCCTGCAGCAGGAAAAACGGTTTCATCAGTGCCGGAACCGGGAGCACGCCGAGCCGGCGTGCGTGCGAGCGCTCGCTGCCGCTGCGCTTGGTAGCCTCCGCTTGTGGAAGCGGACGCCGTCGCAGCTGCCGGCCGTAGTAGATTCGGTAGGGAAGCGCGAGCAGATGAGTGACGGGAAATCCGTAACACCACAGCGTGATGGTCTGCAGGCGTGCGGCGGCCAGCTTGCGGGACAGTTCGTCGTACTCGTAGCGGCGGAAATGCCCGGCATACTCGTCCGCGGCCTGCCATTTGCGCATGAATGCCGGCACCGACAGTAGCAGGTGGCCGCCGGGACGCAGCATGCTGCTGACAGCATCGAATGCTGTGGCATCGTCTTCGATGTGCTCGAAGACCTCGCAAGCCACGACGAGATCATAGGTTGGTCCGATCTCCATGGACCGGAAATCGCCCTCCCGGACGGTCAGGGCTGCCTGGCCCGCGGTCCGCTGCCTCAGCACCGCCGCGCTGTGCTCGGAAAATTCGATCAGGTCGCCTGTTGCGTCGGGCAGTGTGGCGGCAAGGAACAGTCCGATGTCTCCCTGTCCGGGACCGATTTCGGCGAAGCGCGAGACCGGTCCGGGAATGCTGCGGAGAAGCTGTTCCACCAGGCGCAGCCGCATCAGATAGCGGGGGCCGGGCGCGGAAACGAAGTGGAATATCGAGGCGGGTGCAGTCATTGTGCTGTGCGAAGCCGGCTCGGCGGAAGGTCGGTACCGGCAAAGTCTGCAGTGTAAGTACGTCGGGGACCGGATCCGGCTTGGCGTGGCCTCGGTGCCCGCGTACGGCGGCTAGATTCGTTCACTGTCCTTGTAATTGAGCGCGCTCAGCTGTTCCGAGACAAGGCCGATCAGGAACACCAGTATCGACGTAACGAAAAGTAGTGCACTCATGTTGGTGAACCGGCCGCTCGTCATGAAGGTATACAGATAGCGACCCAGTCCCATTAGGAAAAAGGCGACGCTCACCGGAACAAACAGCTTGAGCGGAGAATACAGCGTACCAATCTTGAAGATGATGAGCAGAAATCGGAAGCCATCGCGCAGCAGGCGGATATGGCTCTTTCCGATGCGCGGCTGGGCTATGATAGGAATGTACGCGACACCGTAGCCGGCGCGAAAGAAACTCATCGTTATCGTGGTCGGATAGGAAAATCCGTTTGGGAGCAGGTACAGGAATTTGCGGAACTTGTCGGCACGAACGGCGCGAAATCCTGAAGTAAGATCGGCAATGGAACGCCCGGTCATCCAGCTGGCAAGCCGGTTATAAAACCCATTGGCCGTTGCCCGGTGCAGCCCTGCATGCGAATTCGCGGACCGGGCGCCCACCACCATATCGAAGCCTTCGTCGAGTTTTGCCAGCAGTCGCAGGATGTCCGCCGGTACATGCTGTCCGTCCGCATCCAGAAAGACCAGCGTTTTCCCTTGGGCTACCCGTGCTCCGTGCTTGACCGCCGCACCGTTTCCCATGGAGTAGGGGTGCGAAACCACGGCTACTCCGTGGGCGCGGCAGACCTCGGCCGTATCGTCGGTAGAGCCATCGTCAACCACGAGAATGTCGATGCCGGGACATTCCCGGTGTAGTGCCGGCAGAATCCGGCGCAATCCATCGGCCTCATTCCTGGCGGGAAGAATCGCCGTGATCTCCGCTGTCGTGACGTTCAAGTCGGACAGGCGCGAGGAGGAGGTGACAGCCTCACGTTCCGCTAAATGCATAGTCCTCATAACATCGAGTATAGAGCATGCCGGGCGCAACGGGCAGATGGTGTGCGGAGGAACGCGGACGGCCGGAGCGATGCTGTATTATCCTTTTTGTCCCGCGGGCCCCCTGTGAGACAGCCGGTGGGTGGCTGCAGCGGGGGTCCTATTGGTATCGGACAGGCGCGCTAGGCTCCCGGCCAGTGCTGCAATCTGTGCGGCGTGGCGGTCGAGGATATTGTGTGATTCCAGGTACTGCAGCTGGAATCGCGCATCATGATACCGGTACATCGCGATCAACAACCTGATGAGATTCAGGCGGTACTGGATGATGCCAGGACTGACCTGCACAGCGCGCCCGAAGGCGGCTTTGCCAGCTTCGAAATTGTCCATCTTGTTGATCAGGAACGAGCCATAAATGGTGAGCACATCGGAGAACTGCTGCGGCGTCGATGGCAGCGTGCGGTTCGCGAAAGCGCTCTGGAACAGGGTCATCATGCGACGGTCGCTGATGGCGCAGCGGGCCATCTGGCAGGCCTGGAGCTGCTTGAGGCTGCCGACCGTGTCGGGTGCAATCGGGTCCCGCGCGAGCCTCCGGCGAATGGTGCGGATCCATGCGGAATTTAGGGGTTCACCGAGCTTGGACGCGAAAATCACCAGGGCCGCATCAGGCATGATTCCGGTGCGCGTCAGCCGGGCGGCACGCTCCAGATAGCGGTACGCCAGACCGGCGAACTGGTGGCGCGCGCCAGCCAGAGCCAGGTTCGCGTAGACGCTTCCGGCGGCGTATACAGTCTCCGGTGATCGCGGATGGTAATGTGCCTCGGCAATCATCTGGTCGGCGCTGTTGCTCCAGAGTTGCGACCGCAGGAGGGTGACGGCCGCTAGTGCAGCGATGAGAAGCGCGGCTGCTGTGCGTCGGAACCCAAGGGTCCGGCGCGCATAGCCGGCGGTCAGCAGGGCGCAGCAGGCCGGCAGCAGGATGCCGTAGTCGGCTAGGTAATTGCGGTGCTCGAACGCGATGTCGAGCGGCAGTACGGTGGATTCAAGCACTTGGCCGGCGAAAAACCAGAGTATGCCGAGACTGACGAGCGGTGTGCGCCGCCGCACGGCGAATCCGGTCGCGAGCAGCGCCGTGACGAACGCGACCGACAACAGGGTGTCCGGCGGGTTGAACAGGCCGCGGGAGATTGCGATGTCATCGTGGTACAACGCCAGCTGGCGCAGCGACGGCAGACAGATCAGGCGCAGGTAGAACACGACCACGCGCGCCTCCGTCAGCAGGCGTTCCGTCGGCGTGAAGTTGTGGAACGCGTAACCGGCAAAGAATGGTTGCGGGTCGGACGCCATCCAGATCAGCCCGCCGATGGCCGGCGCGACCAGGAACGCCAGGAAATATCGGCGCACCCCCCGATCGGGCGCGCCGTCCCGGGTCCGGAAACGGAACAGGGAATACTCGATGGCAAACATGTACAGCGGAAGCAGCGCACCACTCTCCTTGCTCAGCAGGGCCAGCACACCGAACACGATAACGCCCGTCACCATCAGGGCAAGACCGTTTTGTCCGTTCCATCGTCGCCACCGGCCCCACACATAGAAGCACAGGCCTGCGATCATGAACAGGGTCGACAGGCTGGTCATGCGCTGTACGACATAGAGCACGGCTGTGAGGTTGAGGGGGTGCAGCAGCCAAGCGGCACTCGCTGCGAGCGCGATCCAGCCGGCGCTATTCTCGGTCAGCGTGGTGTGGTGGATATGCCGGTACGCATTGAGCAGCTGGCGGCCGAGCAGGTACAGGCCGATGCCGTTCAGAACGTGGATGATCAGATTCACGAGCTTGAAGGAAAACGGTGCCGGACCGAAAAAATAGTAATTGAGTGCAAACGTCAGCATGCTGAGGGGCCGGCGCAAGATGCCGGCGCCCGAGGAAAAACTGGCACTCGCCAAGTCTGCCAGTGACAGGTCGTGCAGGTGCACTTGTGGGTTGTTGACGAGGTTAGGGAGGTCGTCGAACATGAATGCGCCGTGCAGGCCGGGAAAATACACGGCGATGGTTGCTGCGATCGCTGCCAGCAGCATGCCAAACTGGATTGCCGTGCTACGGCGGTGAGTCGAAGCAGTTCGATCTGTCGGCATGGCGGGTCCGGTCAATCTCAGTGGAGCGCACTGTGTGCGCCTGAAGGCACCATCCATCTTGATGCATTCGTCGTGTCCCCATTCCGGTTGCCGTTGTTAGCGGGCCGCCCAAGCCAGCCTGTGGTCCCGGCCGTACGTCGGAACCGTGCATGCCGTTCCTGGAGCATTGGCTTGCCGGTATTAGACTTCGTGCCGAGGAGTCCTGGCAAGGATTGACAGGCAAGGAACCGCGGGGCAGGTGCCGTGGGCTGGTCTCGCAAACAAGAACGCCCCGCTGTGAAGCGGGGCGTTCGACAGTGTCAAGCTAACGGAACCGCAGACTTAACGGCAATTGGCCGGCAGCCACTTGGCCGCTATGGTCGAACCGGTACTGCCCTTGGCGGTGCCATTGACCAATACAGTGCCATAACCGCAAGCCCAGCTTACCCCCCCCGACACTGTATACGGGGTCAAAACGAGCGTGTTGGTGCTGCTGGTCATCGCGGAACTGACGGTAGTAGGATTGTACGTAATGACTATAGTCGGAGTAGTGCCGCCTGTCAGATGGACCGATGTCACGTAATTGCCGTTGATGCTGGTATCCAGCGGCAAGCCGTAGCTGTTTAGGCTGGAGGCCACGGAATTGCCTTGCACACCAAAGTGCCCGAGGGACTGGAAAGTCTCCGCGGCGGCGGTTTGGGCCGCATCAGCGAGGCTCAGGCCCTCGGTGACTTTCGCCCGGACTACATAGTCCTGGTAGGCCGGGATGGCGATGGCGGCGAGGATACCGATGATCGCCACGACGATCATCAACTCGATCAGCGTGAAGCCTCTTTGCTGCATTTTCATACAAACCTCCGGTTCAAGTTTTCGTTCGGCCGGTGTTCCGAAAAGAACGGCTAAATGCCCCTCAAGCCGTGTTCGCACGTCGCCCGCATTGTGTGTTGCTCTGTGCAATGGGGTCAATGCGTTCCCGGATCTCCAACCCTCCAGCAATAACTAGCAGACGTTCGGGGTCCGGTCAAAAAGGCCTATTTCCGTCGGCCGGATTCCGGGGCCCTTTCCACACGGGAAAGCTGCATAATCCGTACCATCAGGCATGACCCGTCCGTGTCCGGAAGCAGGGCGCGAATTCCTGTTGATCAACAAGGATTTGTCCGCCGCGCGCCCGCAGCCCTGGAGCAAAGCCGTGGGTTGGCACGGGAGCCGGCGCGCCGTCCCGCGGCAAGCGGGTGACACTTTGCGTCGATCCGCGATGACGCCGCGTCGCCGAACACTTCCGACCAGTGGTACGGGGCAGAAGGCGACCGGTCGATGCACGTTTGCGGTGCATTTTCAGTCGATGCCGAGTTTCTCGAGCTTGTAACGCAGGGCGCGGAAGGTGATGCCGAGCAGCTTGGCGGCGGCGGTCTTGTTCTGGTTGGTGCGCTGCAGCGCATCGCGGATGGCGGACTCCTCGACGCGAGCCAGGTACTCCTCCAGCGATTCGCTACCTCCCAGTTCGGCCGGCGCGCTGGCGGTGTCATCAGCAGCAGCGCTCTCCGGCAGCTGCAGGTCGGTTACCCGGATCTCGGTGCCGTCACACATGGTCAGGGCGCGCTCAAGGATGTTTTCCAATTCACGCACGTTGCCGGGAAAATCATAACGCGACAGTGCTTCGATGGCTTCGGCCGAAAGCTTCGGGGGCGTGTTCGCCATGCCCGCCGTAAGCTTGGCGCTCAGATGTTCCGCCAGCACCGGAATATCTTCGGGCCGGGCACGCAGGTTCGGTATGGCCAGCTCGATCACATTGAGGCGGTAGTAGAGGTCCTGACGGAATTTGCCCTCGCGCACCAGGCCATGGAGATCGCGGTGGGTAGCGCTCAGGATGCGTACGTCTACGCGCAGCTCGCTCTGGCTGCCGACCGGACGCACCGTCTTCTCCTGAATGGCGCGCAAAAGCTTGACCTGCATCGGGATAGGCAGATCGCCGACTTCGTCCAGGAACAGCGTGCCGCCGTCGGCTGCCTTGAACAGGCCCTCCTTGTCCTGCACCGCCCCGGTAAAGCTGCCCTTCTTGTGCCCGAAAAACTCGCTTTCCATGAGCTGTTCCGGAATTGCTCCGCAGTTGACCGGCACGAACGGCTTGTCAGCGCGCGGTCCGAGACTGTGGATGAGGCGTGCCGCAAGCTCCTTGCCGGTACCCGACTCGCCGTGGATGTAGACCGGTGCCTGGCCGCGCGCGAGCTTTTCGATCAGGGTCCGCACCTTCTGGATCGCAGCCGATTCGCCGAGCAGCTGGCGTGTGCCCGCACCGGGGGCGGCAGCCGTAACGGGCGGACTGTGGCCGACACGCAGCGCCGAGCGCACGATGTTGCGCAGGTCATTGATGTCGAGTGGCTTGGAGACAAAGTCAAATGCTCCCGCTTTGAGTGCGATGATCGCGGTCTCCATGTTGCCGTGCGCGGTGATGACGGCCACCGGTACCTGCGGATAGCGGTTCTGGATGTGCCGGACCAGGTCGATGCCGTTGCCGTCCGGCAGCCGCATGTCGGTCAGGCACAGGTCGAAGGGAAACTGCTCCAGCAGATAGTGGGCCTCGCCGAGGTTTTCGGCCGCACGCGTCTCGAGGTTCATGCGTCCCAGCGTGAGTTCGAGCAGCTCGCGGATGTCCGGCTCGTCGTCGACGATCAGGACCTGCCCCCGGGTCGCTGTCTTGGTTCCCATCACCCCACCATGCCGCCGCATTCCTCGGCGCGCAGGAAAGTCACGCGGAAGCGGCTGCCTATTCCATCGCCCGGATGGTAATCGAGGCGGGCGCCGTTGCCTTCGCAGAGCTCCCGGGCGATGTACAGGCCGAGCCCGGTGCCCCGCGGCGTGGTGGTGAAGAACGGATCAAAGATGTTGTCGACAATCTCCGGCGGTACACCCGAGCCCCAGTCAATGATGTCGAGGCAGGGCCGACGCTCGGAGTCTGTGCTGGCCTTCATGGCGATCAGGGGCTGTCCGGTGAAGGGCGGACTGTGGCGCAGCGCGTTCTGGCAGAGATTGGCGATGACCTGGTTAAGTTGGTCCGGATCCATGCATACCTGGACCGCAGCGGGGACTGCGACGGAGAACACTTCAAGGGGCTTGCTGCTGGTTTCCGCGAACTGGCGCGCAAAGTCCTTCACCCATGCGCTGAGGTCCAGAACCACCGGGTTCACGTGGTCGCGGCGGCTTAGCTGCATCACGTTCTCTACGATGACATTCATGCGCCGGCTCTGGTCTTCGATGATGCGTACCAGCCGTTTTTCCTCACCGGTCTGGCTGGTCGATTCGCTCAGCAGCTGTCCCGCGTGGATGATGGCTCCGAGCGGATTGCGAATCTCGTGGGCAATGCTGGCGGTAAGCCGAGCGAGGGCCGCCATCTTGAGCTGCTGTGCCTGCTGCTTGAGTATTGTCGTGTCTTCGAGAAACACCAGCACGCCGGAGTTATCACCCTCTCCAATCGGCAGAAAGCGCGGCAGCAGGGTGTGCCCGGCGCGGGTGGTGACCAGCTGTCGGCCGCGGTTGGCGGCCGTCTTGCCAAGCCAGTCGGCCAGCTGGCTCGCGAGGCTGGCGGAGATGTCCGCCAGCAGGGGCTTGCCGTTCAGCGGTTCGCGCAGGCCGAGGAAATCACGCGCGCTTTTGTTGAGCATGTACACCTGCCCCTGTGCATCGCATACCAGCACCCCAGACTGCATGCGCTGGATGATCAGCTCGTTGACCTGGGACAGGTTGGCGAGGTCGACGCCGCGGCGCTGGGCGAGGGCTTCGGTGGCGCGCAGACGTTCGGCCAGGGTATGGGACAGCGCCGCGGTGGCAAACAGGCCGAGGCCGAGCAGCCCAGCCTGGGTATAGCCGTCGGTAGCCCAGACGCCGCCGGTCAGGAAAGCCCAGTTGACCTCTACACCGATGGCCACCGTGGCGAGCGCGGCAAAGAAGATCGTCAGCCGGGTTCCCAGCATGAGGCTGCTGCCGCCGACCGATACCACGAGCAGCAGACCGAGCCCGCTGCTCAGGCCGTTGCTGGCGTGCAGCAGCATGGTGAGCAGGATGACGTCAAGGAATGACAGAATACTGGTCTGGGTCTCGTACGACGGCCAGCGCCGCCACGAGGCGGCCAGGCCGGCAAGCATTACGATGGCATAGACCAGGGCGGTGCCGAGGAAGAGTCCGCGGCCGGTATCCCCGAATGGCGAAATGCGTACCCCGGAAAGCGCGTAGACGGCCGCGGCGCAGGCGATAAGTGCCCGGTAGCCGTTGAAATAGCGGAGAAGTTTCCAGTTCTCGGACGCGACCGCCGATTCGCTTTCTGCGACACTCATCCCGGTTCCGAAGACACTGCTGTCCGTGGCTGTCATTCTTGTTGAATTAGCACAGATTCCCGCAGTACGCAAAGAACGGCATGACTATCGGCGCGGACCCCGGGATGCGTGCTCGCGGCTGCAAAAAGTCCGGCCATGCGCTGTCACCGCCTGGTCGTGCGGAACGTAGACGCCGCAGCGGGCGCAGCGCAGCATCGGGACGCTTTCCGGAGGCGAGTTCCTGGGAGGAGGCGGAGAGGCGCCGCCGCGGGCACCAGAACGCCTCAGCGCGTGGACAAGGAACCAGACTGCCACAAGGATCAGGACAAGGCGTAGCAGTTCCTCCATACCCAGGCTCCAGCATGCGCCGCATCACACCGCAGCGCGATCCGTCCGCGCCGCATGGTCGGGGTGAGAGGATTCGAACCTCCGGCCCCTAGCTCCCGAAGCTAGTGCTCTACCAGGCTGAGCTACACCCCGATTGGTCTAGTGATTGCGATGCACGGAAAAATGGGCGAGGTCGAGCAGCGCTTGCGTATGGAGCGAATCGGGAATCTCGGCCAGGGCCTTTATTGCCCGGCCCGCTTCGTCCTCGGCTAGACGCGCAGTGTACGCGATGGCTCCAGTCGATTCAATGGCGGCCATCACCTCGTCGATTCGGTCGAGGCCGCCTTCACGCAGTGCCGAGCGCAGCAGCTCGCGCTGCTGGAGGCTGCCGGCGCGCAAGGCATGAATCAGGGGCAGGGTGGGCTTGCCTTCCGCCAGGTCGTCCCCGATGTTCTTGCCCAGGGCCTTGCTGTCGGCGCTATAGTCGAGAACGTCATCGATGAGCTGGAATGCAGTGCCCAGATGCATGCCGTAGGTCGAGAGTGCGTGTTCGACGGGTGCATCGCCGCCGCTGATGACCGCTCCCAGCTGGGCCGCGGCCTCGAACAGCTTGGCGGTCTTGCTGCGGATCACGTAGAGATAGTGTTCCTCAGGAATGTCGGGTTCGCGGCAGTTGAGCAGCTGCATCACCTCGCCTTCGGCGATCGTATTGGTCGCCTTTGAAAGAATCTGCATGACGCGCATATTGCCGACGTCGACCATCATCTCGAAGGCGCGCGAGTACAGGAAGTCCCCGACCAGGACGCTGGCTTCGTTGCCCCAAACGACGTTGGCCGTGGACTGTCCGCGCCGCAGCTCCGAAGCGTCGACCACGTCGTCGTGCAGCAGTGTCGCTGTATGGATGAATTCGACGATGGCCGCGAGGGCAATGTGGTCGGTGCCCTGATAGCCGCAGGCACGTGCGGCCAGCAGCAGGATCAGCGGCCGCAGCCGCTTGCCGCCGCTGTGAATGATGTAGCCGGCGAGCTGGTTGATGAGGGCAACATCCGACTGCAGCCGGCGCGTGATCTCGCGGTCGACCGCCTGCCGGTCGTTCCCGGTAAGCGCCATGATGGCGTCTAGATCCATGAGGCCTTTTTCGAGAGGGTTGTGTTGCACAATTGGGCGCGCATGCTAGTTTATGAGCTGCTTGGCTGCAAGGATAGCGCTTGGTGGTGCTGCCGGGAGGGGAGGGCACCCGTTAGCCGATCTTGTAACCTTGCGCGACAGGCGGTACACTAGCGAGCTTTGGATGAGCCGCCCTGGGTCGGCCATTTCTTGCGGAGATTCAAGCATGTACGCGGTGATTGAGACGGGCGGCAAACAGTATCGGGTGGCAGTCGGCGACGTGCTGCGAGTGGAGAAAATCGCAGCTGACGCCGGGGCGACGGTGAGCCTGGACAAGGTGCTCATGGTGGCCAACGGCGAGGACGTGCGTGTCGGTAATCCGGTCGTGACCGGCACGGCGGTGAATGCGACGGTACGGGGTCACGGCCGGTCCGACAAGACCCGGATTTTCAAGCTGCGCCGGCGCAAGCATTACCGCAAGCAGGCGGGTCACCGGCAGTACTATACGGAACTCGAAATCACCGGGATTACCGGCGCGGCCCAGTAAGCGCGCCGTACGGCACCAACGGCAGGGGTTGACTCCATGGCACATAAAAAGGCAGGCGGCAGTTCGCGTAACGGCCGCGATTCCGAATCCAAGCGTCTCGGCATCAAGCGTTTTGCCGGCCAGCAGGTGCTCGCCGGGAATATCCTGGTGCGCCAGCGAGGCACGAAATTCCATCCCGGCACGAACGTCGGAATCGGAAAGGATGACACATTGTTTGCGTTGACCGACGGGCGGGTCAAATTCGGGCTCAAGGGTCCGAGCGGCCGCAAGACCGTGAGCATCGTGCCGGCCTGATACGCTCCGGACTCGGATGCACCAACCCCGCATCGGTGGACGGTGCGGGGTTTTTGTTTTTTCGGGACCCGCCGCGCAGTTGGACCGGCCATCCTCCGAAGCAGGAATTAGGCAGCAGCTCTATGAAATTCGTCGACGAAGCCAAGATTCGCGTGGAAGCCGGAAACGGAGGCGATGGAGCGCTCAGCTTCCGGCGGGAGAAGTTCGTGCCCCGCGGCGGTCCGGATGGCGGAGATGGCGGGCGCGGCGGCAGCATCTTTCTCGCAGCCAACAGCGGGCTCAATACCCTCGCGGATTTTCGCTATTCCACCCAGTTTCGCGCCGTTCACGGCGAGCGGGGACATGGGCGCAACTGCACCGGCAAGGCAGGCGAGGACCTCGTTATCCCGGTGCCGCTCGGCACCCTGGTGCGCGACGCCGACACTGGAGAGCTGATCGGCGACATCACGCATACCGGCGAGCGGCTGCTTGTGGCTAAGGGCGGGCGTGGTGGCCTGGGCAACACCCATTTCAAGAGCAGCACGAACCGCGCACCGCGCCATATCGTGCCCGGAACGCCGGGCGAGCAGCGCGAGCTGCTGCTCGAACTCCAGCTGTTGGCGGACGTCGGGCTGCTCGGCCTGCCCAACGCCGGCAAGTCCACCCTGCTGCGCGCGATATCGGAGGCGCGGCCCAAGGTAGCGGACTATCCCTTTACCACGCTGCACCCCCAGCTCGGAGTGGTTCGGGTAGAGACGCACCGCAGCTTTGTCGTGGCGGACATACCGGGGCTTATCGAGGGGGCGGCCGAGGGGGCCGGACTCGGCATCCGCTTTCTGCGGCATCTGGCACGTACCCGCATCCTGCTGCACCTCGTCGACATGAATCCGTCTGATCCTGATGCGGACCCGGTCCGCGGAGTACGCGCTATCATCGGGGAACTCAGAAAGTTCAGCCCGGCACTGGCGCGGCGCGAGCGCTGGCTGGTGCTCAACAAGATGGATCTGATCCCGCCCCAGGAACGCGAGCAGCGGGTGCAGGATCTGGTCCGCGCGCTGCGCTGGAAGCGCCCGGTATTTGCAATTTCGGCCGCGACCGGCGCCGGCTGCCGCGAGCTGACAGCGCAGCTGATGGCGCGATTGGAGCACACCCGGACTCTGCGCCGTCCGCGGGCGCAGGAGGCCGGCGCCCATGCATGATCTGCGGCAGGCGCTGACGCGCGTCAACCGCTGTGTCGTCAAGATCGGCAGTGCGCTGCTGACCAATCACGGCCAGGGTCTCGATCCAGTCGCTATCGGCGGTTGGGTCGCGCAGATCGCAGCACTGCGCGCACGCGCGGTCCAAGTCGTGCTGGTGTCGTCCGGCGCGGTCGCCGCCGGGATGCAGAGGCTGGGCTACCAGAGCCGGCCACATGCCCTGCACGAGCTGCAAGCCATTGCTGCCGTGGGCCAGATGGGTCTCGTGCAAGTGTATGAGTCGGCTTTCCAGCGCCATGGACTGCACACCGCGCAGGTGCTGCTCACCCATGATGATCTCACCAGTCGCGAGCGCCATCTCAACGCCCGTAGCACGCTGCGGACCCTGCTCGATCTGGGCGTCATTCCCGTCATCAACGAGAACGACACCGTCGCGACCGAGGAGATCCGGTTCAGCGACAACGATACTTTGGCTGCGCTCGTGGCGAATCTGCTGGAAGCGGAACTGCTCGTGATACTCACTGACCAGGCGGGGCTATACACTGCCGATCCGCGCCGCGATTCCCAGGCTACCCTGGTGCAGGAAGGGATCGCCGGAGATCCGGCGCTGGAGGCCATGGCCGGCGGCTCAGGCCTGCTCGGCCGCGGCGGTATGCGGACGAAGCTGCTGGCGGCCGCGAAGGCGGCACGTTCCGGAGCAGCGACAATAATCGCGTGGGGACGCGAACCCGAGGTGCTGCCGCGTGTACTGTCCGGTGAGCGCATCGGCACTTATCTGGCGCCGACCGAGGAGCGCATGGCGGCGCGCAAGCGCTGGCTTGCCGACCAGATGCAAGTCCGTGGGCGTCTGCGGCTGGACGCCGGGGCTGCTAGGGTTCTGCGCGAAGCCGGACGCAGCCTGCTGCCGGTGGGCGTACAGGCTGTCGAAGGCAGTTTCCGGCGCGGCGAACTGGTGGTCTGTCTCGATCCCCAAGGCCGGGAAGTCGCCCGGGGGCTGGTGAACTACGGGTCGGAAGAGGCCGCAAAGATCATCGGCAGGGCCAGCAGCCAGATCGAAGCGGTTCTGGGCTACGTCGGGGAGCCGGAACTGATTCACCGCGACAACTTGGTGGTGCTCGCTTAGCCCGATGTCGCGCCAGGCGCCAGAGTGCGAAGTCAGCCCAGCGTGCGCAACCGTTCGTTGAGCCGGCTTTTATGCCGCGCTGCACTGTTCTTGTGGATGAGGCCCTTGCCGGCCGCCCGGTCGATCACCGACATGGCGGTCTGGAAGGCTGTGCGGGCCGTCGCCGTATCCTTGCCCTCCACCGCCTTCAGCACCTTCTTGATGTGGGTGCGCAACGTTGAGCGCATGGCAGCATTGTGCTGACGGTGTTTCTGCGCCTGGCGCACGCGCTTTTTTGCCTGAACCGTGTTTGCCAAAACCGTTTCCCTCGTGTTGATCGGGCCCGTGAAGGGTGGCAACTATCCTGATTTTGCGGCGGTTTGTCAATGCCGGCCGGTTTCGGGCGCCCCTGCAGTCCGTGCCGGCATGCGGGATGCGGCAGCAGACGACTTGGCTTATCATCCCGGCTCTATTCGCGGTTCCACCCGGCGCTTCCGAATGTCACGCAAGCTGATCAAGTCCACCCTGCTCATCGGCGCGATTACGCTCATTTCCCGAATCGCCGGGCTGGTACGGGATATGACATTCGCCCATCTGATCGGCGCCGGGTCCGGTGTCGCCGCCGACGCCTTTTACGTGGCTTTCCGCGTTCCGAACTTCCTGCGCCGAATTTTCGGCGAGGGCGCGTTCTCCCAGGCGTTCGTGCCGGTGTTCTCGGAGTACAAGACCCGCAACGATGCGGACGCCACCCGGATGTTCGTGGACCATGTCGCCGGCTTGCTGGCAGCGGTGCTGCTAGTCGTTGCGGTGATCGGGGTCCTCGCTGCGCCCCTGCTCGTGACGGTACTTGCCCCCGGATTCCTCGCGGTGCCGGAGAAATTCCAACTCACGGTGCAGATGTTACGCATCACCTTTCCTTACATTCTGTTCATCTCGCTGGTATCCATGTCCGCCGGCATCCTGAACACCTACGGGCGTTTCGCGGTTCCTGCCTTTACGCCCGTGCTGCTCAATCTGTCACTGATTGGTGCGGCCCTGCTGCTTGCGCCGCACATGCACATCCCGGTGATCGCGCTCGCCTGGGGGGTGGCGATCGCGGGCGTTGCGCAGCTTCTTTTCCAGCTGCCTTTCCTGATGCGGCTTCGGCTGCTCCCGCGGCCGAAGCCGGCGCTGCATGATGAGGGCGTGCGCCGCGTGTTCCGTTTGATGGCCCCGGGCATCTTTGGCGTATCGGTATCGCAAATCAACCTGCTGATCGACACCCTGCTCGCGTCGTTTCTGGTCACCGGCAGCGTGTCATGGCTGTACTATTCGGACCGGCTGA
>JAJYEK010000209.1 GCA_021785795.1 Pseudomonadota bacterium
ATCGTTGCGGGCAGTCATCATCGTGAATCTCCTGTGGTGTGTGAGAACCCTCAGGATGAACCTCTCGATGGTGGCTGCCCAGCTGCTCATGCTTCGATATGTACTACGGCTCGGAGTACATCAACCACCAGGTCGCCGGGCTGCTCAACAAATTGTTGATCGCAGAACAGACCAAATCGCGTTCCCGTCACAGCAATGACAACGCCCAGGCCGAGTCAAAGAACGGGGCGATCGTGCGCAAGCACCTGGGCTACGGCCATATCCCGCAACGCTTCGCGACCCTCGTCAACGCCTTCTGCCGCGACCATCTCAACCCCTACGTCAACTTCCACCGGCCGTGTCTGTTCGCCGAAACCATCACGGATGCCAAGGGGCGCGAGCGCAAGCGCTATCCCTATCAACTGATGATGACGCCCTATGACAAGCTCAAATCCTTGCCGCGGGCTGAACAGTACCTCAAGGCGGGCGTCACCTTCGAACAACTCGATGCGAAAGCCGGCGCCATCAGCGATAATGATGCCGCACAGCGTCTGAACGACGCACGGGCGATGCTCTTCAAGACTATTTTCAGACGATCGAGAACAGCCGCCTGAGCATGCTCAAAACCCGCTCCGTTCAGACTCATACTTCGATTGGAATGTACTTAGAGCCATTCGCGACCCAGGAGCGGGCTCTCGCTCGCGAGCGCAACCGTTTCCTTGGCGCGCTGGCATTGAGTGTGACCGCGATCGGCTTGATCGCCAATCCGGAAGGTAGCTGGACGCTCGGTCTCTCCGCCTTCGTGGTGGCCAGCCTGATGGCGTTTTGCTTTGCCGTGTTGCGTAGTCGCGGCAGTTTGTGGGCAGTGGCCGGCAGCCTGGGCCTGGGCGCCTCCGGTGTGACGCTGTTCGTGCTGCGCAGCCAGAGCTTGCTTGGCGCATTCACGCCATGGCTGGCGGCGTTGCTGGCGGCGGCGATGATCTTTGGTCTCGGCGCGCACATCCTGCGCATGGCGGCACAGGCACTTCGGCGCGGTATTCTGAACCAGCATGTGCTGGTCGAGATCGGTGCATTTGCCGCAGCCGTCGGCGGTGTCTTCGGGCTGGTATGGCAGCGCCCAGGCTACCCCACGGCGCCGTTTTTCGCCGTGGCGGTGATGGTGCTGACCTACCACATCTTCTCCGAGTGGCTGTCGCTGATTGTCAAGACGCGCAGCTCGCAGGCGGTCAAGAAATTGCTCGACCTGCAACCGGACACCGCGTGCGTGCTGCGCGACGGCCGCGAAGGGCCGGTCCCAATCGAGGAAGTCGTGATCGGTGATCGGGTACGCATCCGTCCCGGCGAAAGGCTGCCGGTCGACGGAGAAGTGATCGAGGGACGCTCGGCGGTGGATGAGTCTCTGATCACCGGTGAGCCGCTGCCAGTGAACAAGCGCGTCGGCAGCGTGGTGGCTGGCGGTGCCATCAACGGGAGCGGTGCTCTGATCGTGCGCGTCACCGCGGTGGGTGATGACAGTTTTTTGCAGCGAGTCATTAAGAGCGTCGAGGATGCACGCGCTCTCAAACCGGGATTGCTGCACATCGTTGACCGGGTCCTGCGCGTCTATACGCCCACCGTGCTTGCGATTGCGGCCTTGGCCTTTCTGGGATGGCTGTTTGTACCGGTGCTGGGTGGTCACCCGTTGGAACTGGAGCGCGCGGTGTTTGCGGGTCTGTCGGTGCTGGTGATGGGTTATCCCTGCGCGGTCGGCATTTCGGCGCCGCTGTCGATCGTGCGTGGTGCGGGCGAGGCCGCCGAACACGGTGTCCTCATGCGCACGGGCGAGGCGTTCCAGGCGCTACGCAAGGTCACTACGGTGATCTTCGACAAGACGGGCACGCTGACCGAAGGCAAGCCCGCGCTGCGCGAGATGGAAGCGCATGGCGTGGATGTGGATACGCTGCTGGCGCTGGCGGCTGCCGTCGAGGCCGCCTCCGAGCACCCGCTGGCACAGGCGGTGGTACAAGCAGCCTTTGCGCGCAGGCTTGAGCTTCCGGATATTGAAGGTTTCGACGCGGTTGCCGGCAGGGGCGTGATCGCCCGGATTGCCGGTGCTGCAGGTACAGAAACTGTGGTGACGGGCAGCCCGGTCTTCCTGAGCGAACGTGGCGTGGACACGCAGCCCCTGGCCGCCCATATCGAGCGTCTGCAATCCGCGGGCCGTACGGTGATTGGTGTCGCGCGCGATACCCAGCTACTGGGCATTCTGGCGCTGGGCGACACGCTGCGTGCGGATGCGCGCGAAACCGTGAGCCGGCTCAGGGCCGCCGGTGTACGCGTGGCGCTGCTCACCGGCGACAACGCAGGGGCGGCGCAGCGTATTGCCGCCGAGGCAGGTATCACGGAGGTCTATGCCGAGGTACTGCCGGAGCGCAAGGCGGAAACCGTGCGTCAGATTCAGAAGGATGCACGGGTCGCCATGGTGGGCGACGGTATCAACGACGCGCCGGCGCTGATGCAAGCCGACGTCGGTATCGCCATGGGCAGCGGCACCGATATCGCGATCGACGCGGCCGACGTGATCCTGCTGAACACGCGGCTGGCCGGCGTGCTCGTCGCCTATGACATCAGCCGCCGCGGTTACCGCAAGATGCTGCAGAATATCACCCTGGCATTCCTGTTCAACGGCATCGGCATCCCCTTGGCCGCCACCGGATTGATTTACCCGGTGTGGGCGATGGTGGCAATGGCGAGCAGCGTCACCGCCATCTTCGTCAATTCTCTGGCCGGTCATTCCAGCCTGTTTTTCGGGGCGGTTGGCGGTATCGGGCCTAAATCGGCCGATGCCAGTGAGGCCTTGGTATGATTCTGAGCAAAGGAGCGCGCAAGTGCATGCGTGACAGCACGGGATGGTGTGTTCCGAGTGTTGTTCTGGCTGCCACGCTCCTGTTTGTTGTGCCGACCGCAGACGCGTCTTCGCAGCAACTCTTACAGGGTGCACGGGAGGCAGCGGTGGTCAGCGAAGGCCACGGACCAAGGGTCGTGTATATATTCTTTGATCCGAACTGCCCCTACTGTCATCTCCTGTACGGAACGTTCCAACCATTGATCCGTAGGGACCAGCTCACGGTGCACTGGATTCCGGTCGGTATCGTGTCTCCGAGTAGTCTCGGGAAAGTGGCCGCCATTCTGGATGCGCGTTCGCCTGCTGCGGCGCTTGCCTATAACGAGTCCCATTACGATGCACGCGATGATGAGGGCGGTATCGACGAAGCGCTGCCCTCGCGGAAGACACGCGCCCTGGTGCGACGGAATGATCGCTTTCTCGCAAGGGCGCCCGTCGACGCGGTCCCGACTACCGTCATGCGTGAAGCCAGTGGTCGCGTACTGGTGATCCAGGGAGCACTGTCGCCCCTCGCCCTGCAGAAAGCCCTCAACACGCTTCCGGCGTCGTCGTCACTCATGGGCGCAACTGGCGGGGGTAAATGATGACCGCGCTGTCGCCGCGGTATCGGAAATGGGTCGGTCGGGTTTCCGCGTTGGTGGTGCTGGCTTTGGTGTTTGCGGTGGGGGCCTACCTTTATGTACATGTTGGTGGCCAACTATTTCTGCGGATCCACAAGGCGCATTCTCTCCCTCCAGTACTGCTGTTGCTTCTGGCGTTGGTAGGGGGCGCTGCGTCCTTCTTTTCCCCCTGCAGCCTCGCGATCACCCCTTCATTCCTGATGTACTTCATTGCCGATGCATTACCCGGTGAGGGTCGCGGTCCACTCATGCGTGGCAGCCTCGTCGTGGCATCCGGTATCGTGGTGTTCTACACACTGTCCGGTGCGCTCGTCACTGCGCTTGGGGCCGCGGTGTATAATTTCCTGATCTATCTGATCCCCGCAGCCGCGCTGGTGTTCCTGATTTTAGGGATAGTGATCTTGACGGGGCGAAACCACTGGTTGGCGTCTCTGTCTCGGTTCAATCCGTTTCAGTCGTACTACGAACGGATGGCGGAACAGAAACAGATACGAAACCCGAGGACATTGTTCGGGTTTGGGGTTGCCTACGGGGCTGCCTCGCATACTTGCACGCTGCCCATCTTTCTTGGCATTGTCCTGATGCCGCTCGCTTCTGGAGATTATGTCCTCGCAGGGATTGCCGTAGTCATCTATGGCTTAGCGATAGCGGTGCTCTTGTTAGTAATGGCGTACCTCGGACAAACAGCGCTGATCGGCGTGCGCCGCGGGGCAGGGAGGATATTGCAACGTGCCACCGGATTATTGTTTTTGTTGACGTCGTTCTATCTCCTCTATTATTTCGGCATCAACTACGGCTGGACATTCTAGGGGCTTCATATGAGTGCCGATGAACCAAGAAGCGGTGTTCTTCTTCGGTTGTTCCGGTTCGCCGTCGCACTGGTCCTGCTGGTAGGGCTGTTAGCAGGCGCCCTGCACCTGCACACGTTGCGGGCGCATAGACTGAAGCAGACTGTCTTGCGCACAACACACACCAGTACGACCCTTGTTTATCATATCGTCGAGGGAAAATCGGGTTCCTCCTATCCTTACACTCCTGATGTCCTCCGCATACCGGCAGGCCAGGTGGTGGCCATCAAGCTGACGGACTACCTCGGGGGTTGCGGCCTGGTCACCGTGTTTCCCCGATTAGCGCCAGGAGGGGGTGATGCCCGTGCGCGTGTTCCAGTCGGTACCACGGGGCGCGTGTCTATTCGCGCGCCGCGGCCGGGGCGTTATCCTTTTCACTGTTCTGGCAATATGTACTTCGGCACCATCGTGGCACATTGATGGCGTGCATCGGCCTGAGGAGGCGTCATGATGACGATTGGACAAGTGTCTGCAGCGACTGGGGTCAGCAAAGATACCTTGCGTTACTACGAGCGCGAGGGATTATTGCCGCGCATGCCAAAGGCAACAAACGGCTACCGGCATTACGACCGTGACGCGCTACGGAGGGTGCGCTTCATCAAGCATGCCCAGCAAGTCGGTTTCACATTGGCAGAGGTACGCACTTTGATGCGCTTGAAAACAGACAACTGTGCCTGTTGTCAGGATGTCCGTACCGTCGCTGTTCAGAAGCAGAGAGAGCTTGAGCACAAGATAACGATCATGCAGGCAATGTCGACCGCCCTCGCTGATCTCATCAATATCTGTGTCCACGACGAGCGAAGCGTAGACGAGTGTCCGATTCTAGGGGCGCTCGAAAGAAGTCTGGCCGTTAGTGGTGTACTCGCAGGAGAAACTCTGTCGTCACGCTAGCGCCAAGAGGCGCAGAGCGAATCTAGTAGATGCAGGATAACCGGGCGACAGCTGGGTGATGATCGCCGTCGGTTGCGGCATTCTAGCCAGGCCATGAATATCAGTTTCGTTGTCGCGTTGCGCGTACTCCCAGAATGAGCGGCCCATAGTGTGTCTCGAAAAGACCGACCGTTTTCTGAAGGGATAGCAGTTGGTGAAGACGGACAAACCGTAAGTCGCGACCTCGTTGGGGTTAGTGCATGCGTAGAACGACGGTAAGCGATCGACAAACCCCGCTCTACCGAGCCGCGCCTAAAACGCGCAGCCTTCTGCACTTGAACCCAGAGGGCAGGAACCATGGTCCGTACGCACGCGCAGTGGCATCAGCTGTTTCAGGAATGGAGTACCAGCGGCCAGGATGAGGTAACGTTCTGCGCCGCCCACGGGATTGCACGCCAGTACTTCAGGCTGCGCCGCCGCGAGCTGTCCGGGGCAGAGGGGAGTCCCGCCGCCTCGGCGTTTGTGCCGGTGGCGGTGACGCGGGGTGGGTCGAAGGCTCTGGACCTCGAGTTGTGCCACGGCGGCACCACCCTCAAACTGCCGGCCTCGGTGTCGGCCCGCTGGCTCGCGGACCTGCTGCACGCGCTCAAGGACTGACGCATGCGCCTGTTCGTGGAACCTCTGGCGGTGTACCTGCACCGGGAGCCGGTCGACTTCCGGCAGTCGATCAACGGGCTCACGGCGCGGGTCGAAGGCACGATGCACTTGTCCCCCCTGTCCGGGGCGCTGTTCCTGTTCTGCAACCGGCAGCGCACGAGGCTCA
>JAJYEK010000210.1 GCA_021785795.1 Pseudomonadota bacterium
CCCGGACTTTCCTCCGCGCAGGGCGCGGCGGCTGCCTGGCCGACTCCGCGGGTTATTATACGCCGATCGCTGCCGTAAAGTCCGGACTGGTTGCCTGATCTATTTGTCGTGGCTCGCAGACCCGGAATCCGCAGAGCGGGCCAGACCCAGCCCGTGGGCGTAGAGGAGATTTTTCTTCACGCCGGTAATCTCCGCCGCTAACGCTGCGGCCTGCTTGAGCGGGAGTGCTGCGAGCAGAACACGCATGACCCTGTCTGCATGGGCATCGATCTGCTGACCTGCGTCCCGAGGCAGCCCATGAACCAATACCACCATTTCGCCGCGCTGTTGATTTGCATCGCTCCGCACCCAGTCACTTAATTCCCCGAGCGTGGCACTGCGCACGGTCTCGAACCGCTTGGTAAGCTCGCGCGCTAGCACGCCGGCCCGATCATGCCCGAAAATGGCCGCCAGATCGTCGAGACATTCGGCAATGCGGTGTGCAGACTCGTAAAAGACCAGGGTACGGGGTTCGGTACGAAGATCCTCGAATTTCGCCCGTCGTGCTGCGGCCTTTGCCGGCGGGAACCCCTCGAAGGCAAAGCGGTCTGACGGAAGACCCGATGCCGACAACGCTGCAATCGCAGCGCAAGGACCCGGTATCGGCACAACCGGAATCCCCCCGGCTAGCGCGGCACGCACTAGATTGAACCCGGGATCGCTGATCAGGGGCGTGCCGGCATCACTGATCAGGGCGATGCTTTGACCTGCGCTCAGTTTGCGAATCAACTCATGCGTTTTCATCCGTTCATTGTGTTCGTGGACTGCGACAACCGGCCGATCGATCCCAAAGTGCCGCAGCAGCGTAGCGCTGTGGCGGGTATCCTCGGCAGCAATCAGGTCCGCCTGCGACAGCACCCGGACTGCGCGCGGCGACATGTCCTCCAGATTTCCGATGGGTGTTGCCACCACATACAAGGCACCGGGCTTGTTTGACACATGCGCCTCCACTTTAAGATACTGTCGCCACAGTTTATACGACATCCCCTAATGAAACCGATTTTCACCGCCCGTGCCCGGGCAGCATTGTTCGTTCTTGCCGGCTTTCTGGCCCTCCAAGGGTGCCAAACCCCCGGGCCACTGCAACCCCTGGTGCCGCGGCTGACCGCAAGAGACGCGGAGCGCGCTGAGCGGGCCGGGGAATATGTCATTGCCGCACATGACTACCTGCGAATTGCGCAGATCGCGGCCCCACCCGAGCGGCAGCGCTTTCAGCTGAGGGCGGTGGATGCACTCGTCAAAGCGGCGCAAGTGCGCGAGGCGCGCGCGCAGATTCGTTCCGTAGATACTACAGGACTTGCGCCTTCCTTCCTCGCACGCAAGCGTATTCTGGAGGCGCGCATCGCCTCTCTCGAAGGGCGTCCTCGGCACTCCATCTCTCTGCTCGATCAGGCAGCCCGGATGCGCAATCTCGATCCCTCGCTGCAGGCTGAAATCCTCCAGGCCCGCGCAGGGGCGGAGATCAAGATCAATCGCCCGATCAATGCAGTCAACGACCTTATCGCGCGCGAACGATTCATTGTTAGCGGCAAAGAGATTACTGAGAACCAGCTGCAGCTCTGGCACATTCTGCAGAACCTCAGCCGCACCAATCTGAAACGCGCGCTGGGGAGCGCACGCAATTCCGTGCTCATCGGCTGGTTGCAGCTCGCGATCGCCGTCTCCGATAACTCCGGCGACCCCAATGAGCTCGCCTTGGCTGTCAGCGCCTGGCGAAAATCCCACCCCAATCATCCTGCAACCGACAGTTTCATCAGGACGCTGGCGAGCCCGGTGCCCGGCATCATCGGACGCATCAACAGAATTGCGCTGCTGCTGCCCCTGACCTCGGAGTTCTCGAAACAGGCGGCAGCCGTTCGGGACGGTTTCATGGCCATGGACGCAGCCAACACCGATCCCGACAAACCGATGATCATGGTCTACGACACCGGCCCGGATCCCACGCAGATAACGAAATACTATGATGCCGCGGTGGCAAATGGAGCCCAGTTCGTGGTCGGTCCTCTCGGACACGACGCTGTCAGTCAGCTGGTCAAGGCCGATGATCTGCGGGTGCCGACACTGCTGCTGAGCCGCACGAACCAGAAGATTGACCCCTCGAAACAGGTATTCCAGTTCGGCCTGTCACTGGAGCAGGAGGCCAAGCAGGTAGCGGAGCGTGCCTATCTTGACGGCCATCGGCGTGCGGCTATTCTGTACCCCGACACCGCCTGGGGACTGCGCATTGCTAATGGCTTCAGCGACACCTGGCAGCGGCTTGGCGGCATCGTATTGACTTCGGTAGCCTATCAGCCCGGCATCGGCGATTATTCGCAGCCGGTAAAGCAGCTGCTCAATATCACCCAAAGTGACGAGCGCGACGAACGGCTGAAAAAACTGCTGAAGATAAAGCTGAAATTTGATCCCAGGCCGCGCAAGGATATCGACATGATTTTCCTTGAAGCCGATGCCCAGAACGGCCGCCTGATCAAGCCCCAGCTCAACTATTATCGTGCGATGCAGATTCCGGTATATGCGACTTCGCATATATTCACCGGCAAGACAGATCCCATGCGCGATACCGATCTCGATGGAATCATGTTCGGCGACATGCCGTGGATGCTGATCCATGATGGCAGCATCAAGACACTGCGCACCGAGTTGCAGCATGGCGACTGGAAATACGCACACACTGCCCTCGATAGACTCTATGCACTCGGCATCGACTCCTATGCGGTTATTCCGCAGCTGAACCGCCTTAGCTCGGAGCAGGGCGTGCACTTCGATGGCGTAACCAGCAGCCTGAGCATTGGACCGCACGGACGCGTCCGCCGGCAGTTGCTCTGGGCACAGTTCCAGCACGGAGTTCCTCAGCTTCTGGACACATTCCTAAATTACAAGGGCCAGTTCGCCCTGGATGATGGCGCTGGAATCGACTCACCATCCATTCCGGCACATTGAAGGCATGGTGGGAGCCTCCGCAAAACCGGCATGTCCTGCAGGCCCGCAAATCGGCCGCTACAGCCGAATTTGCGGGCCTTCCTGCTGAAACGCCTCCATGAAGCAAACCCGCAAAAACATCATCGCCACCGGTCAGGCGACAAGCGGTGTGGCCACCGACGATGATCTTGGCAGCCACGTACGTACTGCAATCGCACACCATGCCGAAATCGTGGAGCGCTGCCTCGAGCCTCTCACTCCGCTGATCGTCGCGGCAGCAGCGATGATGGTCCGGACGCTGATATCGGGGCACAAGATCCTGCTGTGCGGAAATGGCGGTTCTGCCAGCTGCGCCCAGCTCTTTTCCTCGCATCTTCTAAACCGCTACACGCACGAACGACCGGGCCTGCCGGCAATTGCGCTTACCACCGACATGGCCACGGTGACGGCGATCGCCAACGATCATGGGTTTGCCGACGTATTCGCACGTCAGGTCATGGCCCTTGGACATGCCGGGGATGTTCTTGTGGTGTTTTCGACCACCGGAAACTCTCCGAATCTCGCGCGCGCCGTCGAGGCGGCACATTCTCGCGACATGCATTGCATCACTTTGAATGGACGCGACGGCGGTGAGCTAGCAGCCGTGCTCGCGAGCGGAGACGTGGACATATGCGTCGCCGGCGAGTCGACCGCGCGAATCCGGGAAGTACACATCCTGGTGGTTCACTGTCTAAGCGAACTGATAGACTATCAGCTTCTAGGATAAGAGCAGGCTCGATTATGACCCGCACCCGTTCGCCGGCAATACGTGCTTCGTCAGTCGCGCAGCGCATCCTTGCGGCAATTATGCTCGCAGGTATCCTGCAGGGATGCGCGCCCGTGATCGTCGCAGGCGCGGCTGCCGGCGCCGCGGTCGTGCACGACCGGCGCACGCTGGGCTCCATGGTCAACGACACGACCGTCGAACTCAAGGCCACCGGTATTCTGGACACCGAGCCGCAATTCAAGGGCAAGATCCATGTCAGTGTGACTTCCGTAAACGGCATCGTGCTGCTGACCGGACAGGCCCCCACCCCGGATCTGCGCGACCAAATTCTCGCAAAAATCAGGACCATACCGAGCATCCGGCGCATCATAAACGAGATCCAGATCGCACCGCCGAGCACGCTTGCCGATCGCGCCGAGGACGCGTGGATAACCACGGAGGTCAAAGCCCGGTTTCTCGCCACCAAGGGGCTCGATCCAACGCGCGTCAAGGTAGTCACGTCTGATTCCAACGTTTATCTGATGGGTCTGGTAAGGCAGCAGGAAGGTCAGCTCGCCACCAATGCGGCCGCGAACGTGCGCGGGGTTGCACGCGTGGTCGAGCTGTTCGAATACGTCAACTGAACTGCGGGGCGGAGCATGCCAGCACCGCGCTCAAGGCATCCAGGAACCGGTCGATGGGTGATCTTTCGCCCCAATTCGTGCAGGCACTCCGATCGCTCGTTGAAGGGCGGAACGTGCTTACCGATCCTGCGGACAGCTGGGTATACGGATATGACAACTCGCGCAAACACACCGCTCCGGATGCAGTCGTGTTTGCCACAACGCATGCCGAGGTCGCGGGCATCGTGCGGCTGTGCTGTGAGCATTCGGTTCCGCTGACCACGCGGGGCCGTGGCACGGGTACCAGTGGCGGATCCGTACCGTTGTGTGCCGGGGTGGTACTTTCGCTCGAGCGCATGAACCGGATAACCAGTGTCGACACGGTGAACCGGGCGCTGACGGCCGAGCCCGGCGTGACCAACCAGGCCGTCCAGGATGCAGCGCGCGCTGACGGATTCTTCTGGCCCCCGGATCCTACGAGTGCGGCTTTCTGCACCATTGGCGGCAATCTCGCTCTGAACGCGGGCGGCCCGCGCGCCGTAAAATATGGCGCGACCCGCGAAAACGTCCTGGCACTGCGCGCCGTCACCGGCGGCGGCGAGGAGATCCGCACCGGCACCTACACCACAAAGGGCGCCGTGGGTTACGATCTGACCCGACTGCTTATCGGCTCCGAAGGCACATTGGCCGTGATTACCGAAGCTGTTCTAAGACTCGTGCCTCTCCCCGAGAGTAAGCGCACACTACAGGCTGCCTATGCCCAGGTCGGGGACGCAGCTGCGGCGGTAGCGCGCATCATGGCCCAGCCGGTCACCCCGTGCGCCCTGGAAATGATGGATGGCGCAGCCATCGATATCATCCGCAGCCATTCGCGCGTTGTGCTGCCACACGGTGCGGGGGCGTTGCTGATGATTGAAGTGGATGGGCCGGAATCTGGCATGGACGCCATGCTGCTGGCGGTCACTGCGGCCCTGAGCGGTGCCGGCTTGCTGGAAACCAGGGTTGCCTGCTCTGCAGAGGAGGTCAAGGAGCTGTGGGCTGCGCGCAAGGCACTGTCTCCGGCCCTGCGGACCATCGCTCCGAACAAGCTCAATGAAGACGTCGTAGTCCCTGTTTCACGTATAGCCGACCTGATCGCCGGACTCGGCGACCTGAGCAGGCGCTATGGCATCCCGGTCGTCAATTTCGGCCATGCCGGAAACGGCAATATACACGTTAACCTGCTGTACGACTCCCAGGACCCGCGCCAGGAACAAAGCGCACGCCCGGCGGTGAGCGCGGTGTTCGATCTGGTGCTCGCTCTGGGCGGCACACTGTCTGGAGAGCACGGTATCGGACGGGAAAAGCGCGATTATATCGATCGCGCCCTAGATCCGGTCACCCTGGGTCTGATGCGTCGCATCAAGAGCCAGTTCGACCCCAAGGGCATTCTCAATCCCGGCAAGATCTTTCCGCCGCAACGATGATCGATCGTCCTTGCACGCTAAGGGGTTCAAGGCACAGATCGTGGCAAGGGACTGCGCGTAAGCATGTACCTCGCTGCGGGCACACCCTGCCATTACAGCGGTTTAACGTGGTGGTGGCGGCAGTCCCGGGCTTGCGCCTCGGCCGTCCATCCTGCCGGGCGCTGCAGAGATCGCAGGCGTACAGCCAGCCAGCCCGCACTGATTTCGTCACGATTCC
>JAJYEK010000041.1 GCA_021785795.1 Pseudomonadota bacterium
CAAACACCACGGGGTCGGGAAGGCGGAGCTGGTGGTCGTGGGGGTGAGCGTCACCAGCCCGATTTACATCCTCAAAGATGGGCTGCGGGTGGGGGAGTCGCGTTCGCGCTTCATCCAGGTACTGGGGCCTCCCACCTATCAGGACCGCCGGCGCGTGCGTTACGACGTCGAGAACGCTGCGCGCATCGCGCCCGACGATTATGAAATAGAGCCGTATCAGATCCAGATGGATTTGGACGGGCGCGATCGGGTGCGGCGCATCGTGTGGAGCTGGTGGTCCGACTAGCCTTTCCGCCATCTGCCCCCTGCTTCCAGTTCGCAACCGTCAGAGTCCGTGACGGCGCGGTGCCTATGATCGGGTGCCGTGCCGCGGGTGCAGGATGGCCGCGAACTGTATATATTAGAAGCCCTCAAGGGATTGGCAGCGCACAACAGGCACAAGCCGACGCATCCGCGGTGTTCCGGAGGATGGCGCTGCCCGGGGGAGAGGAGCAATGCTCGGTAGAGGCCCGGTGGATGCGGGCGTTCGGTGCGCAGGCGCAGGACCTGCCGGCGGCAGGAGGCACGCGCAATCGGGGGTAGTGTCCGATTCGAGGCGGTTGTCCAGCAGACCGCCTCCGCAGCCGTGCGCGCGCGGTCGCTGTCTTGGTGGCGGGGGCCGCTGAGGTGGCGATCACGCTGGGCGGAAATCCCGGACTTCTGTCCGGCAGGGTCGAGGCGGCGCTCGCACGTGGAGAATGTGCGTCGCTGGACTCGTGCGTCGCGGGCGTCGTGCACCCGCCCGCGGACCGTCCTGGCGCGACACATCGCCTCGCCGCATCGATTTTCAGCGCGCTCTTCTTTCGTTTTCCCCATCATCCCCACCTGGCCGCGTGGGCCGAGCAGGCGCGGGATGGCCTTGAGCTGCTTCGGCAGCCCGCGCGGTTGGTGCTGGCGCGCCGGCTGCTGCGTTACGACGTCTTTTTCGGACGGCCCGCGCGCGCAGCACTGCTCCTGGACCGGCTTCGGGTCGGGCGCAACACCGGCCGCCGTGCGCCGGGTGTCCAGGTCCAATGGGGCCTGTTCGAGGCGATGCACCACGATGCGCTCGGTGCCCACGCCGAATGCCTTGAAGCCGTGGGGCGTGCCCGGTCCATCGCTGCCCGGCACGCGGTCCAGTCCTGGTCCGGTGCGCTGCGCGCCCTGGAGGCGAACGCCTTGCTGGGACTCGGTGACCTGCAGGGTCTGCGTGGGGTCTGGGAGACTGCGCGCAATAGCGCGGCGCGCATGGGTCTGCTGGCGACCGCTTATCTTTATCAGCTGGGAACGCAGATCGCACTTGCCGAGGGCGATCCGCCGCTCGCGGCCGAACGGGCGGAGGTGGCAATGCGTGTGGCAACTTGCGCGGGCGCTCCGCTCTTTCAGGCCCTGGCCTGGCTGTCGGCGGCGGAGGTACAGCTGGATTGCGGGATGCCCGAGACCGCCGGGGTATTGCTGCGCCAGGCGCAGGAGGTTGCGCGGTCATCGGGCAGCGCCCAGCTTGCGATTCTTTGCGCCTTGATGCGCGGTTACGCCCTGCTGCGGTTTCCGGGGACCGGCGATGCCGGATCGGAACTGCGGCTCGGTTTCGGGCTCGCCCATCGGCACGGTTACCGGAATTTTTCGTGGTGGTCTCCGCGGATGATGACCGCGCTCTGCATCGGCGCCTTGGAACGGGGCATGCAGGTCGCCTATATCCAGGACCTGGCGAAATTACGCCGGCTGGCACCGCCGGCACCGCCGGTGCACGTGGAGAGCTGGCCATGGCCGGTCAAGGTGTACACGCTCAGGCGTTTTGCGTTGCTGGTCAACGGCCGGCCGTCGCAGGTCAGACGCAAGGCGCAGCATAAGCCGCTGGAACTGTTCAAGGCGCTCATCGCGCAGGGCGGGCGCGATGTCGGCGAAGAATCGCTCACTGCGGCACTCTGGCCCGACGCCGAAGGCGATGCGGCACGCAGGGCGTTCGATACAACGCTCCACCGGTTGCGCAGGCTGCTGGGAAACAGGCAGGCGCTGATCCTGCGGGACCGCAAGCTGAGCCTGGACCCCTGCATCTGCTGGGTCGACAGCTGGGCGTTCGAACGTCTTCTGTCAGAGGCCGAAGCGACCCTGGCGGATCCGGCCGCCGATCCTGCCGGTGACGTTCTGGTCCGGCTGGCGCAGCGGGTGCAGGGGTTGTATCACGGCCCCTTTCTGGGCAAGGAATTCGATGCCGCCTGGGCGGTTTCGCTGCGTGAACGTCTGCGCAGCCGCTATCTGCGTCATCTCGTCAGCATCGGCGCCCGCTGGCAGCAGCTTCAGCGGTGGGAACTCGCTGTTGAATGCTACCGCAAGGGGCTCGAAGTCGATGATCTGGCCGAGCAGCTGTACCAGAATCTGATGCTGTGCCACCTGCGGCTCGGACAGCGCGGCGAGGCGTTGTCGGTGTACCGGCAGTGCCGGTTCATTCTTTCGGTGGTTCTGGGCATCACACCTGCGCCGGCGACTGAAGCGCTGTATCAGCAATTGCGTAGAGGTCGCTAGCTACCAACCCCTTTTTTGCCGTTTCCTCAAATGGCAGGACTCCGGCTGCGGTTCCGCCGGTGCCAGCCGGCATCCCCTGGTCCGCCACCGAATCGCGGGCATGTCTTTGCCAATCGGTAAGCAACGTGTAAGAGCGTTCCGCCCATGCTGTGTCCAACAGAACAGAACTGGCGACGCCGATGGAAAGTTATGTGGTTCGCATTTACCGCCGGGACGAAGCCGAACCACAGCAAATCGTTGGTCTGGTGGAGTATCCGGAGAGCGGCCTAACAGAGCGATTCGCACACGCGGCCGAGTTGATGAAGATTCTGCTTTCGCCTGGAAGGGCTGAAACAGGCGTCATGCCCGGGATCGAGGGCAGTAACCGCAGGGACCCGGGGCCTGGCCTGGACAGAAGGGAAGCAGGGACTGTTCCGCTATCGCAATCGATAGATCAAAACAATCGGATAATCCGATCGACAACGAGGAGGAGACACTATGTGCGCCCATAAACCGGTCAGTGGCAGGTCAGCAAGGAGCCCGAAACGGGCGCTACGTGCTCCGGGCGCGGAGCGCAGCGGGTGGGGCCTGCGCCGTGCGGCCCAGGCTCTGGCAGCGCTCGCCCTCGGTGCCGCGAGCGCCACGGCCCTTGCCACCCTCGTCCCCGCGGGCTCGAGCGCGCTGCTCTCCGGTACGACTGCCGCAGCCGATCCATCCCTCGCCGGTACTGTCCTTCAGGATGTGGTCTCGCCCTTTACGATCGACCTCGGCTCGGGCAGCACCCTTAACGGCTATGTGCAGGACCGGGTGGTGCGCGAGAGTGGAAGCGGCACTCTCGATTTTTACTACCGCCTCTTCAACGGCACCGATACCGACGGCTGCATGCTGAGTTCGGACGGCTCGATCGGGGTAGCGCAGCGCAGCGGCTACGCAGGCTACAGCACGGATGTGAACTACCGCACCGACGGGCTGGGCAGCGTCGCGCCGAGTGGTGCCTCGCGCACCGCAGGCGGGGACGGGGTGCTCTTCGGTTTTCTCTCCAACCCGATCGCCCCGGGGCAGACCTCGCTCTTTTTCTTCGTCCACACCCAAGCCACCGCTTACAACGACCTCGGGACCGGTACCCTTATCGGCTTCAATGCCCAGGGCGGCTTCGGCCAGACCCAGTTCATGACATTCGAGCCGGCGCCGGTGCCGATTTCCCCAGCCGTCTGGCTATTTGCCTCCGGACTCCTGGGACTGTTGGGGGTGGCGTGGCGCTCGCGGACGAAGCGTTTCGCATGAATCGAAGACGGGGGGTTCGCCGCAGCGCGCCGCGCGGCTAGACGGTATTGGGGGTGAATGGCCCGGAACCGCCATGGAACCCGAAATGGGACTTTGCGGAATTTCATCCGTGGCCGGCCCGCATCCTGCCGGTCCGGCGGCTATGGCCCCATCCTTTGACAACGCTACGTCGACGTATTGGCCACAGGAGGCCAGTTCATGCAACGCCACTCCGTGAATTCCCGGTATCAGGGAGAACCATGCCGCCGGATGCTGCATCGGGCAGTGATCCCCGGCTTGTTGCTGACAGCCATCGGGTCGATGCCGGCGCAGGCCTCCGTAATTACCGGCAATACCGATGTCATGTACATGGAGGACGCGTTTCCAGGCCTCTCCGTACTGGTAGGGAATCCGTACGGCACAGCGAGCGCGAGCAGCGTGTCACCATGCTCCGGAACAGCCTGCCAAAATTCCAGCGGGGATCCTTTGACGACATTCTCCGGTTCGTCGTCAGACGCCAGTGGCGTCGGTCCGGACAAGTCGAGCGCCGACCTGTCGACCGGGGTACTGCGGGCCTACGCCCAGGAGAACGGGACCGCCGGTTCGAGTGCGGCAGCCGGCGCCGGGTTCTGGGACGCCTGACGTTCTCCGGCGTCGCCGGAGCGGACCCCGTGGTGACCTTGAACTTTGACGCCTCCGGGAAATTCACGGGTCGGGGATTCGGCGGCGCCTGCGAGGCTTACCGCACCGGGCTCACACCCCAGAAGGCGCAACGGGGGCGCGCAGACCGAAGCCGCGCAGATGACCTCGACGCCCGTCACCTAAAGAGGGCCGATGCCCAATCCGGTTCACGCGTCGGCGGCTCGTGCGGGTAGCGCGAAGCTCCATCCGTGCAAGACGGGATTGTAGCCGCTATTCGATTGCAGCAGACAGGACTGAACCTCCCGCCTTGAATGTAGAATTGCTGATCAGCAGCACCATCGGAAGCATCGCGATAAAGCTGATGGAAATGAGCTTGAAGGCATCGACCAGACCGAGCATCTGCGCCTGCCGCGACAGCAGGTGCGCGAGTACGGCCGAGGAGGCCGGATTGCCGGGGGCAAGGCCGAGCCCCCTGAGGTAGGCGGGCAGCGCCGGAGTGTAAATGTTGATCATGCCGCCGAGCTGATTCCAGCCGACCTGCGCGTAGCGTGTCATGATGGTTGTCGCGATCGAAATTCCGATCGACGAACCGATCGTGCGCATGAGGCTGTAGATGCCGGCGGCCTCGGCCGACTGCTCCTTCGGAAGGGTTGCAAACGCCACCGTCGACAGCGGCACAAAAATCATGCCGAGGCCCAGACCCTGCACCACAATCGGCCAGATCAGCCACCAGGTGTTGACATGCAGATTGTACAGGGTCATGGCATGGGAGCCGATCACCGACAGTGTGATGCCGAAGGCGATCAGGCTGCGCGGACCGATGCGGTTGATGAGTTTCCCGACGAGGATCATGCCCAGCATGCTGGCGACACCGCGTGGCGCCATGACCAGGCCGGTGGTGGACGGGGGATAGTTGAGCAGCGTCTCGAGCATCATCGGCTGCAGCACCATGGCCCCGTACATGCCGAGGCCGAAGACCGCCAGCAGCATGCTCGAGGTGGCGAAGTTCCGGTCGTAGAAGATGCGCGGATCGAACAGGGCTTTGTGCGGGTGACTGAATCCATGGTAGAGGATCCCGGCAAAGCCCACCACGCTCAGCGCTGTGGCAGCGCGTATCGCCCAGGATCCGAACCAGTCATACTGGGTGCCGCGGTCGAGAACGAACTGCAGGCCGCCCACCGCCATGGCAATCAGCACGAACCCCAGCCAGTCCATGTCCCGTTCGCGCCGCGGAGTGTCGGGAACATTGCGCCAGGTCAGGAACAGCGAAAGCAGTCCCACGGGCAGGTTGATATAAAACGTCCAGCGCCAGTTGAGGGCCTGGGTGATGTACCCGCCAAGGGTCGGGCCGAGAATCGGTCCGACCATGACTCCTATGCCCCAGATGGCCATTGCCCGGCCGCGTTCCTCGTGGGGGTAGGTCTGCACCATCACCGCCTGCGACATCGGCACCAGGGCCGCGCCGAATACGCCTTGCATGAGCCGGAACAGCACGATCTCCGCCAGGTTGCCGGAGATTCCGCACAGCGCCGAAGTCACCACGAAACCGAAGATGCTGATCAGGAGAAAGTTCTTCTGGCCGAGACGGTCGGCGAAGTACCCGGTGAGCGGCATGAACACGCCGGACGCCACCAGATAGCTGGTCAGCACCCAGCCGATCTGGTCGGAAGTGGCCCCGAGCTGCCCCTGCATGTGCGGGAGCGCCACGTTGACGATGGTGGTATCGAGCGCCTGCAGCACGGTCGCGGACATGACCGCCACCGTGATCAGGAAGCGGTGGGGGGATCCGTCCCCGACCTCCGCCGTGGTGCTGCTCACCGAGGCGATTTCCTGCCGGGGGGTGGGAGCGCGGTACCGGTGGTATCGATCGTTACCTCGGCGCTCGTTCCGACCCGCAGCGGGTGCCTGGAGTCGGGATCGATCACGGCAACCCGTACCGGCACCCGCTGTGTCACCTTGACCCAGTTGCCGGTCGCGTTTTCCGGCGGCAGCAGGGAGAACGCGGTGCCGGCGGCGCCGCTGATGTGTTCCACGCGGCCACGGAAGGGATGATCGGGATACATGTCAACCGAAATGGAAGCCGGCTGTCCGGGGCGGATCCGTCCGACCTCGGTCTCTTTGAAGTTGGCATCGATCCAGAACTGCCGGCTGCACACCAGGGTGAAGAGCGGAACCCCGCCCTGCACCACATCGCCGGGGCGAAGCGAGAGCTTCGCGATCCGGCCGGTGCAAGCGGCAGAGACGTGGGTATGTCTGAGGTCAAGCTGGGCCTGGGCGACGGCGGCTTCCGCTTCCCGCACCCGCTCGTTCTGGGCACCGGCATTGCCGAGCGTCATCTGTGCCTGACGAAGCTTGGCCAGCGCGAGATTCAGCTGGGCGCGCGCCCCCTTCAAAGTGGCTTCGGCATTGTCGTATGCCTGCGCCGAAACGAAGCCCTTGTCACGCAGGCGCCGGATGCGATCGGTGGTGACCCGTGCGTTGTCCAGCAGCACGCGTCGGTCGGCAACCGCCGCTTCGGCGGCGACTACCATCGCCGAGTCAGCGGATACCCCCTGGCGTGCGAGGGCCAGACGCGCCTGCATCCGGGCGAGTGCAATGTGGAATGTCGCCGGATCGAGGGAAAATAGCGGTTGGTCGCGGTGGACGCGCTGCTGGTTGCTGACGTAGACGCGGCTGACCGGACCGCTAACCTGGGCGGCGACCTGCACGACATGGGCATTCACATAGGCGTCATCGGTGTTCGGATAGAGTTCGGAATGGCGCCAGTAGGCATAGACAGCGCCGATCACTCCGATAGTAATCAGCACTGCGATTGCCCACTTCCATCTGATCAGTCGTTGCATGGGTGATATCTGGAGTCCGTGATGCCGGCGGCGGGCACCGGCGTGTCTGCGGCAGGCAGGCTGTTCATAGATTTTCTGCCCGTTCCTTGATTTTCCTCAGCACTTCCATGCACTGGTCGAGTTCACTCTTGGTCAACCCGGCAAGCAACTCATGGCGCAACTGGGATGCGACGGACTTGATCTGGCGCAGCACCTCGTGGGATTTGTCGGTGAGGTGTACGGTCTTGCTGCGGCGATCCTCGGTCGATTCGCGGCGTTCCAGCCAGCCGTCGCGGGTCATGCGGTCGAGCAAGCCCACCAGGGTCGGACCCTCGATCCCGATGCGGCAGGCGAGATCCTTCTGGATTAGGGTATTCCCGCCGTGCGAGAGGTGGAGCAGCACCATCCACTTGGCCTGGCTCAGTCCGAGGGGTTTCAGGCGCTGGTCAAGGCGGCCGCGCCAGGCGCGCGCGGTCTCGCCCAGGAGCACAGGAAACGTTTCAGTGTCAGACATGGATAAATACGCAGGCTAATAATTAGCATACGAAACAATTTTAAGCCGCCGGCGCGGTCCTGGCAAGCCCCGTATGCGGCCAGCACTGCCGGATCCGCCGCAAGCCCGGCTTGCACAGCGCGGCCGCCGGCTAGGGTTCGTAGGCGAGATACGGGGCGAGCCAACGCTCGACCTGGGCGAGGGCCATGCCCTTGCGGCGCGCATAATCTTCTGCCTGGTCGCGGCCGATCTTGCCGACGGCAAAGTACTGGCTCGCCGGGTGCGAGAAGTAGAACCCGCTCACCGCAGCGGCCGGCCACATCGCAAAGCTCTCGGTAAGATGCACGCCAGTATTGCGCGGTCCATCCACGAGGCGGAAGAGGGTTTCCTTTTCCGTATGGTCTGGGCAGGCGGGATAGCCCGGTGCCGGACGGATGCCGCGGTATCCTTCCCGGATCAGATCCTCGTTGCCCAGGCTTTCGCCTGCCGCGTAGCCCCAGAACTCCTTGCGTACCCGCTCATGAAGGCGTTCGGCAAATGCCTCGGCCAGCCGGTCGGCAATCGCCTTGACCATGATCGCGCTGTAGTCGTCGTGATCGTTCTGGTACTGTCGTACGAGCTCCTCGACACCGATACCGGCGGTCACCACGAAGGCGCCCAGGTAGTCGCGGAGTCCCGTTTCGCGCGGCGCGACGAAGTCGGCAAGCGCGCGGTTGGGGCGGCCCGGTGGCTTCTCGTCCTGCTGGCGCAGGCAGTGCACGGTGGCCAGCTCCGTGCTGCGGGATTCGTCGGCATAAACCTCGATGTCGTCCTGGTCGTTGCTGTTTGCCGGAAACAGGCCGATCACCGCCCTGGCGCGCAGCAGGCGACGCGCGACAATATCGGCCAGCATGCGTTCGGCATCCCGGAACAGCCTGGTCGCCTCGGCGCCTAAAGACTCGTCGGCAAGAATGGCCGGATAGTGTCCGTGCATCTCCCAGGTCTGAAAGAATGGCGACCAGTCGATATAAGCGCGCAGTTCTTCGAGCGGGTAGTCATCGAAAACGGTGATCCCGGGCAGCTGCGGCGGCGGCGGAACGTAGTCGGTCCAGGGCAGCACGGCCTTGTTGCGGCGCGCGTCATCGAGAGTGAGCATGCGGACCTTCGATTCCCTGCCCTTGTGACGCTCGCGCACCTGCGCGTAGTCTTCGGACGTGGTGCGCACGAATTCATCCCGCAGCTCGATGCTGAGCAGGTTCGAGACCACCGATACCGCGCGCGATGCGTCTTTAACCCACACGGTCGGACTGCCGTAATGCGGTGCGATCTTGATGGCTGTGTGCACGCGCGAGGTCGTGGCTCCGCCGATCAGCAGCGGCACGCTGAAGCCTTCGCGCTGCATCTCCTTCGCGACGTACGCCATTTCCTCCAGAGACGGCGTGATCAGTCCGGAGAGCCCGATTGCGTCGACCTTTTCGCGGCGCGCGGCCTCCAGAATCCGGTCAGGCGGCACCATCACACCGAGATCGATGACCTCGTAGTTGTTGCACGCCAGCACCACGCCCACTATGTTCTTGCCGATATCGTGGACGTCGCCCTTGACGGTAGCCATCAGGATCCGGCCGTTGGAGCGGCTACCGGCGGACTTCTCGGCTTCGATGAAGGGAATCAGATGTGCCACGGCCTTCTTCATGACGCGGGCACTCTTGACCACCTGCGGCAGGAACATCTTGCCGGCGCCGAACAGATCGCCAACCACGTTCATGCCGTCCATCAGGGGGCCTTCGATGACCTGTATCGGCCGCTCGTACCGGGTTCGCGCCTCCTCGACGTCCTGGTCGATGTAGTCGGCGATGCCCTTGACCAGGGCATGCGCCAGCCGTTCGGCCACCGGGGCCTTGCGCCAGTCGAGGTCCTCCTCCCGCGCCGGTCCGGCTTCGCCGGAGTAAGTGGCGTGAATCTGCAGGAGGCGCTCGGTGGCGTCCGGCCGGCGGTTCAGGATGACATCTTCCACGCGTTCCCGCAGTTCCTTGGGAATCTCCTCGTACACCGCGAGCTGGCCGGCATTGACGATACCCATGTTCATGCCGGCACGGATGGCGTGGTACAGGAACACGGCATGAATAGCTTCGCGCACCGCGTTGTTGCCGCGAAACGAAAACGACACGTTGCTCACGCCGCCGCTCACCATGGCGTGCGGCAGGGTGCGGCGGATTTCGCGCGTGGCCTCTATAAAATCTACGGCGTAGTTGTTGTGTTCCTCGATGCCGGTGGCAACGGCGAAGATGTTCGGGTCGAAAATGATGTCCTGGGGTGGAAATCCGACTTTCTCGGTGAGGATCCGGTAGCAACGCGCGCAGATCTGCACCTTGCGCTCCCTGGTGTCCGCCTGCCCCTGCTCATCAAAGGCCATGACCACCACAGCCGCGCCATAGCGCCTGATCTTGCGTGCCTCGGCGACGAATTTTTCCTCACCCTCCTTGAGGCTGATTGAATTCACCACCGGCTTGCCCTGGATGCGCTTGAGTCCTGCCTCGATCACCGACGGCTTGGAGGAGTCGATCATGACTGGAACGCGGCTGATGTCGGGTTCGGACGCTATCAGATTGAGGTATGTGGCCATGGCATGCTCGCCGTCGAGCATCGCCTCGTCCATGTTGATATCGATTATCTGCGCCCCGTTTTCCACCTGCTGCCGCGCCACTTCTACGGCTTTTTCGTATTCTTCGTTCAGAATGAGCCGCTTGAAGGCGGCCGAGCCGGTCACGTTCGTGCGCTCGCCGATGTTGACGAACAGCGACTGCGGGCCGATGTTGAGCGGCTCGAGTCCGGCAAGGCGGCATTGGGGTTCGATTTCGGGGACGGCACGCGGCGGCACGCCGCGCATTGCGTCGGCGATGGCGCGAATGTGCGCGGGGCTCGTACCACAGCAGCCCCCGACGATGTTGAGCAGGCCGGCGCGCGCGAATTCCTGCAGCACTGCAGCCATATGTTCGGGCGTGTCGTCGTATTGGCCGAATTCATTGGGCAGTCCGGCGTTCGGGTGGGTGCTGACGCGGCTGTCGGCAACCCGCGACATCTCTGCCACGTACTGGCGCAGCTGGGTCGCGCCCAGGGCACAGTTCAGTCCAACGCTGAGCGGACGGACGTGGGATACGGAGTTCCAGAACGCCTCGGTGGTCTGGCCCGATAGCGTGCGGCCGCTGGCGTCGGTGATGGTGCCGGATATCATAATGGGAACGCGCAGCCTCGCATGCTCGAAGTGCCGTTCTATGGCATAGAGCGCCGCCTTGCAATTGAGCGTGTCGAACACGGTCTCGACCAGCAGCATATCGGCGCCACCATCCAGCAGGCCGCGCGCGGCCTCGGCGTACGCCGCGACCAGTTCGTCGAAGCTTATGTTGCGGAATCCGGGATCATTCACGTCCGGCGAAATCGAGGCAGTGCGGCTGGTCGGGCCGAGCACTCCCGCGACGAAGCGCGGACGGGTGCTGTCGCGGGCCTCAAACTCGTCGGCAATTGAGCGTGCCAGAAAGGCGCCATCGCGGTTGAGTTCGTAGACCAGATCCTGCATGTGATAGTCGGCCATCGAGACGGAGGTCGAGTTGAAGGTGTTGGTCTCGATGATGTCAGCGCCGGCATCCAGATAGGCTGCGTGGATGTCGCGGATGATGCGTGGCTGGGTGAGCGTCAGCAGGTCGTTGTTGCCTTTGAGGTCGCCCGCATGATGGGCGAATCGCTCCCCGCGATAATCCGGCTCGTCCAGGTGATAGCTCTGGATCACCGTGCCCATGGCGCCGTCGAGAATCAGAATGCGCTTCTCCAGCAAGGCGTCGAGTTGCGCGAGGCGCCGGGCACGGGACTGGGAGATTTGGGCTGACATGGCAGACGTTGCTCGGATAGGCCGGAATGGCGGCCAAGTTTAGCGAAAAGCCCGGCAAATTGCTCGCCGCCGCCCGACCTCGATTGCCGGGATGCAGGTATCGAGCCTACACTGGACAGGGAAAATGCGGCCTGTGGCCGAACGCGGGGTGCAACCAGGATGTTTCGCGACCGGGACGATGCGGCGCACCAGCTGGTGCAGCGCCTGGCTCGATACCGGGGCCAGAATCCCCTGGTGCTTGCGATTCCCCGCGGCGCGGTGCCGATGGGCCGGATCATCGCCGATGCCCTGGGTGGTGAACTCGACGTGGTGCTGGTTCGCAAAATTGGAGCACCGTACAACCCCGAGTTCGCAGTCGGATCTGTGGACGAGGACGGTCGGATCTATGTCGCGGACTTTGCTGCCCGCGCCGGCGCATCCGCAGAGTACCTGCAGGCGCAGACGAAGAAGGAGCTTGCGGTGATGCGGGCGCGCCGCGCGCAGTATACGCCCGTACGGCCACCCGCCGACTCCGCTGGCCGGGTGGTGATCGTGTGCGATGACGGCCTGGCTACGGGGGCGACCATGATCTCGGCGCTGCGTTCGGTACGTGCCCGGCGGCCGGCGCGCCTGATTGCCGCGGTTCCGGTATCCCCTCCCGACACGCTCACCATGGTCCAGGAGCTGGCCGACGAGGTCGTCTGTCTGGAAGTGCCCGCGGACTTTTCTGCGGTCGGACAGTTTTACCGCGATTTCCCCCAGGTCGAGGATGCCGCGGTGATCGCCGCGCTGGCCGCGCCGCCTGGCGGCACTCCAGGGCGAGCCGGCTGAGGGCGCCCCTCGCGGCCGGCCTTGCTGCGGTCTGCCCGGACGATGATCGCGATGCGGTCCGGTTTGGGTCCGGCCGGCAGTTGGGCAGGGCTCAGCCGCGGCCGGAGGTCGGCGCCAGGTGCTTGCCGAACCAGCGTGCTGCCAGCGCGGCCACCTGCTCCAGCGTTCCCGGTTCCTCGAAAAGATGCGTGGCACCGGGGACGATTTCGAGTGTGCGCTCGCACTCCATGAGCGCGTATGCCTGGCGGTTGAGCGCAATGACTTCCTCGTCTTGTCCGCCGACGATGAGAAGTGTCGGTGCCCGGACGCTGCGCAGGGCCACGGGTCCGGCGAGATCCGGCCGGCCACCCCGGGACACCACCGCCGCGACGGTGTTGCCTGCAGTTGCAGCCGCCCGCAGTGCTGCGGCTGCACCGGTGCTGGCCCCGAAATATCCCAGCGCCAGGCGCGCACTGGCGGGGTGCCCCTGCAGCCAGCTGGTGGCAGCCAGCAGCCGGCGCGTAAGCAGCGCAATGTCAAAGCGTGCCGCGTAATCGAGATCCTCGGACCCGGTCAGAAGATCAATCAGCAGGGTGGCCAGTCCAGACTTGCGGAGAACTTCGGCAACGAAGTTGTTGCGCGGACTGTGGCGGCTGCTGCCGCTGCCGTGCGCGAACAGTACGACACCGGATGCAGCCGGGGGGATGGCGAGCACTCCTTCCATCGCGACGCCTTCGGCTGCGATGTGAACGAGGTTTTCCGGGGCGTGGGGATGCATGGCTTGTGCTGTTGGCCTAGCCAAGGTGCCGAATGGCTAGCGGAATGCGGCGGTTGCCGAAGTGCCCGCTGTACTTCCCGAAGCGTCCGGCGACCGCCGTGCCGCAGGCACGGCAGCGCCCGGCCGGATCGATCCCGTAGCGGGTGATGTCGTACCAGTCCCGTTCGATGAGTGGCGCGTGACAGCCGGGGCAATAGGTGGCGGCGCCGGCGGGGTCATGCACGTTTCCGGTGTAGACATAGCGCAACCCGGCGCGCAGCGCGATATCGCGGGCACGTCGCAGCGTGCGCGGCGGGGTTGGCGGGACGTCGGTCATCTTGTAGTCGGGGTGAAAGGCGCTGAAGTGCAGCGGCACATCCGGGCCAAGGGCATCGAAGATCCACCCGCTGAGTTCTGCGAGTTCCCCGTCCGAGTCGTTCATTCCGGGTATCAGGAGCGTGGTGATCTCGAGCCACACCCCGGTTTCGTGGCGCAGATACCGCAGCGTGTCGAGCACGGGTTGCAGATGCGCGCCGGTGAGCCTGAAGTAGAATTCATCGCTGAACGCCTTGAGGTCGACGTTGGCGGCGTCGATCTTTGCAAAGAAATCGCGTCGTGGTTCGGGATGCACATAGCCGGCAGTCACCGCCACGGTGCGGATGCCGAGCGCATGGCAGGCGTCCGCCACATCCATGGCGTACTCCGCGAATATGATCGGATCGTTGTAGGTGAAAGCGACGGTCTGGCAGCCGGCCTGCTGCGCAGCGGCGGCGATTTCCTCCGGCGATGCCTGGTCGGCGAGGCGGTCGAAATCGCGTGACTTGCTGATATCCCAGTTCTGGCAGAACTTGCAGGCGAGATTGCAGCCGGCAGTTCCGAAGGACAGCACGCTCGACCCGGGATAGAAGTGGTGCAGCGGTTTCTTCTCGATGGGATCGATGCAGAATCCGGACGACCGGCCATAGGTGGTGAGCACCATCCCGTCGCCGGCGCGCTGGCGCACGAAGCATGCTCCGCGCTGGCCGTCGTGGAGCCGGCAGTCGCGCGGACACAGGTCGCACTGGATGCGACTGTCGGCAAGCCGGTGCCAGTAGCGGGCGGGGCTGGCGGGCGTGTTCATGGGGTCGCGGCCGCAGAGCGCGTCCCGAGCTCGCTCCATTTCTGTACCGTGTAGCGCGAAAGGCGGATCGATCCGTGCCAGAAATCTCCCTGCAGGCCCGCCTTGCGCTTGAGATGGGACAGGAACTGGTGGGGTTCCGGCAGCTGCTCCCATACCTGCGGGAGAAAGGTGCTGCGGCGGGATCCAAATTCGAGCACCACGCCGTCCACGCCCGGTCGCAGGATTGACCGGGCGTGGTGTTCGTCATCCGCGGCCAGAGGTTCGGGCTGGGACAGCAGCGACACCTCGATCACCGTATCCGGAAATTCGAGCTGCGTGAGCGGCGCAAACCGGGGATCGCGGAATGCCGCCGCGGCGGCATTGTCCTGGACGTCGGTGCGCAATGCACGCGTGGCTTCGAGGCTGCCGATGCAGCCGCGCAGCTCGCGGCCGCGGGTGAGCGTCACGAAAGTCGCCCCGGGCAGCGACAGCCGGGGAGCGTCCTCGTACGCGCGGCACGCTTCTTCCAGCGCGAGGGCGATCGTGTTGCGCGCGATGATCAGCAGCGCTGTGCCGAGCGCTTCAGACACTGGCGTAGTCCCCGAAGGCCACGGCGGCGTAGCCCACGACCTCCCTGCGGTCGCCGGCGGTGTCTCCGGAATTCCTAAGGTCCAGGAGCTGCGGACTCAGACCATGCGCCCGCGCGGCCTGCATGAGGCCCCTCAAGGGCGTACTGCCACAGGCTTCGCTGTCCCCTATCGGCACTCCGTCAAGTGCCAGGATCGCCGCGACCGTGCGGCGGTCGGTCGCGCAGGCCAGGTCGTAGGGCAGATAATGGGACAGATCGGTACTGATCACGAACAGGGTTTCCGCGCCGCCCCATAGAAGTTCTATCACCTCAGCCACTTCCGGCGGGGTTGCGTCACCGACCGCGAAAGGAAGCACCCGGAACGATTTCAGTGTCCGCTGCAGGAAAGGGAGCTGTACCTCGATGGAATGTTCCCGCGCGTGTGCTGCCGCGCTCGCCCCGACCTGCGGCAGGCGCATGCTGGCGGCGGCCGCTTCCAGGTCGACGTCAACGGTGCCGAGCGGGGTGGCAAAACGCCGTGCCGCAGGCAGCGCCAGGCCGCGCACTGCCACCCGGTGCGCGGGCCCCAGCAGGACGACCCGTTCAACGGTTTCGCCATGCTTCCGCAGGCGGGCATAGGCGTGTGCTGCCACGGGGCCGGAGTACAGGTAGCCGGCGTGCGGGACAACCAGCGCCTTGGGCAGCGGACCGTCGCCTGCACGGGCCGATGCCTCCGACAGCAGTGCGTCGACCAGGCGCGTCAGGGCGGCCCGCTCACCGGGATAAAAGCTGCCGCTCACTGCCGCCGGACGGACCGGGGAGAGATCGTTAATATTAAGGTCACCTCAAAGAGACGTCGCTTCTTAATGGGGGCGGCCCGGCGCCTATCAAGCCTGCCGCGGCCCGGTGCACCGATCAGTCCTGTAGCGGCGGCACTTCGCGCGGACGGCGCTGGTCATCGATGGCGACGTAGGTCAGTGTGGCCTCGGTTACCTTGACGCATTCCGCGGCCCATTCCTCGCGGTGCCGGATGCGCTCGGCATAGACCACCACGTCCACGGTGATGGAGCTGCGCCCGACCCGCACGACTTCGGCATAGAAGCTCACCAGGTCGTTCACGAACACCGGTTTGCGGAATTGAAAGGCGTTTACGGCCACGGTGACAATGCGGCCGCGTGCCCGCCGGCTTGCGGCCACGCTGCCTGCAATGTCGGCCTGCGCCATGATCCATCCGCCGAAAATGTCTCCGGCGGAATTGGTGTCGGACGGCATCGGCACAACGCGCAGAGTGGGGTGACGGTCGGGAGGGAGGCTGTCTTCGTTCATTGGGCGATATTCCGTTTTTACTGTATCCGGGCGGTAGCGTGCGCACGCAGACCCAGACGCAGGATGCATTGGATGAAGTCCTCGTAGTTCATTCCGGCCCGAAGGGCGGACAGCGTGCTGTCCTCGTCGCGGGCGATCCCCGGGTTGGGGTTGGCCTCGAGCACATAAAACTGGCCGGTCGTGTTCAGGCGCAGGTCTATGCGCGCGTAACCGCTCATTCCCAGGGCCCGGTAGATGCGCTTGCACAGCCAGCTGATACGCCCCACCATTTCGGGTGCCAGGTCGGACGCAAAGTCATAGTCTATCCCGCGGCGCTCGCGGTACTTGTTGTCCCATTTCACCCGGTAGGTTGCCATGCGCGGTGTGCCTTCGGCCGCGTTGTGGAACAGAAGTTCACGCGCCGGCAGAACCTGCAACTGCACGTTTCCCAGTACCGTGACGTAGATCTCACGGCCATCGATGTACTGCTCGGCGATGGCATCATCCCGGATGCGCTCGTGGATGAGCTGCACGCGTTCCTGCAACTGCCGCTCCGTCTCCACGTAGGATGCCTGTGCGATGCCGACCGAGCCCTCCTCGGTGAGGGCCTTGACGATCACCGGGTAACGCACGCGGCGCAGCGGCAGCAACTTGCGTCCGCGCGGAAAAACTCGGAAATCCGGCACCTGGATGCGGTGGTAGGCAAGGAGCTTTTTCGAGAGCGCCTTGTCACGCGCCAGCAACAGGCCGCGCGGATTGCAGCCGGTGTACGGCAGCTTCATCATCTCGAGGTAGCTCACGACATAGTAGTCGAACGCAGCGATGCCGGCGAACTCCTCCAGCAGATTGAAGGCGATGTCCGGCTTCCATTCCTCTATTGCGGTGCGTATGGGCAGAAGATCGTCGTAGACGCCAACCACGCGGACCTTATGGCCGAGCTTGAGCAGCGCGTGCTTGACGTCGTACTCGGTGCGGAATTTCTCCATGCGCGGATCGTCCTTGGAGTGCAGATCGTCCGGGGGTACAAGCGAGTAATGGACGAGCATCATTACGCGGAGTTTTTTCATAGGGTGAGACGCGAGCTTCCGGCATGAATTGAGCCCATGTAAAGCATGATCAGCGCTGAAACAAGCGGCAGCTGCGGACAGTCCTGTTCCGGTTCGGCATGCAGATCGAGTTCGCTGGCAAGCCGCATCATGTGCTCGAGAGTCAGGTGCACGCGATAGCGTGGCGCTCCGGTCCAGAACGAGACTGCCGCGAGCGCGTACCGTCGCCACCGCCGGATGAATTGCGCGGCCGGCTCGGTGTGCCGCGACCCTGCTGCGGGAAAAATCCGTTCCAGCTGCTGGCGGTGAAAGCGTGGAACGCCGACGCTTAGGCGCTGCTGTTTCTGCTCGAAATACTGGCGCAGTGTCATGCGCAGCGTGCTCACCGGATCGATCCAGCGCCGGCTGTGCCGGGCTGGCCGGCACGAGCCGATTTCCTGCATCAGGGCATCTACATACTCGATCTTGCGCAGCGCCGGCCAGCCGCGGTAGCGCTCCCGCCAGTTTGAATGCGGATCGAGCCATACTGCGAAGGTTTCGGCCCAGTCTTCGTGCGGATGGCTCTGCGCATACCAGCCATCGAGATGGATGACATAACCGCGGCTGTCAGGGCGCGGAAGGTAGCTCTCCGGATAGGAACGGCCGGCGCGCCCGAAGCGTCGTCGCCACGCTTGTCGCCGATGCAGGTGATAGGCGTTGTCCAGCGCGTGCGCGGTTTCGTGGCGCATGAGCTTTTGGCACTCGCGCGCGCTTCCCCCTTCGAGCTCCAGCATCCGCCGTCTCTCGAGCTGTGCCAGGCGTGGATGCGCCAGATAGAACGGGATGGCGAACCCCGGCACCCCATCGGGGCAGAACCAGCAGTCCGACAGCCAGCAATGGGGCCGGAACGCGATGCCGCGGCGCTGCAGAGTGCGGTAGAGCGTGGCGATCTGCCGTTCCAGCGGGCTGTGTGCGAGCGTCAGGCCGAGGTCGCAAACTCGGACGTCGAGCAGCCGGTCTTCCGGCCAGCCAGCCCAGCGGCGGCTCAGGCTGCGCCGGTGCAGGGTGCCGGCCGGCGGCGTGACGCCCGGATTCACGGGCTACGCGCGGCGGCGCTACGGGATCGCCGGAATAGGGATTGTGCGAGCATGTGTCGGTGGCAGACCGTCCCTAGAAAGTTTTCGCCTAGACTATAATCCAAACCAGTTCAGAGTAAATCCCGGTCTGGGCGCCGGTCCGGCCGGCGCAGTCGCGGCGACATCGGCTCCGTCGGACGGTAATGGAGCCGGATCGCCGGGCGCGGACGTCAGTTCGGGGCGCGTCCGGCGCGGCAGATGCGGGCGGCCGGCTTTTCCGGTACCCTGTGCCCGCTCTCCAGCCTGGGCAGGACCCGAGGTTCATCTGAACGCCAAAAAGAAAACGCGACTGCCTGGGCGTGTCCGGGCGCGCAGGCCAGAACGCGGGCGGTTTCAGGTCGCGGTGCTGCTGTCGGTGGCGGTAGCGTCGGCGCATGCGGGCGGGCGTCCCCTGTGGGAAGCCGGATTTGGCGTAGCCTCGCTCACGATTCCCGACTACCGCGGATCGAATCAGCGGAGCAACTATCTGCTGCCGCTTCCCTACCTGGTGTACCGCGGCGACATCGTGAGCATCGGACATGAGGGTATCGCCGGGCGATTGCTACAGAGTCGGCGCGTCCGCTTGTCCGTCAGCGTGGACGGTGGGGTTCCGGTGACGAGCAGCGGCAGTGATACACGCGCCGGAATGCCGGATCTCTACCCGACCCTGGAATTCGGTCCGGTGCTCGACGTCTGTCTCGATCCGGTGTGCCGGCGGGTGCCGACCTGGTCCGTGAGCCTGCCGGCGCGCGCAGTGATAGCGACCGATCTGCGGCATACGCATTTCATCGGCTGGGTATTCAACCCGGTCCTCGGTTACGATACCCGGCTGCGGTTTGATTCCGCGCCGTGGAATTTCGGGACTACGTTCGGTCCGGTTTTCGCCACCACACAGCAGAACGCCTATTACTACCAAGTCGACCCCGCCTATGCCACTCCGGTGCGACCGGCTTACGTCGCGCGTGGCGGATACAGCGGGATGCGACTAACGGTTGCGGTCAGCAGGCGGTTGCGCAGCGCCTGGTTCGGGGCGTTCGTGCGTTACGATAATCTGTCCGGAGCGGTATTCGAGAACAGCCCGCTAGTCCGGACCCGTAATTCGGTCATGGCCGGTTTCGGAATTGCGTGGATCTTCGCGCAATCCGCCACCATGGTTCCGGCGCGACGATAAGCGGCACGCCGCCGTCATGCTGTCCTATGGATATCCCCGGTGCCAGCCGCTAAACTCTTGCCATCGCCCTGACCCGGTTCTTGGACCCCGGACATGCCCATGCATCAGCCGCAGTCCCTTGAGGAGTATCTCGACATCATCGAGCAGGCCCAGTTCGAAGTGGAGGATCTGCTGCGCTGCGCCGAGGAGGAGGGTGACGGTCTGCAGGAGTTCGGCGCCCGGATTCCCATCTACCAGCAGCTCGCCGCGGCCCTCGACCGGCTGCATGCCGAAGTGGCGGATGGTTCCCATGAGTTCGGAAACGGCCAGGACCTCGCCATGATGCCGCTCGTGCGCGAGTGGAAGACTTACATACCGTTTCACGGCCTGATCGAGACCATCAATACCGTGCACCGTTCGGGCTTCTGATCCCGAAGCATCTGTCGGGGGCCGGCCAAATCCGGTACCATTCAGCCATGTCGGGCAATACTTTCGGCAAGCTGTTCACGGTTACCACCTGCGGTGAGAGTCACGGGCCGGCCTATCTGTGCATTGTCGACGGCTGTCCTCCGGGCATGGCCCTCAGCGGGGCGGATCTGCAGCGCGACCTCGACCGGCGCAAGCCGGGACAGTCACGTCATACCACCCAGCGGCGCGAGGCCGACGAGGTTCGGATTCTTTCAGGGGTATTCGAGGGCCGCACCACCGGAACGCCGATAGGTCTGATGATCGAGAATACGGATCAGCGTTCCCAGGACTACTCGAAGATCATGGACCGCTTTCGCCCCGGGCATGCGGATTATACCTATCAGCAGAAATATGGCTTTCGTGACTACCGCGGCGGTGGCCGGGCATCAGCGCGCGAGACCGCGATGCGGGTTGCCGCCGGCGCCATCGCGAAGAAATACCTGGGCGAGCGTTTCGGCATTTCGGTGCGCGGCTATCTGTCGGAGCTCGGACCGATCCGCATGGAGCGGATCGAATGGGACGAGATCGAGAACAACCCGTTTTTCTGCCCTGACCCCCGGAAAGTGCCGGAGCTCGAGGCGTACATGGACGCGCTGCGCAAGGAGGGCGACTCGATCGGTGCCCGCGTCAACGTCGTCGCGACCAACGTGCCCGTCGGACTGGGGGAGCCGGTATTCGGCCGCCTCGATGCCGACATCGCCGGCGCGCTCATGAGCATCAACGCGGTGAAAGGCGTCGAAATCGGGGCGGGGTTCGCGAGCGTCGGTCAGAAGGGCAGCAGCCATCGCGACGAGATGACGCCCCGGGGATTCCTGAGCAATCATGCCGGCGGCATACTCGGCGGAATATCCACCGGCCAGGATATCGTTGCGAGCGTTGCGCTCAAGCCCACCTCGAGCATCCGCCTGCCAGGCCGCACAATCAACCTTGCCGGCGATCCGGTCGACATCGTCACGACCGGGCGCCATGATCCCTGCGTCGGAATCCGGGCCACACCGATTGCCGAGGCCATGCTTGCCATCGTGCTGATGGATCACGTATTGCGTCAGCGGGCCCAGAATTCCGACGTGGTGCGCGCCACGCCCGACATCGCGGGCCGTCACTGACGCCCCCGCTGGTGCGGCCAGGAGCCATGGCGTGACGGGGCACGGTACCGGTTCGGAAGATTGCCGGACCGGCCAGGTGCTCGACCGTATCGGTACGGCGCTGCAGAAGCTCGGCAAGGTGCCCGGTTCGGTCACGCCCGACGACCTGGCCGCGGTCGATGAGTTCCATATCGGGGGGGATCGGGCGTCGGAAGATCTTCTCGCGCAACTTGGCCTTGGCGCCGCGGACCGTGTGCTGGACATCGGCAGCGGTCTTGGCGGTACGGCGCGCCGCATGGCGGGCCGCTACCGCTGCCGGGTGAATGGCGTCGACCTGAACGCAGAGTATGCGGCGGTTGCCGCCGCGCTTAGTGGCTGGACCGGGTTGTCGGGCGAGACCGATTTCTGCCAGGGTAATGCGTCCCGCCTGCCGTTCGATGCGGGCGTCTTCGATGCGGCCAGCATGCTGCACGTCGGCATGAATATCGAGGACAAGGCCGCCGTGTGGTCGGAGGTGCACCGGGTGCTGCGCCCCGGGGCGCGTTTCGGTATCTACGACATCATGCGGACGGCCGAAGGCCCCCTGGCGTATCCGCTTCCCTGGGCAGCGAGCGCCGCGGCGAGTCATGTGCATGCTCCGCAGGACTACCGGCAGACGCTGCAGGACTGCGGCTTCGCGATCATTGCCGAGCGCAACCGGCGCCAGTTCGCGCTCGACTTCTTCGATGAGATGCGCGCGCAGCTGGCAGCTGCCGGTCCGCCCGTTCTCGGAACGGAGCTGCTTCTGGGGGCGAGCACGGGGGCAAGAACGCGGAACATCATCATCGGCGTTTCCGCGGGTCTTGTCGCGCCTGTCGAACTCATCGCCCAGAAGCGCGGCGCGCGGTCCTGAGGCGGAGGATGGCCCTATTGGCTCCGCTGCGGTTGATTTTGGCTTCGGGGCGCTCGGCTACCGCGCTGCCTGTGCGCGTTCGGTAATTTGCCGCAGTGGCTCGCCATCCCCTGCGAAGATTCCACATCCAGCTGAGCGGATTCTACTTCTTCTACTTCGCCGCCCTGGGCGGCCTTATTCCCTACCTGGGCCTGTTCCTTCGCTCCTCCGGTTTTGGGCCCGGCGCCATAGGCAGCATCATGGCGCTGCTCATGTCCTCGCGCATCGTGGCGCCGCTGGTGTGGGGCTGGCTCGCTGACCACCAGGAACGGCGCATGGTGTTCGTGCGCCTGGCCGCGCTGCTGGCGCTCGTCTCGTTCTCGGCGGTGTATGTGGCGCGGGAATTCTGGGCAATGGCGGCAGCGGTGTTCGTGTTCGGGTTCTTCTGGAATGCCTCGCTGCCGCTGCTGGAGGCCACCACCATGAGCCACCTCGGTTCGGATCCGGGAGCCTACGGACGGGTGCGGCTATGGGGTTCGGTCGGATTCATCGCAAGTGTCCTCGCGCTCGGCGTGGTCACCGGCCGGTATGGTCCCGGATCGCTGCTGCCGGGGCTGTCGCTGCTGCTGTCGGCCATATGGCTGATCGCGCTGGTTCTGCCGGAAACCGAACTGCGTGGTCGGCTGGGGCACCCCGGGCCGCTGCGCCAGGCGCTGCTGCGACGGGAGGTGTTCGCGTTTCTGGTTGCCTGTTTCCTGATGCAACTCAGTCACGGACCCTACTATACGTTCTATTCACTGTACCTCGCCGGTCACGGGTATTCGAACCGTACGATCGGGGCGCTGTGGGCGTTCGCGGTGTTGTGCGAGATCGGCGTGTTTCTCGCAATGCGCAGGCTGCTGTCCCGGATCGCATTGCGTCCGGTGCTGCTGGGGAGCTTCGCGCTGGCCGCGCTGCGGTGGCTGCTGATCGGCTATTTCCCGGGGCACCTCGGGGTTCTGGTTTTCGCGCAGGCGCTGCACGCTGCGACGTTCGGGGCGTTTCACGCTGTGGCGATGCAGCTGATACACGAGTTCTTCACTGGACGCCATCAGCATCGCGGCCAAGCGATCTACGGCAGCGCCAGCATCGGGCTGGGGGGAGCCGTGGGCAGCTTCTGGGCCGGGCGTGCCTGGACCGCCCTTGGTCCGACGGAAACCTTTACGCTAGCCGCGCTTGCTGCCGGCCTGGCGTTTCTGGTTGCGCTGTTCCTGCTGCGGCCGAGCGTGCCGGACCGCAGGTCAGCGTCCCGTGGTGCGGCCGGGACGGCGGCAGTCAGGCGAGCGATTTGACGCGTCGGCGCACCGCATCGAGACTGATCAGTTCGCCCCGCTGTTGCGCGGGTGTCTCAGACGGCGACGTGTCGTCCAGTGCAGCCGCAGTACGGCGCGCGTCGAAGATCTTGGCGACCGCAGCGCACAGCTCTTCCATGAACCGATAGGCGTCGACGTCGGTCCGGTGGGAGCCGAGCAGGCCGGCACGGATGGGGCCCAGCGCTTCGAAGGTCGGTTGGGCGGTGACCGGATCGTTCAGGCGGCAACAGCCGTTACGCGCGTAGATCGCACGCACGATGCCGGCAGCGAGCTCGTAGTGCAGGGCACTCGAATCGACCAGCGTCCGGATATCCACGGCAGCCGTGTTTACCGGAAGCTGGTGCTGACCGATGCGCATGCTGAGCTGTTCGATGAGCTGCAAGAATTTCATCAACTGAATGCTCGAATTGCCTCGATAATTGCCGAAGCTGCGTTGGACAAGGTGCGGCCTGCATGTGTCACCACCCCCAGTTCGCGCACGACACGTATGCCTTCAATCTGGACCACTTTGAGGTCGCCGTCAATTAACGTGTGGGGCAGCGCGCTCCATCCCAGACCGATTGACACCAGCATCTTGATCAGTTCCAGGTAATTGGTCTCCAGGCTGATGCGCAGCTGCCGGCGTACCGGAGCGAGTGCCGCGAGAACGAGCTCGCGCGTGGTGGAGCCGGGCACCGGAAGGATCGCGGGAAATTCGGCCAGGGCCTGCAGGGGTACACGTCCGGCGGCGGCGAGCGGGTGGGCGGTGGCGACCACGATTTCGAGTGGATCGTCCCATATCTTTTCCTGTCGCAGGCGCGGGTTCGTGCCGCGCGGTAGGGTTACGACCGCCAGGTCGAGTTCGCCCTGTTCGACCGCACCGCAGGCTGCCTCCGAGTCCATGAAGCGCAGGTCGAGCTGGACTTTGGGGTGCGCCGTGTAGAACTGGCGCAGTGCCGGAGGCAGACGGTGCAGGCCGACGTGATAGCTGGTGCCGAGGCGGAGCGGACCGGCGATATCGATCGACAGGGCGGCGATGCGGCGTCTGGCTTCACCGACCCCATCCAGAATCGCACGCGCCTGCGGCAGCAGCGCGGTGCCGGCGGGGGTGAGCTGGACCCGGCGTCCGACGCGGTCAAAGAGCCGGGCGCCGAGTTCGGCCTCGAGCGCGGCAATGCGTTTGCTGATGGCCGGCTGGGTCAGGAAGCTCCGTTCCGCCGCACGCGAGAACGAACCGCTTTCGGCGACAGCCAGGAAGGTCGACAGATCAGCGATATTCATAACACAATGGAATCATTTTCATAATAAATATGACTTTGTGTTATTTATAGCCGGTGGCTAAAATGGACGCAACAATCCCCGATAGTCTTTTTCTTTTTCAGTCACGAGCATGCGGCCATGAGCGCAAAGACACTGTACGACAAGCTTTGGGAATCTCATGTGGTGCGCACCAACCCCGATGGCACCGCCCTGATTTATATTGACCGTCACCTCGTGCACGAGGTGACGAGTCCGCAGGCCTTCGAGGGGCTGAGGTTGGCGGGCCGCAGCCCGTGGCGCGCGGACGCCAACCTTGCCACTGCCGACCACAATGTCCCGACCACCGGCAGGCGCCAGGGCATCAGTGACGCAGTGGCGCGGCTGCAGGTCGAGACGCTCGACCGCAACTGCGCGGATTTCGGGATTACCGAATTCGGGATGAATGATCCCCGCCAGGGCATCGTGCATGTTATCGGTCCGGAGCAGGGCGCGACGCTGCCCGGCATGACGGTGGTCTGCGGCGATTCCCATACTTCGACGCATGGCGCATTCGGCGCGCTCGCCTTCGGGATCGGGACTTCGGAAGTGGAGCATGTGCTGGCGACGCAATGCCTGCTCATGAAAAAGTCGAAAAGCATGCGGGTGCGCGTCGACGGCGAGATCCCCTTCGGCGTTACTGCCAAAGACATCGTACTTGCCGTAATCGGCCGCATCGGCACCGCCGGGGGCACTGGTTACGCGATCGAGTTTGCCGGCGCCGCGATCCGGTCACTGTCCATGGAAGGCCGCATGACGGTGTGCAATATGGCTATCGAGGCGGGTGCGCGGGCGGGGCTGATCGCCGTCGACGACAAGACGATCGATTACCTCCGCGGCCGCCCGTATGCGCCGTCGCAGCAGCTGTGGAACGAGGCGCAGACCGCGTGGCGTGGCCTGCACAGCGACGCGGATGCCGTGTTCGATCGTGAAATCGCCATCGACGCTGCCACGATCGCGCCACAAGTGACCTGGGGCACCTCGCCCGAGATGGTCGTGGCGATCGACGGCCGGATACCCGATCCCGCGCGCGAGGCGGATGCGACGCGACGCACGAGCATGCTCGGTGCGCTCGAGTACATGGGTCTGGCGCCGGAGACGGCGATACAGGACATTGCCATCGACAAGGTGTTCATCGGCTCCTGTACCAATTCGCGCATTGAGGACCTGCGAGCCGCCGCCGCCGTGGTGAAGGGCCGGCGCATCGCGCGCAACATAAAGCTCGCCATGGTGGTCCCGGGATCCGGGCCAGTCAAAACCCAGGCTGAGCGCGAGGGCCTCGACAAGGTGTTTACGGCCGCCGGGTTTGAATGGCGCGAGCCCGGCTGCTCGATGTGTCTGGCGATGAACGCCGACCGCCTGGAACCGGGAGAGCGCTGCGCTTCCACGTCAAACCGCAACTTCGAGGGACGTCAGGGCCCCGGCGGGCGCACCCATCTGGTCAGTCCGGCAATGGCCGCGGCCGCGGGGATCGCCGGACATTTTGTCGACGTGCGCAGCTGGCGGTGAGCAACGCCGGCCGGCGCACACGCGATGCCGGCGGTGTCCCCGGTCACGCGCAAACACAGCGGGAGTCATCATGCAAAAATTCACGACATTGAGCGGCATCACGGCACCGATGGACCGGGCAAACGTCGATACCGACGCCATCATTCCCAAGCAGTATCTCAAGTCGATAAAGCGCAGCGGGTTCGGTCCGAACCTGTTTGATTCCTGGCGGTACCTGGACCAGGGCGAACCCGGCATGGATCACAGCGGCCGGCCGCTCAACCCCGACTTCGTGCTGAACCAGCCGCGCTATTCCGGCGCCAGCATCCTGCTGGCACGCGCCAACTTCGGTTGCGGGTCTTCGCGAGAGCACGCTCCATGGGCTCTGATGGATTACGGTTTTCGCGCGATCATTGCCCCGAGCTACGCGGACATTTTCTACCAGAACTGCATGAAGAACGGACTGCTGCCCGTGGTTCTGGATGAGGCAAAGGTTCAACGCCTGTTCGAAGAGACCTATGCGCACGAGGGTTACCGGCTCGTAGTCGATCTCGGCCGGCAGACGGCCACTACGCCGTCGGGCGAGATCATGCACTTCGACGTCGATCCGTTCCACAAGCACTGCCTCATCAACGGCCTGGATGACATCGGCCTCACCCTCGAGCATGTCGACGAGATCAAAGCCTATGAAGTGCGGCGTCGAAAGGAGGCCCCGTGGCTGTTCCGCCAGGCATGACCGGTCCGGAAAGGGGATGTCCCGGGGTATGGTGCCATCGTTTGTCGTCGATTTCAGGGGGCTGACCGATGAGTCATAAGGTGCTAGTGCTTGGGGGCGATGGGATCGGCCCGGAAATCATGGCCGAGGCGGTGAAAGTGCTCGAAGCGCTGCGCTCGGAGGGCTTGGGCATCGAATTGGAGCACGCGCTCGTGGGTGGCGCGGCCTACGATGCGGCCGGCACGCCGCTGCCGGAGGACACGCTGCGCCTCGCGCGCGCGGCCGATGCAGTGCTGCTCGGAGCCGTCGGCGGGCCCAAGTGGGAATCGCTCGCTATAGCGCTGCGTCCGGAGAAGGGGTTGCTGGGACTGCGCTCGGAGCTGGGGTTGTTCGCAAATCTGCGCCCGGCGCTGCTCTATCCGCAGCTCGCTTCGGCCTCCAGCCTGAAGCCAGAGGTGGTCGCCGGGCTCGACCTGATGATCATACGGGAACTTACCGGCGGCATATATTTCGGCCAGCCGCGCGGTGTGCGCGTGCGTGCCGACGGCGAGCGCGAGGGATTCAATACGCTCGTCTACTCCGAGTCGGAGATCAGACGGATCGCGCGGGTGGCGTTCGACACCGCCATGAAGCGCGGGCGGCGTGTCTGCTCGGTGGACAAGGCAAACGTGCTCGAGTGCACGGAGCTGTGGCGCGAGGTTGTCAGTGCAGTGGCCAGGGACTACCCGCAGGTCAGCCTGACGCACATGTATGTGGACAACGCGGCGATGCAGCTGGTACGCGCGCCGAAGCAGTTCGACGTGATCGTCACGACGAACATGTTCGGTGATATCCTCTCGGACGAGGCAGCGATGCTTACCGGATCGATTGGCATGCTGCCCTCGGCTTCCCTGGATGCCGCGCACAAGGGCATGTACGAACCGATCCATGGTTCCGCCCCGGACATCGCCGGCAAGGGTGTCGCCAATCCGCTGGGCACGATCCTGTCTGTGGCAATGCTGCTGCGATACACTCTGGACCGGCCGGACCTGGCGTTGCGTGTCGAACAGGCGGTCGCGGCGGTGCTGGCCCAGGGCATGCGCACCGCCGATATTTTCACGGAAGGCTGTACCCGGGTTGGGACGGCGCAGATGGGCGCGGCGGTGGTAACGGCAATGCGCCGGTAGGCGAAAAAAAGCCCGGGCGGTTTCCGGCCGGGCCGGATCGATTTTTTGGCAGGTCGGGTAAGCGAGTAGGGGTGTTTTTATGATGCGGGTTGGCATGGTCGGGTGGCGCGGCATGGTCGGTTCCGTGCTGATGCAGCGGATGCGCGCCGAGGACGATTTCGCCCTGATTGATCCGGTGTTCTTCTCAACCTCGCAGGTGGGTGGGGCAGGGCCGGCCATAGGCAAGGATATCCCGCCGCTCGGGGATGCCCGTGACGCGTCGGCACTCGCGGCCATGGATACCATCATCTCCTGCCAGGGCGGAGACTATACCGCGGCGGTCTACCCTCGGTTACGGGCCGCCGGCTGGAAAGGGTACTGGATCGACGCCGCATCCACGCTGCGCATGGATCGCGACAGCGTAATCATCCTGGATCCTGTCAATCACGACGTGATCGGCACGGCCCTGAAACGGGGGGTACGCAACTATATCGGCGGTAACTGCACGGTAAGCCTCATGCTCATGGCGCTCGGCGGATTGTTCGAGCGGGGCCTGATCGAGTGGATGACGGCCATGACCTATCAGGCGGCCTCAGGTGCCGGAGCCCAGAACATGCGTGAGTTGCTGAAGCAG
>JAJYEK010000211.1 GCA_021785795.1 Pseudomonadota bacterium
ACTGTCCGCCTACGCGGGCGGTTTGTGAAGTATTTGCTGCGTTAGCGCCCGGCGTTTTGATGAGCGGGTTGTGCCCGCTGCGCCGGTGGTAGCGGTGAACAGGTCACTTGGCGGACCCTGGATCAGCGACCCGTTTACATTGCCGGTCACGATGGAACCGGTCTGTCGGCGTAATCCCTGCTGTGCGGACGATCGCAGAGCGCTTTGTTCCGCCGGTACTTTTATTGCCATGATCGCCACGTTTTTTCGCCATCCCATGGCGCCGGTGCCTATTGCGCTGCGTTCCGGCGTTTCGGAGCCTTCGAAAGATAGTGCGAGGAGGGGTCGCGGCCAGGACAGTGCAGTTTTATCAGGGGCCGTCGAAAGGAAGTGCGGAATGGGTTCCGGGAATTCCGGGGAATGCGCGCCGCTGCGGGCCGCTATGGGGCCATCACCTGCAGAATAGACGTTCCGGCACGGAATTCTCGCGGCACGGCGGGCGCTGGGGCGGGCCGGCGAAACCCATCCTCCCGTTTGCACCATCGGCATATTGGGGGCGCGCCCGCGGTTGCTGCGCCGGCAACGTGACCGGGTACGGGCTGCCGTGACGGCGCGTGATTGCGTTACTTCCTGCCGTCAGTCTAGCCATGTCTGAAGCAAGCCGAATCTGGTGGCGCGGCCCCTGTGCCCGGCTGGACGCCGCCCGGGATCTAGTCTTGCTCCCGCGTGTACCGCCGGGCAATGCCGAGCAACCCCACTAGGCCGGATGCGAACAGCCACGCAGCACGCGGCAATGGTACCGGGCTGGTAAGAAATTTACCGGATGCTGAGGTGTATGAGCCGGGTCCGTTCAGGGTTAGCGTGACATGCGGAGGGTCATACAGGTCTGCGGTCGCGATGTTGAAGCTGTTGTTTGCCGCGGCGCCGAGAGCGAAGGCGATCTCGGTGGGGGTATTGTTGGCGAGCGGGATCGACAGCGACAGGGTTTCGGAGGGATTGCTTGCATTGAGCACCGTCACGCCTGATCCGAAGGGGTCGGAACCCGAACCGGAGCCGCAGGTCGACCCCGCCGTCAAGCCGACGAGGTACCCTGCACAGGCCCCGCCGAAACCAACGTCGGTAAAACTTCCGGACACGCTAAAATTGAGCGTTGCTGTCTCGCCGGCCGTCACGCCGGAGAAAGTCAGCGTGTCCCAGAAACCGGCGCCGGCCGCGGCGCTGGACCCGGTTGTCCCGTCCTCTTGCGCGTAGGCTTGCAGCACGCCGGTAGATAGATCCGCGGCCGACTTTGCCGAGCCGATTCCGGCCACGATCGATGACGAGTTCGAGACGGTCGTGAACGGATTTCCGAGCGTGTTCTGGCAGGTCGATCCGAAGCACGGTGACACGCTGCTCGCGCTCAGAGTGCCGTAGGGGTACAGGGCCACCGGCGCGCCGGAGAGTGCGTTTTCCACATATGCAATATCGGGGTTGCCCACCGTGCTCGCGCGGGCCGATGCTGACCAGCCAGCTGCCAGCAGCACCGGGATCGTCGCAACGCAGACGAACTGCAGTTCCCTGCCAATCTGGCGGGGACGATGTATGGGATGGTTCTTCATGATTCTGTCTCCTCCATTGAAATGATGGATACCTGTGAGCGGAAAACCTTTTTCCGGAATGCACCGGCCCGACGCAGCCTCGCGGGCATCGATGCTCAGGCACTGCCCCGTTCGCCCGTTCATCCAGTACCGTGTGGATGCTAGCAGTTCGGGGATTACAGATTGGGTACAGATTGCGGATAGATTAAGGAAAAACCCGGCTTTCAATGTGGTTTCCCTGTCCTTGGTCTGGAGCGACCTGGCACGGCCTCAGGAGGTTGCGCTGCACCCCGTGACGCAGGGGCGTGAGCACAGTTCTGGGCTCGAGCGCTGCCGTGAAGGGCCGGTTTGGGCTTCTCGGCGCGTCACGACCATCGGCATGCGGTGCATCGGTATCCGTGCGCGTGATATGCTGTTTGACGCCGAGCCGGGGTAAGGACAAGAGCAGTCTCAAAGAAAGGCGCCGGAACCGATTGGCTCGATTTTCCGTGGCGTGCCGGGCGCATCGCGTGGCGGCCATGGCGGGGACTCTGGCGTTGCAGGGGGGAAACCTGGTGAGCCGCGCTCCTTCCCGAACCGAGGCGCAGCAGCGCGCCGACGAGATCAGGAATTTCCAGCGCGAGCTGGAGCGCCTGGAGGGCGAGGGCATCGTGGAACTCACGGCGGCGCAGCGCCAGGCGATCGCCGCATATCACAGCCGCCTGTTCGCGGAGTACACCCGGGCTTACGACATCGATCACGACGTGCACGCCAGGCAGCTCTCGCTGGGCCTGCGTGTTGCCTCGTTCCTGGGTGCGCTCGCGCTGGCTGCCAGCGTCGTCTTTCTCTTCAATCAGTTCTGGGGGCGGTTGCCGATGGCCGCGCAGGTGGCCGCGCTGCTTCTGGCAGCGCTGGGTTCGTTTGCGGCGACGGTCTGGATCCAGGGGCGAGACGGCACCGGCTACTTCACCAAGCTGGCGGCAATGGTGGCGTTTGCCTGCTTTGTGCTCGACATCGCGATGCTCGGCCGCATTTTCAACGTGACTCCTTCCGACAGGGCGCTGATTCCGTGGGCCGGGCTGGCACTGCTTCTGGCCTACAGCTGCGACCTTCCGCTGCTGCTGGCGACCGGCATCCTGTGCGTGATTGCCTATTTCTCGGCCCTCGCCGGAACATGGGGTGGCGTGTACTGGCTGTATTTCGGCGAACGTCCGGAAAATTTTTTTCCTGTGGCGATCGCGCTGTTTCTCGTGCCGCAATTCATCGACCATACGCGCTTTCCGCGGTTTGCCGCCCTATACCATGTCTTCGGGCTGCTCGCGTTCCTGCTGCCGGTATTGGTTCTCGCCAACTGGGGGCAGGCGAGCTACTTCGATTTCGATCCGAGTGTGGTAAAGGGGATGTATCAGCTGGTCGGGTTCGCAGTCAGCGCCGCGGCAATCTGGCTCGGTGCGCGTCGACAGTGGCCGGAGGTACTGAATACCGGTGTGGTCTTCTTCGTCATTTTTCTCTACACCAAGTTCTTCGACTGGTGGTGGGCGGTGATGCCGAAGTACCTGTTCTTTCTGGTGCTGGGGCTGATCGCCATCCTCGTCATTTTGGTGCTACGGCGGCTACGGACGATGAAGTACCGTCTGGAGCGAGGGAGCAGGCCATGATCCGCTGGTCGCGCATGCACGCCGCGCTTGCGGGCGTAGCGCTCATTCTGGTCACCAATGCTGTACTGCTGCTGAGTGTGGTCTACAACCGCTCCGGGACTCCGGGAGGAACATTGGTCCTGTCTCAGCGCGAACTCCGGCTGCCCGCTTACGCCGTGGCCGGAAGGGAGAACAGCGGACTGGCACTGCGCCTCGAATGGCGGGTGCTCGAAGACGCGGTCGGCGGTGCTTCCCGGGCGGCGGCGAGCTATTCCGGCGGTACGCCGGCCTGGCTCAATAAGGCCAAGCTGGCGGCGCTGGGCTTTGACGTATCGAAACCGGCGGACACCGCCGAAGGCCGCTTGTATTATCGGAAGGTGCTTTCCAAGGAGGTGTTGCTGGTGCTGGAGCTGGCCGGTCCGGCGTACCAGACGGTGCTCGATGACGCACGCAAGCAGCTGCAGGATGCGCAGGCGCTGCGCGCAGCCGATCCTTCGAAGAAGGTGCTGGAGCAGCGGGTGCGCAATGCCACTGCACTGCTCAGCCGGGAAGAGACCCAGAGCAGCCGGCTGTTTGTCGTGGACGCCGGGCGGGATGCCCAGGCGCTGCGGGCCCGATATCCCGACCGCACGAAGTACGCCCTCATGCGCGGCCAGGTGTCGCTGCGGATCGTCCAGATCGATGGCCGGCCGCGGCTGTCCGGATACATCAGCGGTCTTGCTATCGACGAAGTCAACGTGCCGCGCGCCTACCGGCGTGCCTTTCTGCCATGGCTCGACCCATCTGGGCATAGCGGAACCCCGAGCCCACCACGGTACGAGGTGTCGGTCGCGTTTGGCAAGCGGCTGGAGCCGTGGATCACCGCCGTATCCGTTCCGCCGGGATCATAGTTCTGTTCGTAGCGCGCCCCGCGCGATGGCGCTCGCGAAATTCCGCGGCCTCGGTCTCGATGGGTGCGTCGGGGACGCACCGTGCCGCGTCCCGGTGGCGGTCGTCCGGAAACAGGTCCGGCGGGAATCCGGGCGGTTGTCGTCCGACACCTGTTTTCGCGCCAGACGGGTTGCCGGATCCGTCGCGGGGACCGGGCCGGGCTGGCCGAGACCCCTATTGTAGGGGCGGGAACATAGTAACGGGGCCGCGGCCTACGCTAAGCCTAACAGCTGCCTCGCATCGCAGGTATTCGCGGCGGCCTTGCTGTTTTGCTGTGCTGCCATGGGATCGGCCTCGATTGTTGACACTGTCAAGTGCAGCGGAAATGTTGACGGTGTCAGTACTTAATGGGGTGCCCGCTCACCCAACACCCAAAATAACCTACTTGCCAAAAATAACCCAATAGGTTATTATCCGGCCATGGAAAAGAATAAACCGCACTATAGCTTTGCCGATCGTGCATTCCCTGATCGCGGCAGGAAAGGTGCGGTTCACGGTGTCGGCGTTGGCCGGAGGTGCGGCCCTGGGATTTGACTTGGATGGGATCGTCGAGGTTATCCAGGCGCTCGGGCCGGGTGACTTCTACAAGAGCATGACGACGTATGCCGACCACATGGTGTGGCAGGACGTGTACCGGCCGGCGACGAGCGCCGGTGAGGTCTACGTGAAACTGACGGTGGTTGAGGATCTGTTGATCGTATCGTTTAAGGCGCTCTGATGACATCGATCAGGAGATCCAGAAAACGGATAGGAGAACGAGAAATGAAATGCCCGATCTGCGGTAAGGCCGCGCTGGTGCACGACACCCGCGACCAGCCCTATACCTACAAGGGCGAAACGACGACCATCCCGGCTGTGACCGGCGACTACTGCACGGCGTGCGGCGAGGCCATTCTGGAAGCAGCAGAAGCGGCGCGCGTGAGCGCGGCCATGCTGGAGTTCAACAAGCAGGTCAACGCCTCGATCGTCGATCCGGAATTCATTGTCCGTGTTCGCAAGCAGCTCGGCCTCGACCAGCGCGAGGCCGCGGAGATCTTCGGTGGCGGGGTCAATGCCTTCTCGCGCTACGAGAACGGCAAGACCAAGCCGCCGGTGGCGCTCGTGAAGCTCTTGAGGCTGCTCGAGCATCATCCGGAGCTGCTGGAGGAGATTCGGTCGGGGGGCAGCCGGGCAGCCTGATAACACCGGTCAGCACGGTTGCTTGCATTGTATGCGTCCACGCGACACCCCATCCAGCTACCGCGCTAGGTGATGCGCCCGCAGGTGGGTATGCCGACTCAGCATCGAAAGTGTTCGATGTCCCGAGATCCGGGCGATCTCCATGGCATCGAGATCCGTGCGCTCGAAGAGCCGCGAGATCGCCTCATGCCGTAGATCGTGGAATGTCAGCCCTTCTATTTCCGTGGCGCGGATGACAAGCTACCAGGCCAGGCTGATTGCGTTCTCGCTCAACCCAAAGACGCTTGGATCTTCCTTGCCCTCGCCGTCCTTGCGGCGCGGGACTCCAATATGACTCCATTGGAAGCCGAGATAGGCCCTGAACTGAACTAAAATGGTCATTCCCTACCGTAGTCCAATTCCCTTCAAAGCGGACATCCCCAATGCGTGATACGGGGTAAAAACGCAGGCTGTCTCCTGCTGGTTGCTACCCATCGCCAGGTTATGCAGGAACGTGTCACGGGGTTTGCAGGATCCTGTTGTGATGTGTATAGTTCTGTTAAACAATACACATTGAGGTACCCATGCGCACCAACATCGTCATCCGGGACAAGCTTATGTCGCAAGCGCTTAAGATCACCGGCTATAAGACCAAACGCGAG
>JAJYEK010000042.1 GCA_021785795.1 Pseudomonadota bacterium
TGTTTGAAAGCTAAAAAAGAGACTGCTGTCCCGCTCACGGGACAGCTCCGCAGCCGCGCTCACGCGGCAAGGCCTGCCCGGCATCCGCCGGGCAGGCGACGGCTTATGCGGTGGTCCCATAAGCAAAGCCCGCCGAAAGGCGGGCTTTGCTTTCCCCAGGTTGATCGGCAGCGCCCTTCTGGGTAAGGGCTTCACTCAACAAACTTGTATGGGTTTGTTTCTGCCTGATTAACTTTCAAATATATCACGGAAGTGACGAGGCGAAAACGTAGGAAAAGGACCGGCCGCGCGCGGCCGGAGATTTGATTTGCTCCCGTCCCGCCCTGCTGCGGAATGTGTGACCTTGACTAGCTTGGATACGGGGCAGGGCGCTTGCGCGCCGGTAGCTCAGATGGATAGAGCACTCTTCTCACTCAGGGGCGGTCACGGGTTCGAGTCCCGTCCGGCGCGTTCCTTGTCGCTACCGGCATCAACGATTGTGGCCCCGTAACCAAGCTAGTCAAGGCAGACCCGCTACGCGGGCACACATGGATTGATTGATCCCGCCCACGGGATCAAAGGCCTGCCAACCCGCCGTTACCCACATACCCCACCGCCTTGTGGACGGCTCCCGCCGCGCGGGACCAGCCGGGCCACGCCCCGGCTTGCCGACCACAACCCAGACGGCCGCCGGGGGTCCGGTTGGACCCCACTTTGTTGTCTGGGCTTCGGGCCGTGGAATATGTGGATAACGGCTATATCGGTTGTACATTAGCGTTATAACCACTTTTATCGCTGTTCTGCTAATGGCAGGTTTAGTGTACGCGCCGAAAAACTAACACCACTCGGTAAACATCGTGGCGGCGCTCTCAGGCATCAACCGACACGTTAATTATTACACCTACGCCTTTTAACATCACCTTAGCTCCAACCTTTTATTGTTTTCCAATAAACCGGGTCATCTTATTGATTCGCGTGGAACATTTAATAAAAACAATCAGCTAAACGCTTGACAGATTCCGCGGAATCCGTAATAATAAACCACATGGAGGGCAGGCAATAGGGCAAGTCCCCATGATTCAAGGAGCCGACCAGATGAAAGACTTACACGAAGAAATCACCGCCCAGATTTTGACCGCCATCGAAGGCGGCCGCGAGAGCTTGGACGCCCTCTGGGATAACAGCTTGCGCCTTGGCATCCCGTACAATTACAGCACCGGCAAGGCCTATGCAGGCATTAACATTTTGACGCTCTGGAATACCGCCGCCCGTAAGGGTTACGAGGTCAACGCATGGATGACCTATAAGCAGGCGCAGGAGCAAGGCGGACAGGTCCGCAAGGGCGAGAAATCCACGCTGGGCATGTTTTATAAGCCCATCGAGGACAAGAACCAGGAGACCGAGAGCGACGAAGAAAAGGGCACCCGCTGCCGGATGGTGGCGAAAGCCTTTTATCTGTTCAACGTGGCCCAGATTGACGGACTGGAGGGGTTGCCGGAACCCAAAGCGCCGACCTTCTCACCCATTGCCGACGCAGAGGCGATCATCACCGCCAGCGGGGCAGAGGTTCGGCACGGTGGCACTCGTGCCTTTTACAGCCCGGCCATGGATTTTGTGCAGATGCCGAGCCTTGACCGCTTCCAGAGCGCAGAAAACTACTATGCAACGATATTGCACGAGCTGACCCATTGGACCGGCCACAAAAACCGCCTGGCCCGCGAATATGGGAAGCGCTTTGGAGACCGCGCCTATGCGTTCGAGGAACTGATCGCCGAGCTAGGCACCGCCTTTTTATGCGCCAGCCTTGGCCTGGTAGGGGCGACGCTGGAGGCACACGCGGACTATATCGCCGACTGGCTCAAGATTCTGGAGAACGATAAGCGCGCCGTGATGACTGCTGCATCACAGGCCGAGCGCGCAGCCGAATACCTGGCCCAGATGCTAGAGGCGAGCGCGGCGCAGAAAGCTGGATAAAAGGGAGGAACCCGGCGGCCGAAAGGCCGCCGCCGCTGATATTGAGGACAGCGGCAGAAGGCAGGAAAGCGCGTAAAGGACCGGCCGCGCGCGGCCGGGGACTGGATTGATTCCCGCATAGCGGGAAAAGCGAAGCCCGCCAGAAGGCGGGCTTGCAGTCCCAGGCTGATCGGCAGCGCCCTCCTGGATAAGGGCTTCAGAAGGCCGATTAGTAAATCGGCCACTGCCTCATTAATGACAATTATAACTCAGGTTAGCGAACGTGCAAACGCGCCTCAAAGGACCGGCCGCGCGCGGCCGGGGATTGAATCTGCTCCCGTCCCACCCTGCTGCGGAATGTGTGACCTTGACGGGCTGGGAGACAGGGCAGGGAACTTACGCGCCGGTAGCTCAGACGGATAGAGCACCCTCATCAGAAGGGGGAGGCCACGGGTTCGAGTCCCGTCCGGCGCGTTCCTTGTCGCTACCGGCATCAACGATTGTGGCCCTGTCTCCCAGCCCGTCAAGGCAGACCCGCTACGCGGGCACACATGATTGATTGATCCCGCCCACGGGATCAAAAGCCCGGCAACCCGCCGTTACCCACATACTCCACCGCCTTGTGGACGGCTCCCGCTACGCGGGACCAGCCGGGCCACGCCCCGGCTTGCCGACCACAACCCAGACGGCCGCCGGGGGTCCGGTTGGACCCCCTTTGTTGTCTGGGCTTCGGGCCGTGGATTATGTGGATAACGGCTCTGACTGTGGAAACGGAGCTTTCTTGCGCTGGCGACGGGTCCGTGGTTTCAAGACACTACCGACTACGGCAGGAGATGTTTTTATCCCGGCTTCACTGATCACCTTGGCGATGGCAGCAATGGACCAACCGCGCTTGTGCAAATCCACAATGTGATCTCGCATGGCCTCGACCGCTTCCCGTTGTGTTGCGTAGGACTTCACCGGCGGCTGTTCCTTGGCCCGCTCCAGCGCCTCGATTGCTGCATTCACCTGTTCCTGCTCTATCATCCCATGATCCCCTGACTTGCGAGTGGTTCCAGCCGGAACTATAGTGCCAGTATCGCAGGCAGGCAAACAGGACAGACCATCGTGCCCATCATCGAACATCGGGGACAGCGGGGGACCACAGCAAAAAGCCTCACACCTGTTGCACCTATGGTGCCGGACCGATTTTCCAACCCCTTCTATCCCATCAATTTTTCAAAACAGCATGGCAGCCACATAGCATCTTTGAGCATCTTTGGCGTAGCATCTTATTGATTTTATAAGTAGCATCTTTTAGCATCATGGCATCAAGATTTGACAGCCAGATGGCAGCCGGAGGTTTTATGGTCAAACGCATCACTGTTCGCATGGAAGAAGGCGTTTTCATGATTGTTGAGGCCAATGCCAAGAAGAATCATCAAACGGTTGTGGACTGGATCAGGGCGGCCATTGATGAACAGATTAAGCGGACGGTCAACGACCGCATTCTTGATCGACTTGATGAACGGGTGTACCGCATCGACAAAGGCGTTTCAGAACTCAAGAGTATGCTGGAGAAAGTGCAGGCTGGCATAGATGATCTGGAGCCAGTCTGATGAGCAGCATATTACGCAAACGGGACAACCCAACCTATCATCGGCCACCAGTTCGCATTCTGGAGGCGCTGGTAGCCTTCATCGTAGGCGGTTTAGTCATCACCGGGATCGTCTTTGTCTTGACGTGGGGAATGCCGCCAGCCCTGCATTACGGTATCAAACAGTTTCCCGCCATGAATGCCTTTGTGGCCTATGTGGCGTCATGGTTCGGGTGGCGACTGGTTGCTGATAACGGCATGTCATGGCAGACGTTGGCCGCGACTTATCCGGCATGGACCGCTGGCTTCAGCGACCATGTGCTCTGGAGTTTGGTAGCTGGAACCACGGCTGGTAGCGTTGCGGCCTATGGTGCTGGCAGGCCGCTCCCTTATGAGCGTCATATCCGTGGCCGCCAGCTCGTTGAGCGGCACAAGGCACACCGCAGCGCAACGCAATCCGAGCGCGCGGCGGTGCGTAGAACCGGACAAGGCATCCGCATCCATCCAGACATAACGATCTCCATGGAGCGAGAAACGAATCACTTTGCTATCGTCGGTAGTCCTGGTGGTGGCAAGACCACTGTGATCATGCCGATGGTTGTACAGGCCGTTGAGCGTAACGATAAGGTCATCCTGTTCGACAACAAAGCGTACTTTACAGAGCGGCTTCCACAGCGGTTCATTCTTATTGCGCCGTGGGATTCGCGCAGCGTTCAGTGGGCAGTGTACAAGGACTGTATCAGCGGAGCGGATGCGCGTGAGCTGGCTGCCAGACTGATTCTGGAATCCCATGATCCCATGTGGTCAAATGCCGCCAGGCTGGTACTTACGGGCCTAATTGTGCATTTACAGCAGCAGGGAAAACCCTGGGGATGGAGGGATCTTTCTGTCTTGCTGAATCTTCCCATTGAAGGTTTACAGGAGATCATCGAGACCGCCTACCCGGAGGCGTGGCGGAGCGTAGAGATTGCCAGCCGGACCACCCAGAGCATTCTCATTACGCTGGCATCCTACATGGCACAGATACACGACATGGCGCGGGTCTGGGGCAATGCGGAGGACGGATTCAGCATTACCGATTGGCTGCGTGATGATTATGAGGGTACGCGCGTTATCGTCATGCAGGGCAACCAGAAGTTCAAGGAAATGCAGAACAGCATCGTCAACGGGATGTTGTCGATGGCTGGAGCGCACATCAACAGCCCGGCCATGAACGACTCCACACAGCGGCGGATATGGCTCTTCCTTGATGAGGCTCCACAGCTCAAAAAGGCCGACTGGATCCCAGATATTGTGGCGGTAGGCCGCTCCAAAGGGGTGCGCGTTGTGCTGGGTATCCAGGACATTGCCCAGTTGCGCGACATTTATGGGCGCGACCAGGCGGAATCCTGGACCTCGATGATCGGCACGTACATCTTCACGAAGATTGGCGGCAACGATACGGCGCGATGGATCAGCGAGACGATTGGTGTGCGCGAAGTTGAGCGTTTCGAGCGGTCCACCAGCACGTCATCGGTGTACGGCGGCGGCAACGGCAATCAGCAAAGTACGCATTCCTATCGCCGTGTCGAGGACCGTGTGGTCAAGCCGGATGAGTTGACCACGTTGTTAGGCCCGGTCAAAAACGGTGTGCGCGGTTTGCTGCATCTTGGCGACAAGTACGAGTATCTGTTGGTCTGGCCGTATGTCCACGATAAATACCCAGTAGGCCGCAAGGCGTGGGAGCCGTCCGCATGGGTGAGCCAGCCGCCACCGAGAGCCGAAAAACTCCATGAGGATGGGATGGATGCAATAGATGAGGGGATTGCTATAACACCCCCAAAACCAGTAAAAAGCGCCAAGACGCAGGCGACTACAGAGAAGCCAGAGAAGCGGCCACGTACCAAAAAAGCCGAGCAGATAGACGCACAGGAGCAGTCAGCCCCCGTCCGCAAGAAAGTCCAGAGCAAGCGCGCAAAAACAAAACAGGCGGAACCGGACGATATGCCGCCAGCGCCGCCCCTTGATGCTTATGACGACGCAATAAATCCTGCGTCGGATACAGAACCGAGCGCCTGATGCTCAGTATCTCCGCCAGAGGGTCCGCCGCATCCGCAGAGGCTTACTACGAGCACCTGGCGGAGCAGGACGATTATTACCTCAAAGGGCAGGAGCCGCCCGGCCAGTGGCAGGGCAAAGGGGCGGAAGCTCTGGGGTTGACCGGCACGGTCAGTCGGAAGGATTTTGCCGCCGCATTGCGCGGCTACAAGCCCGGAGCCGACGGCACGATCCCGGAGGCCCTGGTGCAAAACGCGGGCGACAAGCACATGGCGGGATGGGATCTGACCTTCTCCGCGCCGAAGTCGGTCAGTGTACTCTGGGCATTGGCCCCGGAGGACGTGCAAGCCAAGCTGGCGACCGCGCACGATGAAGCCGTGACGGAAGCGTTGAAATTCGTGGAGGACCACGCCAGTTTCACCAGGCGCGGTAAGGGCGGGGCTATCCAGGAAAAGGTCAACGGCCTGCTGGTCAGCACGTTTCAGCACGGGACCAGCCGCGAGCAGGATCCGCAGCTCCATACCCACAGTTTTGTGCATAACGTGGCGGAGCGGCAGGACGGCACTTGGGGATCCATCGACGGCCGGAACTTTTACCGCTGGAAAATGGCGAGCGGTGCCTATTACCGGGCCGCCCTGGCCGAACGCTTGCAGGAAATGGGTTTTGAGGTCCGTAGGGATGGCAAGAGCTTTGCCGTGTCTGGGGTCTCGGAAAAGGTGGAAAAACACTTTTCCAAGCGCCGGGCGCAGATCGAGGACGTGCTGGAGCGCATGGGCGCTAACGGCGCGAAAGCGAGCGCCACCGTGGCCCTCAAGACCCGCAAGGCCAAGACCGCACAGGACCGGACCGCATTGAGTCAGCAATGGCGACAGGAGGCGGCCGAGTTGGGTTTTGCCTGGCAGGACAAAGACCGCAGCCAGCCGGTCGAGCGCCTGCAGATGGCCGAGCGTGACGACATGCTCAACCAGCTCACGGAGCAATCATCCACCTTCGACGAGCGGCGCTTGTGGGAGAAGGTGGCTACCGAAGCGCAAGGCGCATTGAACACCAAGGATATTGCGGGTGTCGTGGCCGAACTCAAGAGCGACCGGGAAGTGGTGCGCTTGCAGCGGCGCGTAGTGGAGGCCGGGCTGGGCACGGAAGTCCCGGAGCCTCAATTCTCCACCAGGCTCATGCTGACCCTGGAACAGGACATGAGCGAAACCGCCCAGCGCATGAGCGAGGACAAGCGCCATGCCGTGAACGACGCGCAGCTTGGCGCGACGCTGGCCGCACGGCCCACCTTGACCACCGAGCAGGCCGATGCCTTGCGTCATATCACCCGCGACAGCGGCAGTGTGGCCTTGGTGCGCGGCATGGCGGGCACCGGCAAGAGCTTCCTTCTCGATGCGGCGCGGGATACTTGGGAATCGGCTGACTTCAACGTCCAGGGCGTTGCCTTGCAGGGCAAGACCGCCCAGGACTTGCAGGATGGCACCGGCATACAGAGCCAGACCATGCACAGCTTCCTCAAGGAAATACAGGGCAGCGGCAACCAGCCACCTACCCGGACACTCACCGACAAGGACATTATCGTCATCGAGGAGGCGGGCATGATCGGATCCCGGCAGATGCGGGATTTGCTCAAGATGGCCGAACAGTCCGGGGCGAAAATCGTGGCCGTGGGCGATCATCAGCAGTTACAGCCCATCGAGGCGGGCGGGGCTTTCAAGGCCATCCAGGACCGGATCGGCGCGGCGGACTTGACCGGCATACGCCGCCAGCGGGAGGCCTGGATGCGGCAGGCCGTGCGCGACCTGGCGACCGGAGAGGCGGCGACCGCTCTGGCCGGACTGGACAAGGCCGGGCGGCTGCATATCGCAGAGGACAATATCGGAGCACGCGCGGATCTGGTGACGCGCTGGGCGGACAGCCCGCAGCCACTCAAGGAGCGGCTGATGCTGGCCCGGACCAATGACGACGTGAACGACCTCAATATGTTGGCCCGCCATGTGCTCAAAAGCGAGGGGCGGCTGGGCGATAGCGTGGATCTCGTGACTCCCAAAGAGACGCGGGAAATTGCCGTGGGCGAACGGATCCGCTTTACGCGCAATGACTATCAGCTTGACGTGAGAAACGGCACTACGGCGACCGTGACGGGCATTGAGCAGCGCAATGGTCAGGCCTTTTTGATGACCGAGACGGACGGCGGAAAAGCCGTACAGTTCCAGGCCAGCGGCGCGGATGCCTTTACCGACTTTGACTATGCCTATGCAACGACCGTCCACAAGAGCCAGGGAATGACCGTCGAGGACACGCACTTGCTGGTCACGCCTGGCGTGGACCGGGAATGGAGCTATGTGGGCCTGTCCCGCGCGCGCGGTGAGGCCCACGTTTATCTGTCGGAAGAGACCATACAGGAAATGATGCAGGCCATTCCACCGACTGCGAAAATGCTGGAATATGCTGCGAGTGTGGCGGCGCGTAAGGGCGTTGAATTGCCGGAGGATGCCCAGGACAGTTTTCAGGTTTGCCGGGATTTTCTGAACGAATATTCAGAAACCAAGATCCGTAGCGATTTTAGCGAGCTGGCCGAAGCCGCCCGCGAAGCAGCGCGTCAAATGGCGATTAGCCATGCCAAGGATACAACGCTGGACTATGACGAGCTGCTGGACGAACTGGCGGACGACGTGCGCGCCGCCATGGGCGAGGGAGAGTCACTGCGCGAGGCGGTGAGCGACGTAACGGAGCAGGCGGTAGCGCGGCATGAAGCGGAGGCAGAGACTACACGAGAGGCGGAGCCAGACATGCCGCCCGCGCCGCCGCTTGAGGCTTATGAGGATTTGGAATATGAATATGAGCCGGATTAGTGTCGGGTCATAACGAAAATAAAGACGATGGCCATCACGACAAATATGCTGATTCCAGGCCAGAGTTGATCAAACCAAAAAAACCAATTTCAAATAGCCACGGCGCGGGTATTGGACCATTTTTAGGAAGGATTGCTCCCGTAATTCTCGCTGTAAGTACCGGCAACCCAAAAGTCGTAAATAAAGTAATGCCAAAGAGACGCATAGATCCTGCAACTAGCTTGAATTGTTCTTTATTCACGGTTCGTTAGCCCTCGGTGCTTGCTTGTTGTGTACTCATCTGGTTGCTACCGTGTGATCTTAATGCCAAGCATGGCGATAACAAACAAAGCTAGAACTTCTGTTGTGACTATGGCGGCATAGCTTATCATTAGGCTCACTGAGCCTAGTGTTATGGCAGCCAAGAAAGAGCCATCTGATATAGCGAGTCCAAATAAAAATCCTATAAAGGTAACAAACGAACAATATTTTACGGTTTTGCCAAATGTTAACATGATTTTTGCTCCTCATAGCCATGTTGCCGCCGGACTTTTGCCACTCCATCACCCAGTTCCAGCGCCTCATCCGGCGCGGCTACAGATACAATAACCACGCGCGACGGCTTTTGTCCAATGCGCCCCCAGGCTTTAATGAACAGCCAGTCACCCCACAAGTCCTGACGCAACTCCGCGGTATAAAACCGCCGCTGACCGCTCTCAGGATCCACCTTTTCCCATCGCCGCGTCCACCAGGAGCCGACGGCGTAATCGAGATCAGGCTGGCTTTCCGGCACGGTGGACCTTGAGGTCTATGGCGGAGCTTTTGACCGGGGCGGTCACGGGCTTGACGGCGCTGACCACGGGCGCAGTCGGCGCTTTACTGAACCCCTGCGACTTGGCCCACGATGGCGACAAGCCGCTGGTTTCCATGCTCTGCACCGTTGGCGGGGCGGCTTCACCAGGCATAGCGGAAGCGGGGCGCGCCTTGAGGGCAATAGGCCCGATGGCGGGCACCGCATAACCGGCTGCATGTTCAACGGCCGCGACATATTTCAGATCCCCATAGTCCTGCCCGGAGTTGTAGGCCTCAAGGCTATGCTTGAGCGCCGTTAATCCCGGTCCCCAGGACGCGGCCGCATGTTGGTAGTCAGACCAGAGGATATGACTGCCAACCCGGACATTGGCGCAAGGCGAAAAGGCTTGGCGGTACGACCATCCAGCCGGGACGTTGCTGATGTTCACTTGCGCGAGGCCAAGATCGAAGTTGTGACCTTGGGCGCGCAGCGCCCTTGCCATGGCAATAGCGGCATTTTCCGTGGGCAAATGATAGGACTTGCCCGTCGTATCATCGTCTATGCTCCACGGCCACAAGCCGGACTCGGCGCGCACGATGGCCGTCATCGTGGATGGGGCAACATCCACCGCGCATTTTTGAATGACAGAAACTAGCAGCATAATACGGTTCTCCCTAACTCAGGGCATAAATTAGTTCGCACGTGCCGTCCATTTTCAGGCTCCAATACCGGCAACACACCAGGTATTCTCTGAGGCTGTCGGGGAGGAATAGCCGATCACCAACTTCAAAAAGAGGTAGCTCCGCATCGGTCTCGTGCAATGTGACTACATCATCGTCTGTCTCAATTTTGAACAGCTTGCGCATCGCGCTCTACTCCCATGCGAACGTTAGAAATGGTGCGGCGCGCCGGAGTATGTCCGACCGCGTGACAGGTCCCCAGTACCGGCTGTCGAAGGACAGGCGATTCATGCCAGAGATCAACCAGTACCGATTCGGCCGTACCCGATATGTCCGCAAGGGCATGTGCCAGACGGGGCGGCCTTGCGGATCCGTCTGGATGACGGCCGTGTCTGACAACAGATGATGATTCACCGAGACCCCCGCCATTGAGAGCGTTACGGTATCCCCAGGCACGGCCGCCACCGGCTTGACGACGGGGTACACGCCACCGGGGCAGCGCAGCTCTCCGAATTGGTGTATGGGCAGGTAGTGCCGCCGCAGGCCTTCGCGCGCGGCCGGAGTGTCCAGCGGTACGCAGGCCATCACCACATCCCCGGCTTTGATGGATCCGTGCGGCCGCCAGGTCCAATAAAATCCCACCGGCATCGAGGGCGTGAAGTTGTACATGATGTGCGGGGCGGTCCAGGCGACAAACGCGATGACGGCCAGCAGCGCGGCCCCCCAGCGCAGGAAACGGGTGCGGACGCTAGACATTGACGGCCCGCACGGCGGCAATCCCCATCAAGCGCGCCCACACCGTCACGTCCTCACGTTGAATTGCCGTGATATTGGAGTGAACGGCCCACCAGTCGTTTGCGACCGCTACCAGCACTTTCGGGTGCTCCACCACCAGCGAGATTTCCGGCCAGATCAGCACTTGCTCATAACACACCAGGTAGCCGACGCGGTGGCCGTCCAGGTGCCGGATCCCGGAGCCGAACCAGTGGGCTATCGCCGACCAGTGGCGAGACCATGGCCGCCACTCGGATACCGGAATGGGGATGCGCGCGGCCCAGGGCTTGCCGCTCTGGGTATCCATGATGGCATCGAGATAACGGTGATGGAGCAGAGGATAGGCAGCCCCTACCAGCGCGGTAACACCGGGATGGTTGGCCTGCCAGTTGTGCCAGACAAACGACGTTCCGGAGAACCAGGACCCCGCGACTTCCTCCGGCAGAACGATGACCCGTGCGCCGTGTTGTGCGGCTGCACTGGCTTGGTGCAACAGGGCGGCTTGCACTGCGTATGGATCGTTATAGGGCAGCACTTGGGTATTGATGCCCTGCCAGCCGGAGGGTGGAATAGGCCGCACATAAAACAGGTTGGCGGCAATGGCGAATGCCGCCAGGAATACCAGCCGAGCCACGGACCTTGCCGGACTGGAGGACGCCGCCATGGCAAGGTACACGCAGAGCAGCAGCGTGAACGCCAGCCCGATAAGGCCCAGGTCCGGGAACAGAATGCCCGCAGCCGTCCAGGGAGAGGCCCAGTCGAGGATGCCCAGCGGCGGGACTGCATCGAGGAGGAGCAGGGCGGGGACGCGCCACCAGTAGCCCCGGCCGTCCGCCTTCCAGGTGATCGCCCAGAGGACCGCGAGCAGCACAGAGACGCCGACCCACATGGTCGGCCCCATCCACCATTCGTCAGGGCGGGACCAGAACACCCGCGCCCCGGCCGGAATGCCGCGCGAGCTGGCGAGGTAATACGCCAGCGCCACGAGGCCCGCCTGCCAGCGATGGCGGGACAGCGCCCAGGGGAAAAAGACCAGGGGCGTCAGGCCAATCCAGAAAGGATTGTGGCCCCACGCCAGCCAGCCGATGCCAGCGGCACCGGCCACCAGCCCTACAGGCCTAAGTGCGGCGCTGAAACGACGCATGGACGCGATATGAAGCGCGGCGCAGTGCCCGCAGCGGCAGATCACGGAACAGGAAAAAGAAGCCGCGCGCTACCCAATAGAGGGCGACCTGAAACAGCCGCCAGGCGATAACCCAGAGGATCATCCCGGCAACACCCGTGACCAGGAACTTTACCGGCACGGGCTGATGCGCGAGCGCCGGGATCAGCGCGACGGAAGCGACCGCCAGGACGGCCGCGCCCAGGGCAATCAGCTTGATCAAGGCGGCCAGGTAGCCGGTCAGGGATTCAAAATAGGGATCAGTCTGCATCGGTTGGTTGCTCCTTGTCTGCAGGGCGGTCCGTGAAAGTGTCTTTAATCTTTTTCACCCATTCATCTTCAATTTTATCAAATCCTTCTGGGCGCTCAGATACCAGCAAATAGCGCGGCAGCCAGACCCCTTGATCTAGTCCGAAGTCACGTCGGAGCATTCTGGACCAGAGACTTTTGATGGTCCCCACCAAGTTTCCCAAGTCGCCCACATGCGGATTCGCTTCAATGGTGAATCGCACGATGCCGTCGCCCAACTCAAGCTGTATAAAAATACAGCCCTGCTTTTTGCAGAGCTTCGTGGCCGCGTCTTGCATCATGGGGATCGCGGCGCTGGGGATAACTGCCCCTTTTTTGATTAGGGTTGAAACTCTTATTACTATCATAAATGATGAATTTGCATAGTTTCTTAAGGCCATTGACATAATCAATCCTAAATCTATACTAGAGCGGTGGACGAAGGAGTGCAACCCCGATGCGAGACCTGGAGATACACCGCAAGGCTCTGAACAAGCTGTCAAGGGAACTGCGGCCCATCGCGGCCTTCCTGGAGGATCCGGGCGTCACCGACATTCTGCTGAACCCCGACGGCCGGATCTGGCTGGATACCATCGACCGGGGCAAGTTCCCAACCGAAATCACCATGGATCCCATGGCCGCCGCAACCTTGATCGGCACCATCGCCTCTATGCTTGGCACCGTCGTGACCGAGACGCACCCCGTGGTCGAGGGTGAACTACCGCTGGATGGAAACCGCTTTGAAGGGTTAATACCCCCTATCGTGCCTAACCCTGTGTTTGCCATACGCAAAAAGGCTCTCCTCGTGTTTACCCTTGCCGATTATGTTGAGAAAGGGAGTATGACGCCAGAGCAACACAGTGTCATCGAAAGCGCCATCCTGACCCGCAAGAACATCCTTATTTGCGGAGGCACCGCCAGCGGCAAGACGACTTTTGCTAATGCCGTGCTGGCCGCTATTGCGGAGCTGACCCCGGAACATCGCGTGATCCTCATTGAGGACACCATCGAGCTGCAATCCAAGATTGCGGACACCGTAGCACTCCGCACGTCGGAAGAAATCAGCATGACCAAGCTCTTGCGCTACAGCCTACGGCTTCGCCCCGACCGCATCATTGTCGGCGAGGTGCGCGGACCAGAGGCACTGGACTTGCTCATGGCTTGGAATACGGGCCACCCCGGCGGTATCGGTACCATCCATGCCGACAGTGCCCCGGAGGCCCTGGACCGACTCGGTGAGCTGATCACCCTCACCGGAGCGCCGCCTATGAGCGGATTGATTCACCGCGTTGTGGATATGGTGATCAGTCTGCAAAAGGTAGGCGGACAGCGCAAAATCACGGAGGTCTTGCAAGTGTCTGGGGTATAAGTATATTCAGTCATCGCTATGTCATCATCTTATTGTGTTACAGGAGCAGATCACCATGAAAGAACGGCAAGAAAAAAAACGCAACTGGAAGAACTTTTTTATTTCTACGGCGGCAAGCATTGCCGGTTACGCCTGGTCTACCGCCGCCAATGCGGCGACGGCGGGAGGCGGGACGATGCCGTGGGACTCCGCACTCACCAATATCGAAACGGACCTGACCGGTCCTACGGCACATATCATCATCCTCATCGCCATTATCATTACCGGCGGATTATGGGCAGGTGGCAGGCATGGCGAGGCGATGCACCGGATCCTGGGCATCGCGGCGGGCGGCAGCATCATGGTTGGCGCTGCATCGGCTTATTCCACATTTTTTAGCGGCGCTGCGGGCGCGATTCTGCATTAAGCCATGGCTCGCATTTACACCACTCAGCAGCGAATGCTCCCGTTCCACCGCAGCTTGTTGCTGCCTACGTTACTGGCGGGCGGGGAACGGGAGCTGGTGATACTCAACGCCATGGTGGCCTTTGCGATCATGAGCCTGGCGACGGGTCCGGCCCTGGCGACCGGGGCGGTTATGGGGATTGTAGGTCAAACGGTCGTCGTGCTGATGGCGAAGAGCGATCCGCAGATGCGCGCCGTCTATCAGCGCGCGCGCTTTTACCTCGACTATTACCGGGCGCAGAGCAGCCCTTGGGCGGCACCGAGTAAACAAGCCGGGTATTCTTATTTTTATGCAGTGGCCGAAAAGCTGGAAAACCTGATCCGGCGTTAGGGGGATTTGATGTTAGCTACCAAGACATACCGATCCACGGCACCATCGCTGGCCGACCTCTTGCACTACGCCATGCTGGTCAACCCCGGCACGATGCTGCTGAAAGAGGGCAGCCTGATGGCCGTCTGGCGCTATCACGGACCAGACCCGGATTCGTCCGGGACGGGCGACCTTGCCGCTCTGGCGTCCACCATCAATAGCGCCTTGGCGCGGGTAGGCAATGGCTGGCTGTTACATGCCGACGCCATCCGCAAGCCCGCAGTGGATTACCCGGCGGCGAGTCGTATGGCCTTCCCAGACCGAACCAATAAACTCATCGACAGCGAGCGCCGCAGGCAATACCAGCAAGTCGGCCAACATTATGAAAGCGCCTACTACCTGACCCTGACCTGGCTACCGCCCAGCGACAATGCCGCGCGCGCCATGAATATGCTGATCGACGATCCCGTCAGAAAAGAAGCCAGAACCCTAGATCAGCATATAGAGACCTTTGAGCGCCATATTGAGAACACCACCGGCGTCCTAGTCGGCAGGCTAAAACTGGAGCGGTTGGAAGATGACGCGCTACTGACGTATATCCACAGCACGATCACCGGCACCTACCACCCACTGGTCATGCGGCCGGAATATACCTATCTCGATGCGGTGCTGGGCTATGCCGACCTCGTGGGTGGTCTCAAGCCCCTTGTCGGGGGAAAGCATACGCGCGTCATTACTACCGCCGGATTCCCGGCCGCTCATTACCCCGGCATTCTTAGTCTGTTGGACCGTCTGCCCCTCACCTTCCGGTGGAACAGCCGGTTCATTTTTATGGACAGTGTTGAGGCCGAGCATCACCTAAAAATCTACTCAAGAAACTGGTTCCAGAAACGGCATACTTTGATGGATTCGGCAGCGCGCGCTTTTGGGGTGCCTGCAGCAGACGCCAAGCCAGACCGGCACGCTTTGCGGCAGACAGATGACGCCGAAGAAGCCATCGCAGAGAATAACGATGGTTCAGTGCGTTACGGATATTATACGGTTGTAGTGGTTGTCATGGAGGACAGCCAGGAAGTGGCGGACGAGTCCGCCAAGATGATCAGCAATGCGCTCATGGAGCGCGGCTTCCCCGCGCGCATTGAGACGGTCAATGCCATTGAAGCCTATCTCGGCAGCCTGCCAGGGCACGGCCACGAGAATATCCGGCGGCCACTCATTCACACTCTGAGCCTCGCTGACTTGATGCCGACGACGGCCGTGTGGCCGGGTGCGGAGTATCACCCGTGCCCTTTTTATCCAGTGAAGAGTCCGCCGTTACTCATCGCGTCCGCAGCGGACACGACTCCCATGCGTTTGTCCCTGCATGTGGGCAGTAACGGCCATACGCTCATTGCCGGGCCTGTTGATGCAGGCAAAAGCACCTTGCTGAACCTGCTGATGTCCTCGCACCTTCGTTATCCCAAGGCCGAGATCATCGGTTTCGACTACAAGAACTCAGCTTTTGCGCTTTGCGAAGCGTCCGGTGGAACCTATTACGATATTCTGACCCCTTCGCAAAATGTGGCGGAAGAGACGCCTTTCCTTGCGCCGCTGCTGCATGTGGACGACGAAGGGGAGCGGGCTTGGGCCAAGGACTGGATCGAGGACGTGCTCGTGCTCAATGGCTTGACACCCACCCCGGCCCAGCGCAAGAAAATCCGCCAGGCATTGGAGAAAGTCGCAGTCGCCGACCCGGATATGCGCTCACTATCCGCCTTTTGCACCAACGTACAGGACACCGCCATCAAGGAGGCCCTGGCGTACTACCAGGAAGGAATCCTCGATGCAGAAAGCGATGCTATCCAGGAGAGTAATTTCACGCTTTTTGAGATGCGGCACTTGATGGAACATGGGCCAAAGCTCGTTATCCCGACCCTGCTGTACATGTTCCGGCGGATCACCCAGCGCCTGAAAGGGCAGCCCGTCATGATCCCGATGGATGAGGCGTGGTTCGTCCTGGCTCATGAGCTGTTCTCTGAAAAGCTGGCCGTCTGGCTCCGCACGATCCGCTCCATGAACGGGTATGTCGTACTGGCTACCCAGAGCCTTTCCGAAGCTGCGAAAAGCTCCATATCCCATATTCTACGCGAGACGTGCGCGACCAAGATTTTGTTGCCCAACACTCATGCCACGGATACTCAGAGCATACAGTTCTACCGCGACATGAACCTTTCCGATGAACAAATTGAAATGCTCTCCATGCTCCAGAAAAAACGGCACTACTTCTATACCTCGGATCTCGGCGAGCGGGTTCTGGATCTGACGCTGGGACCCGTGGCCTTGGCGTTTGTCGGCGCGACCTCGATGGAGGACGTAAACATGGTGAAAAGTCTCAAGGCCGAGTATGGCGGGGTATGGCCTGCCGTTTGGTTAAGGAAAAAGGGGTTGAATGACGCGGCGACGGAATGGGAGGGGATGCAATGATCGTCTACTACACGCCGCCAGCGGTAACGGCCGTAGCTCCGATAACCGCGGCGACCGTGAATAACCTGCAAGCGATCCCCGCTGTACCCATTGTGCAGGTGCAACAGGTGAACCCCGGCAGTCCTATGCAACCTGTGCAGCAGAAACCGCGTGCGCGGACTTCCGTGCCTGTCTCCACGGCTGAACACGGCACAAGGAAAGGGCGGCCGTCACAATCCTGGCTCCAGGCGTCCGGCTTCCCGGCCGGGGTGCTGGCGTCCACTGACCAATGGCACCCGAACAAGTGGGTAGGCAGTGGCAAGGCCCCGCTCTATAAGGCGGTGAAAGCTATCACTGGATTGTCCGTGTCTTTGGGCGTGGGCGTGACGGGAGATACAAAAGTCCACTGGCTGATGCAATCCCGGTTGACCAGCCTGTATGCCGTAGCCCGTCAAGCTGGGGTGATCATCGAGATCATGCCCCATACCGTCCGCATTATCAGCGGCTAAAGGAGATTCCTATGAAGAAATTCGTGTTGCTGGCTTTACTCGTTGCGCCTGGTTGTGCCATGGCCGGAACGGTCATGGGAAACGGTGGCTCCACTTTCGCGGAGCAGCTTGTTCAGGAAACCACGTCCATGATGCAGTATGCTCGCCAGGCCCAGCAGTTGCAGCAGCAGATTCAGATGGTGTCTGACCAGGCCATGAATCTGGCGACCGTACCGCAAAGTCTCTGGAGTACTGCGTTGCTGCCCATTCAGGACCTGGCGAATCTGGAGCAGCAGATGCAGGGATATTCCTATAACCTGCAAAACACCATATCGCAGTTCTCGAACCAGTACCCCGGATGGAATAGCAGCGGATACAACTATAACGGCCAGCTCTCTACCCTGGACAACTCCACGCTCCAGTCGATCCAGCAGGCGCTGCAAGTGGCCGGGCTGAATCCGAATGGTTACACGACTGCCCAGAATGCCATCAACAGCGCGACCGCCGCCGGGGCCACCAGTACGGGCCGACTGCAAGTACTGCAAGCCGCCACGGCCATCGCTGGCACGGAAGCCAGCCAGGCCAATCAACTGCTCGCCACGCAGCAGCAATACAACGCCGCGTCGGAGAAATATATGGCGACCAATCTACAAGAAACCGCGAACAATCAGCAGGTGACGGAGCAGTTTTTTAGTCAGCCTACCGCACCGTTTACGGGCGGTGGCACGATCACCAACAGCCCAAATAATATACCGTAATGAGGGAGGAACGGTCATGCATATAATAAGCAAAGTTGTCGTTGTTTTCTGTGTCGTTGGTTTGGCTGGTTGTTCATCGAATAATAACGGACCAAGTGGTATGCACAAAGTAGCGTGGTATGAAAAGCATAGCACGGCGCGCACCAAGGAAATAAAATGGTGCAATAATAATACGCCACGACAAACGCTTGCGGCATGTCAGAATGCTTATCAGGCAGAGAATACACGAGCGACAAAGAAGTTTTTTAGTCAGCCTACCACACCGTTTACGGGCGGTGGCACGGTCACCAACAGCCCAAATAATATACCGTAGGATGCCAGCCATGGACAAGAAGCGTGTATGCCTTGTTGCCGTTCTGATGATTATGACACTAACCATACCAGATGTTGCTATGGCAAAAGCCTTAACTACTGGCCTTTTGGCGCCATACCAAGCACAAGAACAGCAATGGTTCAGTGTTGTACAGCCGCTCGCCAGAAGTCTCTGGGTTTCACTTTTTCTTATTGAAATCGCTTGGTTCGGAATAAAACGTGTATTATTCAAGGTCGATATTCATAGCCTTATTCCTGCACTGGTAAAGACCATCCTCTTTGCTTCCTTTGGTTTAGCGTTTATCGAAAACGGGGCAACGTGGTTCCACGATATAGTTGCATCATTCGCTGAAATAGGTTTTAGGGCGGCGCATATATCACCAATTACACCAGGAACGATACTTTCCGATGGGATGAACGTATCAGCCGCACTGGTCAATGGTATGGGCAAGATCGGTGCGACTATGGCATCGAAGGGTATTCTTGGCGACCTCGTAGGAAATCCCGGTGTGATGATATTAGGCGGATTGTTCGGGATATTAATTATTCTGGCATTTATTGTTGTGGCGGCGGAATTTATCGTGATTCAGGTCATGAGCTATATTCTTTTTGGCGTCGGCATCATTATGCTTGGGTTCTCCGCCTTCCGGCCAGTGGCCTCTTTTGCTGAAAAGTATTTTTCAGCCGCCATATCCGTCGGTGTTCGCATGATGATTTTGTATGTGATTGTCGGTATCGGCATGGGCATCGCGCAGTCCTGGCCCGCTGAGATAACCGCAAGCCCCACCTTCGACACAGCGCTTCTGGTCTTGGGTCAAGCGGCTATCTTTGGGTATCTCGCCGTCAAAATCCCTAGCCTGGCGGCAAGTCTTTTGCAAGGTTCTCTTAATTCCGGCGGCGGAGAATTGCTGGCTACGGCCGTAGGAGCTGGGATGGCCTTGGCGGGTGCCGCGTCCGTCACCGGAGAAGCGGTTAGAGGTGCTGCTAATCCCGTGATTGCCGCAGCCCGCGCTGGCGAGGCTATAGGAGAAACTGGAGGGACGTTCATGGGCACCGCCACTCGTGCGCCTGGCGTAGGCGGATCCTCTCAGACAAGGATGCCCACCGGCTCAGGCTTTGGCGCATCTTCACCCCATATGGGGAGCGCTGCCACGCCATCCTCTGGTGCTGGGCCTAAGCCCTCTTCGGGTGGCGCAGGCAGTGCAAGTCCGATGCCCCCCAAAGGAAATCCAAACAATATCCAGCCGAAGTTTGCGGACAGTGGTCCCGAAAATGACAAACGGCCCAAGCCAGCCAGTCGCGGAACTGATGCTATCACAGCGCTGCATCATGCTACCTCTGGCGTCAACTCGGCAGTGGATAAAACGCCTACACAAGGCATATCCCCGAAGTTCGACGCATCGCGCGATGAGTGAGGGAATAATGTATGTCTGAGTTCAACGAAACGCGCGGTTTACTCACCGCCCTATGGAAAGAACTGAAAGCCTTCAAGCGTGAGCAGCCAAAGGAATATCTGTTTACCAAGCGATTTAATCTATTCCTTGTGCTCCCGATGATTTTGGCTGACTTCGGTATTTTGCATGTGCTTGGTTATGGCTGGCTGGGTATGATCTCCGCCATCGTTTTCGGCATTGCGGGTGCTGCTATCACCATCCCGATATTTATGCGTTTTTTTCATTACCAATCAGGAGCCGACCTAAAATGAGCCTATTTAATCGTGACCGACCCACAAAAGATGCAGCGCCGCCGGATTTGGCGATGAATCCTTACATAGCCGCCCGGCGGGAATGGGTGGAGCGATACGGCGATTATGTCAATATCGCCAAAATCGCCAGCGTAGTCGCCATAGTGGCCGTGATCGGGTATATCCCGCTGGTTTACGGCCTGGTCCACGAGGCCGACCGGACCCATACCGTCACCAGAATTATCGAAGTCAACAAACTCGGCCAGGCGCGCGCGGTTGAGCCGGTCACAGTATCCGGCATCCCAGGTTATGTCGTGCGCCATCAAATCGCTAACTGGATTGTGCTCACGCATGAGGTCATAAGTGACCCCATCGCGGAGAAAAAACTGGTGGATGAAGCGACCGGCATGGTCACGCAAAGCGCGTTGGGGCCACTCGACAAGTGGTGGAAGCCGCGCAATCCCATGCTGAAACTGCGCACGGAATCGGTGGCTGTGGACGTAACCAGTGCCGTGCCATTGTCGCCGCATACTTACCAAGTCCAGTGGACGCAAACGACCTACACACTAACCGGCCGCATCGACAAGGTTTCCCATTGGCAGGGCATTATCGGCTATACGGTGATCTCCCCTGTTACGGGATCCGAACAGCTTAATAACCCGCTGGGAATCTATGTCACGCACTTCGCTTGGAATCGGATTTTATAGGAGCCGACCGATGAAAAAAAACACTGCAATTATCGCCGCCGTCGCTTTGGCTCTGCCCCTGTCCGCATGGGCACAAACCAGCGCGCAAATTTACCAGCAGGCCCTCAAGGAGGGTGCCGTCATCCAGGCCAACAATCAGCGACAGGCCGTGGAGCGCGTTGTCAGAATGTATAGCCGCGATAACGATGCGGCATACAAGCCTATTGTCTTGCCGTCCGGTACGGTGCTCTATCCCTACGGGAATGTCTGGCCGACCGTGCTCTGCGCCCCTCTGCACGCTTGCGTCATCCAGTTGGGGCGCGGCCAAAAGATAAAAAATGTCTCCATAGGTAATGTGCCGGGTTGGCAGAGCAGTCCGGCCATGACGAATGACCGGGAAGAAATCGTCGTCAAGCCGGTCGGATACGGACCGGAGTACAACACCAATATGGTCGTCACTACGCAAGACAAGACCTATTACCTCAACCTAGTCAGCGACAAGAGCGCCTATATCCCGATGATCGGCTTTTATTACCCGGCTGAAATGGTGCAGAACTGGGCGCAAAAATATCACGCCATGGCTCAGAATGCCGCCAAGACGAAAGCCTTGACCGTGGGTACATTACCGAATTTGTCCGTTAAGAATCTGGACTTCGCTTGGCATTGGCACGGCAACGGCACCAAGCCTGTGCGGGTTTTCTCAGCAGAAAACCACACTTATATCCAGATTCCGAAGGTGGACAACGCGCCGGTCATTTTCTCGCACTATGACGGCAAGGACATACTGATTAACTATCAGTACAAGTCCCCGTATTACGTGGTAGATGCCGTACCGCAGGAGCTGGTACTGGTGTCTGGCGTCGGCGGCCATCAAAAGCGCGAAGTCATCAAGCAAGGCCCCGCCCGCAAAACGTGGTGGTAAGGAGGCGATATGAGCACCATAGACCCCATCAATCCGCAGCCACCGCGTCCGGCCAGCCTCAGCAACAAGATCATCTACATCATTGTAGGCGGCCTGCTTGTCGTGGGCGTGATAGCATATCTGATGTTTTCGGGTGTCCATTCGACAACGGCAAAGCCCGCAGCATCCGCCAGTCAGACTCCGGCATCACCGACAAGTGATAGCTGGATCAACCAGAAGATCCCGCCTATTCCGGCATCCACAGCAACCGGCCCAGCACGCGGTTTGTCGAACGCGGCACAGACAGCAGGAGGAGCGCAAGGCAATCTGCCCCCCGCATCCGGGCGGTCAACTGGTGCCGCGCAGACGGCGGCGCAGCGCGCGGCCGCAAAAAAAGCCAGGCTGAAAGCCATGGAAAAGGCGAGCCTCAGTGTGCCGGGTTTTGGGGCGTCCACCGCGCCAGCCGCTCCGGCGGCAGCGGCCGCAGCCCCCCTTCAAGTCGCTGCACATCGGCCAAAGCCTCAAGGGGCCGTTCCGGCCGCCAGTGGCCCGCAAGGCAAGTTCCTGGCCGCAGCCGCCGCCAAGCAGTCGGACTATCTTGACGCCCAAGTTGAAAAACCGCTTTCGCCCTACGAGCTGCAAGCCGGTACGGTCATACCGGCAACGCTGATCACGGGTATCAAGAGTGGCATATCGGGCCAGGTCACAGCGATGGTGCGCCAACCGGTCTACGGATCCATCAATGGCCGATATGTCCTGGTGCCCGCCGGGACGAAAATCATCGGCGTGTATGACAACAATGTGCTCATGGGCCAAAAACGGGTGCTAGTCGCCTGGACGCGCCTGATTTTTCCTAATGGGTCTTATATCAACATTGGTGGTATGCCTGGCGCAGGTCTCCGGGGGTACGCGGGGCTGCATGATCTTGTGAACGACCACTATTGGACGATTTTTAAGGATGCGTTCCTCTTGTCCATGGTGAATGTCGGCATTGCCTTGTCGCAGCCGCAGCAGAGCATTTTGAGCACGCAAAGCTATGGCTCCACGGCAGCGCAGGCGCTTGCTTCCGAGGTCGGACAGGTCTCTACCCAATTCCTGACACAGGCGATGAATATAGCCCCTACCCTAACGATAAGACCAGGCTTTCTGATGAATGTGATGGTCACAAAGGATATTGTTTTCCCCGGCCCTTATGGGCGTTCATAAAAGGAATTATTTAATGACGGATGATGAATATAGCAGTGCGTTAGATTCTATCCTTGGTGACCTTGGAATAGAAGCCGCAACCACTTTGGGCAGCACTGAAAATAAACCAGTGGTGGACCCGCTAAGTTTGATTAGAATGATGGTGAAATATGACAGCAACAACAACCGAAAAATTGTACGTTCTGCCGTATTAGGACTTATTCTGGCTAGGCTTCCGCTAACAGATGAAAACGTCCGCTGGTTGATCCGGGATAATCAACTCGGTTACTTCCAGAAAAATGAGCTGCACCAAATGGGGTCTAGCGGGACCATCTCTCTGTTCTCTTCCGATAAAACTGATATAGAGGATCGTTACCAACGTGTTATGCACAGCATGAACGGTAGCTAGAATGCTCTACATCGAACCATCATCCGGCGTCGCGCCCATCGTCCAGGTCATTGACCAGGCGCGGCATAGGGTTGACCTGAACGTCTACTATCTGAGCAGCAGACCCATACTGGACGCCTTGCGCGCAGCTCATGCGCGGGGCGTTGTGGTGCGGGTCATCCTGGATGGCCGACCGTGGCATATATCGCCTCAGCAGGTACACCAGGAAGCTGTTGCTGTCGTGAAAACAGGCGCTAAATTGCACTGGGCACCGGGACGATTTGAGGCTGGTCCTGGGCGCTTTGTGTATGACCACGCCAAATATGTAGTGACCGGAACAACCGCTGAAATCGGTACGGCAAACTTTGCCTATAGCGATTTTCATTTTAACAGGGATTATCTGGACGTGACGGATAATCCCAACATCGTCCGAGCCGCGCGCGACGTGTTCATGGCCGACTGGACGAACCAACGGGCGGGCAACTGGCCGCACCGGGTTCTGGTCTTGTCGCCAGGCAGCACCCATAAAATTGTTTCTGTCATCGACCAGCCGGGTAATGTGGAGATCGAGACGGAGGAAATGGGCGACGACAAGGCGGTGCTCAGAGCCTTGGCCCGTAAGGGCAATCAGGCGTGGGTGATTCTGCCCGCCGGTATCAGCGCCGCCGACAAACGCAATGCGTCATGGCTGGCCGCGCATGGCGTCCATGTGCGGCTGATGCCAGTCCATCCAACCTATCTCCACGCAAAACTGATCTGTACGGCAAACGAGGCTTTCATAGGCTCTGAGAATTTCAGTTATGCCAGCCTCAGCAAGGGCGGTAATCGTGAGATTGGCGTCATCCTGCATAAGGTCTCAGAGATCCGCCGATTGCAGATCCAATTCCGGCACGACTGGAGCCGGTCGGGGCGGTTGGCATGATCTGGAGCGCCAGACGCACAAAAACCCCCAGGGTTTCCCCTGGAGGCCTTGGCATCCCGCGCGCCGCTCGCGGTTGGGAGTTTGGTTCGCGGCGCAAAATGGGATATTCTCCCAAGAACGCCACTTGCAGAGCAGTTAGCCGCTCTCTGCCGTGGTCCCTTGACCTGACGCAACAGGAAGGAACATGGACAGTATAACAAATTTTTCCCAGTACAACACCCTCACCCCTTCATTACTGACAGTTCTCCGTCCGCCCGATCCTGGATTGCATCACCAGATCTGCCGACGCTCCGGAGACTGTCATGCGGCCCGCTAGACTCCATCACACAGCCCTCGGCCAGTTCGCCCTCGATCTCGATTCACCGCAGACGCACTTCGATCTTCTGCACCAGGAGCAACGCGGCATGGTCATCCTGTGGCAGCGTGGAGAAGCCGCAGGTAATCGCTGGGTAAAGCTCCGGCCAACCGATCCGGCCATCCCGGACATACTGCGCGCCCGCGAAGGCCTCGGCGATACCTTTATCACACCCAACGAGTTTGACGGCTGGCGGGCTATCCGCCTGTTGCGGTCTTTGCGCGCTACCTATGTGGATCTCGACAGCCAGGCCAGCCTGTACGATGTACTAGATCTTCTGGCAACGCAAAGAATGCCAGGGCCTTCCGCTGTTTTACAATCTGGTCGAGGCCTGCACCTGTACTGGCTGCTCGAATCCTTGCCGCCACAGACTTTGCCCGTCTGGCAGCGCGTACAAGATGCCCTGATCCGCGCGCTCGCACCCCTCGGCGCGGATCCGGCCGCGAAAGACTGTACCCGGCTGCTCCGCCTCTCGGGCACACGCAACACCAAAAACGGAGAGGAAGTGATCGGCTGTGTGCTCGACGGTCACAGATGGTCACTCCGCCAGCTCGCTTTCGAGGTTCTGGGCACCGAAGGACGTGGCCAGCGCCCAGCGGCCACGATCCGCGACATTCGCGCCAGACGGCCGAATCCAGACCGCACGATACAGGGCAGTATCTATGCCCGGTGGCACCAGGTCTTTCAGGACTTGCTAAAAATCAGCAAACACCACAACCACGCGATTCCCAAGGGCCACCGTGACAAGTGGCTTTTTCTTTGCGGCGCGGCCTTGTCCTGGTTCACACATCCACAAGGCATCGCGGCAGAGATTGCCAGTCTGGGCCAACTACACACCGATCTGAACCCCAGCGATTACCAGGAAGCCAGCGCGCCCCATCTAAAGCGCGCCCTCGATGCGGCCGTCGGCAACAAGATGACCTGGCAAGGCCAGGCCGTGGACGCACGTTATCGCTTCCGGCGGCAGACGCTTTATGACTGGATGCAGCCGATCATTCCGGCCGAGCTACTGCCTTCCTTGCGGGCCATCATCCCTGATGGCTTGGCCAGCGAGCGCCGCAAGCCACACGACAATAGAAATCGCGATCGGGCCACAGAGGGCCGCTACGCGACGAATTACACGAAAACAGGGGTGAGGGTGGCCAACAAGGAGAAACGCGCCCAGGCGCAAGCCATGCGCGCCCAGGGCCTATCAACGCGAGACATCGCCGCCGCTTGTGGCGTCGGCAAAAGCACGGTCGATAGGTGGTGCAAATGTGTCCCGTAATCGCCCCCCCTTGTATATCCCCCCCGGAGGGTATGGCAAAGCTTGCGCCGGACCAGAGGGCAGCTTTCCGTTTGCTTTTGAAAAAGATAAAAAAGAAAGATGGCTGGCCCGCTCACGGGACAGCTCCGCAGCCGCGCTCACGCGGCAAGGCCTGCCAGGCATCAGCCTGGCAGGTTAGTTGTGACCACGACATGGAGGGATGAAGGATGAGCTTGGAGTGCCCCGCTTGCCATAGCGAAAACACCAACAAACTGTCAATGACTTATGAGGCCGGACTATCCAACGTGAAATCCCGAACGTCCGGGGTCGGCGTCGGTATCGGACGCGGCGGTATCGGTCTCGGCATTGGCGGCGGAAAGACCAAAGGGACCGCGCAAACACATGCCTCACAGCGGGCCGCTCCGCCACCCAAAAAGAAATTTATTAAACCGCTGTTTATCATCTTTGTAATTACGATGGTCCTGTCTTTTCTGTTTCTGAGCAATAAGCCCATGCAAGACGTTATTACTATTGCTTGGCTAGGTGCCTCAGCAGGTTGGATTGGCTGGGCATTTTATTTCAATATCAAACTGTGGCCGCCGCTCAAGAGCGCTTGGGACCAATCCTTTATCTGTAATCGTTGTGGCAATGTTTTCCAACCATACAAAGTATTGGAGGATGCACAATGAAACCTTTAAGACAGCGTATTTACAATGCCGTGAAGTCCGGGCGGCTGATCCGTACCCCAGGCACTCCGGCCGAGAACATGACAGACTTCGAGCTGGCCAGGTTCCTGGTGGAACACACCCCAGAACCAGACCTGGAGTATTACCTGACCGCCGCGCATCACGGCGCGCGCGTTGAGGTTTCAGGGACACCAGCTATCGGGCCGGATGATAGCGTTGAGCTAATCGAAAAGTTGACGGCGCTAGCGAAAAAAATGGGCGGCCGTGTTCGTGTGGCTGGTGAAGGCCTCGATGGCGCACCGATGGACGTAACCATTTATGACGGACGGCCCAATGGAACCCGAACTCACGAATGACCGCGCCCGGCGCGAATGGCAGTGGTTGTGCCGCGAGCTTGGCGAAACTGTGGCGCGGGCCACGATAGCCGCCCTGCCTGGTAATCGGCGACCGTATCCGCTGAACATCGCCCGCGCCCTGGACGTGGAACTGCCGCCAGAGGAAAAGTTGCCGCCACTGTTCGTGCCCGCTGAGGATGCCGTGATGAATGCCGCCCTGGCGCAGGCGCGGCGGGCATTGAGCGGCAGCTAGGCCGTGCCGCTTTTTTGGGCAATGGTCTTGGCCGGTGCCGCCCTTCCCTTCCTGGAAATTTCCCACCAGGTTATCCCCATCTTTTGGGGATAACTGATGCGCGTAAGTCGTGTTATGTGAAGCAATCGCCTATCATCCGGCTGGCGTGATTGCATAAACGCTCAGTAATGACGATGATAGACCCAGTAATGCAGCGTCAATTCAGGAGGTCCGTTATGAGCACCCATACCATCGACACCGCCACCGTCAAACGCCTGGTGGAAGCGCGCGCCATTCGCGGCGCGGCCATCATCGGTCGGCCCGGCGGCTGGTCGGTGTTGCTCAAGTACGGCATGGAGGAACGGCCTCTGGGAATCCAGCGCGCCGACCGCCCGCGTCTCTGGCGCAGCCTCGATACCTGTGTGGACTACCTCAAGGAAGAGTTGCACATCGTCCGCATCGACCTGGTGGACGCCACCGACCACAGCACCGCCGCTCTACCCGGCAAGTCCCGACCGGATGCCGCAGAGCGAATGAGGAAGGCCTTTGCGGCCGCCGAGCATGATGCCTGGTTTCGTGAGCAGGTGGAGATCGGCTTGCAGGAGGCCGATGATCCGGCGACCAAGTGGATCCCGCATGAGGAGGTCGAGCGGCAGTTTGGTCAACTGCGCGAGGATTTGCACAAGCGAATCCCGCAATAATGGCAGCGAACCTGCCCTTGCCGGTAGTTTGGACCCCAAGGGCGAATGCCGACTTCCTTAACGCCGTGCGGTACATCGCAGAGGAAAGACCGGCCATCGCCATCGAACAGGGCGATCTTGTCCGCCAGGCGGCCGGTAGGTTGGCGGACTATCCTCAAATGGGCCGGGCCGGTCGGCGGCGCGGAACCCGCGAACTGGTTGTACCTGGTACACCTTTCATTGTGGTGTACCGGATTCAGGAGCAGGAAGTTCGCCAGATCCAGGTGATTCGCTTTCTGCACGGCGCGCAGCAATGGCCGTAGTCAGAAAATTATAGCGGCCGGGTTTGGTCGCGTGGCGCGTGGCGTGAGCATGGCTTTTGTTTCCGCAAATACAAAAATAGTTTATGGTTGGATGCAGTATGGTCTCACGAGTATGAAAAAAGTCCGATCATTTGGAAGGCAGCGGACGTGGGGAATAGGAAGAAAATGAGCAGCCTCATTGTAATGTCTCAAAACAGCCCTGAACCTGCACCAGGAGAACCCAGCAAAATCAGGCCATCCGCCCAGTCTAGATCAGCGACCACGAGACAAATTGATGCATTCCGTCTGTAGTCTGTTTCTCATCGCATAACGATGAATTGCTTTGGTCTGCGATATCGCCTAATTTCCAAGAATCCCGGTTTGATACGGTTCAGTCAGACCTCAGAGAAAACGTCACAA
>JAJYEK010000003.1 GCA_021785795.1 Pseudomonadota bacterium
AAGCGCATCGTATTTGGACGAGATCACCTTCAACTACTTAAGAGGTGCTACTCAGGCCCGATCGGTCCCCGAGGGCCGGATTTCACTCATGGCGCTTTTATGCTGCTTGCCTGAGATATACGCGATCTTGAGGCAGCGCGTAAGTCATTGAATTAGTGGTGGCCAGGGGCGGAATTGAACCACCGACACGCGGATTTTCAGTCCGCTGCTCTACCAACTGAGCTACCTGGCCTAGGCGGAAGTGGGCGCATTATAGTGAACTCCCGGGAGATTGTAAAAACAGCCCGCTCCCGGGCGACGTGCGTGCCTTGCCAGATCGTTGCGGCATGTTGCCCAGTGCAAGTGGATCCCGAGTTCCTTGCGGCTGGTCTGGGTGGTGCGGGATTTTCCACCGGTATCTCCAGAAAGCGTGCTCAGGGTCGGCGTGACCACACAGAATCCTTGCGTTTCGTGCGGTCATGGTGGCATTCATGGTGGCATGTGGATGGCCGGTTGTGCCCATACAGGTATAGAATGACACGTGGGCGGAGGTTACGTGGCATCTTTCAGTCTTCGCGGCAGCGAATCGATCGCTACGCAATCTTTTCCGGCCTTCCTCGGCAAAATAATGAAAGTCGTTCTGATCAGTCCTTACGAACTTGGCCGTCAGCCATTCGGATTAGCGCACCCGGCCGCTTGGCTGGCACGCGAAGGCTGTAGCGTCTTCTGTCTGGATCTGTCCTTGCAGACGCTCGGCTCAGATGTCATTGCCAACGCCGATTTGGTTGCCGTCTATGTCGGCATGCATACGGCCACGCGCATTGCTGCGGGTGCCATTCCCCGCATTCGTGCAATTGCGCCGACGGCGCGTCTATGCGTGTACGGCCTTTATGCGCCGATGAATGCGGATTTTCTGCGTACACTGGGAGTGGAGACGATACTTGGCGGTGAATTCGAGCCAGGGCTCAAATCTCTGGTGGCGCGAATACGGGCGGGAGACGGTCGGATCCAGTCAGAACCGGTCGTTAGTCTTGCCAAAATTGAGTTTTTCCCGCCTGATCGTACCGGACTCCCGCCGCTCGGCCGCTATGCACATCTCCAGATTCCAGGTGATGGCAATCGGGTGACCGGGTTCGTCGAAGCGAGCCGTGGTTGCAAGCATCTGTGTCGGCACTGTCCAGTGGTGCCGGTATACGAAGGGCGTTTTCGCATCGTGCCCGTCGATGTGGTGATGGCGGACGTCCGGCAGCAGGTTGCAGCCGGTGCACAGCACATCTCCTTTGGGGATCCGGATTTCCTCAATGGCCCTACGCATGCCTTGAGAGTGGTGCGGGCGCTACATGAGGAATTTCCCAAAATTACCTACGACGTGACGATCAAGGTGCAACACCTGCTTGAGCGTGCCGATTTCATGCCGGTCCTCAAGGAAACGGGCTGCCTTTTCATCACGAGCGCCGTGGAGTCGGTTGATGACCGTATTCTGGAACATCTCGCCAAGAACCATACAAGCCAAGATTTCGATCATGCGGTTGCGCTTTTGCGCGAGGTAGGCATTGCGCTTGCCCCAACTTTTGTTCCTTTTACGCCATGGACTACGTTGAATGGCTACCTCGACATGCTTCGGCGCCTCGTCGACCTGCAGCTGGTCGAGAGCGTACCGCCAATCCAGCTTGCCATCCGCTTGCTAATTCCAGAAGGATCCTATCTTCTTAATTTGCCGGGGTTCCGGGAGCAGATCGCGCCGTTCGATGCGCGTACGCTGGGGTATCCCTGGAAAAGCCCGGATGAACGTGTCGATGCACTGCAGAGGGAGGTACAGAACCTGGTTGCCGAAGGCGAGCGTCTCGGAATGACGCGAGGAGAGCTCTTTGCGCGCATATGGCGTGCAGCCCATGACGCCGCCGGTGAAGCTGTTCCCATGCTGCCGGCGAATAGTTTGGGGCAGGCGATACCGCACATGTCCGAGCCTTGGTACTGTTGTGCCGAGCCTACGGAACAGCAGCTGCAAAGCTTCTGACGGCGGGCCATTGCCAAAGCCCGGTGTGGCAACGTTCCGGCCTTGCACTGTGGCCACGATGCAACGAGGCGATGCAACTGGAACCATGACTTTGTAAGTTGGCTGTTCAGCGGAGAACGCCAAGGCAGAGGCGGCGCTTGATGTCGTGCGTACCTTGGCGCGTTGCGGCGTTTGCGCGAGCTTTGGTTCGCAGCCGATTCCGGGTAAGTGGGCTGTAATTCAACAGGAAAATGCTCGCATTTGAGGCCTAAAGGAAACTCGTGAAATCCGCCACGCACGCAATTTCTTGCGGTGCGAGCCCTCGTCATACCTAGTGTCACGCAGCGGGCGCGGTAGCTTTGCGACAAATAGCCCAATCGTCGTAATATCGTGCGTTAGCTGCCGCTGCTTTCGTTCAACTGGAGATCCATTTGACCCTTGTCGCGCATTCTTGGGAGTGTTGCCGCAGCCTCTTGTAATCCGAATGGCAAAGAGTATGCAAAAGAAGGCGCGTAAAAATGGATAAGGTATCCAGTGTCCGAAGAAGGCCGATGCTGGCCCGGACGCGACAGCCCTTGGGCCGATGAAGCGTTAGATCCGCGAATCCGCAGGTGCCGCGGGGTGGTCTTGGACAGCCGGAGGATCCTAAGCAGAGAAGCAGTTCTGGATAGAGGTCAACGCCAACAAAGGCGACGGAACCGCCCGATAGGACTTGCGTTTGTGGTCAAACCAGCAGCAGAAAACGGGAGAGGTGCCGTGCGTATTCGCTTTGCGTACTTTACCGCCGCAGGCGGCGGTTGTGCGCGAGGCCGGCGGAGGTTTGGCTTTTGACGTACCGCACATACGGCCCAATTGACACCGGCTCATCATCAGGGCCTGAGTGGTGCTTTGAGAGCTCACGGGGATGGAACGCGCTTTGCCAACCCTTTGCTGTGCGCGACATGCCATCAGAACGTCGTTGTTCGTGCATGCCAGATCTTAGCGCTCCTGAAGCGGTGGACCAGCGCACAGTAGCGGGACGCGGTTTCGGAGCGGTGTGTATTTTGCCCGGCATCACGGTCGGGTGGCTGATGCTTAACACACAAGACTGCTCGGCAGGGCACTTTCGATTCGAACGGCCCTGTTGGCTGAACACGCTTCTCCATCGCCGTGCTCCATCGTTTTAGGCAGATTCTCTGCCCGGCAAAGTGCATAACACGCCGGCGATGCCTGCCGCCGAATTCGGCGGCTTCGCCTAGCAGCTGGCGGAGGGCGAAGTGAAGCTCCTGCGTATCTGCCTTGTGTGTATTTAAACGGCAGGCGTACGGATGTCTGGCCGAGTCCTCTTCGAACCGGAGCGGCTGGCCCTTGGCGTGAATATCGCATATTGGTGTGGCCGGCAGGCATCGGATTGCGGGACACCGGCTTGTCATTGCGGAACGGGACGTCACGACGAGGCGCTTGGATGTCAGCGGGCTCAAGGTGCCAAGAAATCAGTATTCCGGGAAGAATTCCAACACAAGGGAAGCTCATCGTTGTCTGTCAGCGTACAGCCTGACACCAAAAGTGACGGGTGGCTGCTCGACGATTCAAGTCATATGACCAGGGTGAATAAGCCATGTTGACGTCCGGAATCAGCTGCTCCTTCAGCGAGGTGGCAGCATTTGGAGCGATTTTCTGCGCGCCGCCGGGCATGCTGAACTAATGAAGGCAAGCTGGATTTCCGCATGGTCCTTTTGCTCTTGATATACACCGGATTGCTTGTTTATCTCGGGCGTCTCGGGCGCCGGAAGGCAGCCAATCTGGATTTCATAACGGGTGGACGCCAGTTCACCGCCAAGCAAGTCTTTTTCATGATCAGCGCGCTTTGGTGTTCTTGGATATTCATCGTGGAAGTTGAAAGCGCCTACCTGTTCGGAATCTCCGCCATTTGGTTTGGCATAGGTGTCGGAATCATGGCCATAGCCGGCGGTGTCTTGCTGAACTCGCCGTTCTCCAAGTTAACTTACGTAACGAACAGCGGGATCCTGGGCGAGCGTTTCGGTACGCTCGCGGGCAGCATTACCGGCGTAGTTCTCAGTATTACCTTTCCTATATTCGCCATGTCCAACGTGTTGGCGGCCGCAGCGTTTATCGAGGCCGTCATGGGGTGGAAGCTCCTGGTTACGCTAGTGGGAACGGTTGTGGTGATGCTGTCCTATATCCTGTACGGGGGAATATGGGCATTGGCGTACGTACAGATTGCCAATTTTGTCATTATCTCCGTGGGGCTATTGGTCGGAGCGGTGTTTGCGGTCCATGCGATTCCAATCACGACGGCCGCCAGCCTGCTGCCTGCACGGTATGTCAAATGGAACGGCGTCGGATTATCGACGATTCTGGTTTGGATATTTTCCGACCTACTGGCTGTCGTTAGCGCACAGGCCGAATTCCAAATCCTGATGGCTGCATCCGACCGACAAATCGCGCGCAGAGGTTTACGATGGGCCATGGTATCGGTCGGGATGTTTTCGGTGCTGTCCGCTGTAATCGGCATATGTGTCAGGGCGGCAACCGCTAACGGACATTTGCGAGGAATTCTCGCGTTCCCCGAGTTTTTCTTGCGCTATACCCCGAAAGGTGTTGCGACCGCTATGGCGCTCGCGGTATGGGCTTCCGCGCTTGCTTGGTCAGCCCCGCTTATGTTTTCAGGAGCTTCGAGCATGGGGGCTGACGTAATTAATCCGCTCCTTGGCAGCAAGATCGGCAGTCGGGCAAAACTCTGCGTCCAAATCTGTTTGCCGATACAGGCAATGTTGGTCGTATCTTACGCGCTGGCAAGGCCGGACCATCTTGCATGGTGGCAGATGTTTTCATTAACCATCAGAAATGGCGCGATTTTCGCTCCAACCATTGCGCTGCTGGCATGGCCGGTTGTGGATAAGGGCGCTGCAATCATATCCATGAGTCTGGGGAGCGGGAGCGGCCTGTTGTGGAACGTGCTGGGCAGTTTTTCCACACGCCACTTTGTCCTGGGGATCGATCCCGTTTGGGTCGGAGCGATTGTCGGAATCGTCAGCCTTGTAGTCGCAACGCTCCTATTGGGTATTGGCTCCTACCGCGTCAATTTTTCGGCTGCCAATAGCCGGTTTGGTTGGCTGTCAATGGCCACAATGGCCGGGTGTGGCATGCTCGTGGCCAGCGGGCAGGAGCCGCACTCTATCGCGGGACCATTGGTGCTTACTGTAGCCCTGTCGGTGTTGGGGTTGTGCGCTCTCGTTGTGCAAAAGCATGATATAATTTAAATATGAAAATGGGTGTTTTTCGATGGTGGTTAAGGCCAATGCATTGCGGAGAGACGATATAATTCGCGGGAGTGGGGGGTAATCCTTATGCGGGCAGCACAAAAGAAGATCCAGGAAATCGTAGATTCGCGGCCTGCTCGTTCGCGCGTGCTTGATGCCGCAATAAGGTTGTTTGTGCACAAAGGCTACTTTAATACCTCGATCCAGGATATTGTGCAGGAGGCGGGCGTCAGCATCGGCTCCATATACCATTATTTCGGCGACAAGGAAGGAATCGCAAAGGCCCTATATGTCACGTACATCGACCGGATGAGTCGCGAGATGGCCGATATCAATGGAAGTCATACCGCCCTGCGTGAACGGTCCAGGGCGGTCATCAAGCTTTTGTTCCAACTGACAGAACAGGAACCAGAGGCCATTGCCTTTATGCTAGGCGCCAAGCTTCAGGAATTCCTTCCGGACGAGACGCCCGTGTGTTCCGCCAAGCCCTTCGAGCTGATGAGAAATATGGTCAAGGAGGGCATGGCCAATGGAGAGATTCGGGAGCTCTCGCTGATGGTCGCAGTTTCAGCCCTCTTCGGCGGAGCGCTGCGTATGATCCATCACAGGCTTGAGGGCCGCATCAAGGAACAGCTTTATCGTCATGAGAAGGAAATCTGGGAATGCGGCTGGCGGGCAGTAGCCAAGTCATAGCGCGCCAGCGTAGTCCCGTGTATTTGATCGCGGTGTTTCGGCTCCTGATCGGAATCCTATTTACATCGTACAGCCGTCCTTGATGCAAAGAAGGCGCGATCGCGCACGGATCGTGCTGCGATCATACTGTATCTTCGCTCAGCACCTCACTGGAGTACCGGCAGGTGCCACATGCGGCACTACTCCACGCGCAGCATGTGTAAACATAGGCACTTGAGCCGGCCGCGGACAGCGGCCGGCATAGTGTCATAGCTGGTATTTCTTTGGGTACGCGATACCGTGGTTATTGCGCATATTGGAAGTGAGCCGCGGCAGGTCCATCCGGTCCACACGTACGTGTTTTTGTGCGCGAAGCCAGTTTGAGAACACCTCCCACACCGGCTTTCCTTCGACCCGCTGCATGGATGCCCATCCTGCAACCTTGTATTTCTTGTTAGGCAGCATTTGCTTGCCGCCAAGCATCATGTCGCTGCAGCGATGATAAATGGTTTCATCAGGGTTGAATGTATACTGGATATTCCCAACGCGGATCATGTCGCCGCCCTGAACATAGTAGGGGTCCTTGTTGAAGATGTTGTCCCCCACCTGTTCCATGATGTTCTTGATTTGCGTTCCTGTAAACTCCGATACCGTAACGTTAGGGTAGGTTATGGCTGTCTGCGCCATCACGTCCTCCATGGTAATTGTCTCGCCTGGCAGCTTGCAGTAGCCCCAGCGGAATCCTGGAGAAAATGCGGCCTCGCAGTCCATCTCTTCGATCAAAGCATTGCACAGGATCTGGTCAAACGTCCCGTTGAAGTTGTCTCGCCTATACAGAAGGCTCTCTGTGGTAGCCAGCGGTTCTGACAGCTTCTCGAGGTACGGGGCACGTGCCTGTTGGATATAGGATTCCATCTCCGGATCTGCGGGTATCATGTTGGATATCACCGGCAGATAGTGGAAGCGCCAGCCGTTGAGCTTTCCCTTTCCAACATCGAGGTCAAATCTGGCAAGAATCTTCCCGTTTGTGCTGGTGTTTATCACCAGCGTTTCGCCTATCTTGACGGGGCGAGGTCCCATGATTTCATGAGTGTGTCCGCCGAATATGATATCAATGCCGGTAACGAGAGAAGCCAGTTTTTTGTCGACGTTTGCCCCGTTGTGCGAGAGCACAACCACGACATCTGCCTTGTGTTTCTGGCGGCACTCGTCGACCATCTTCTGCATATGGGCGGTGTGAATGCCGAATTCCCAATTAGGAATCATGTACGCTGGATTAGCGATAGGTGTAAATGGGAAGGCCTGCCCAATAATCGCCACCTTTCTGCCACCTGCCTCGTGAATCGCATAAGGTTGAAAGACCGGATCGCCCCAGGGAATGGTAAATACGTTCTGCGCCAGGAAGTTCGCCTTCAGCTTCTTTTTTATCAGATGTTCAACCCGATCCTGGCCGTACGTAAACTCCCAATGTCCGGTAAAATAGTCAACGCCGAGTAGATTCTGTGCGCCAACCATGTCGTCAGCCTGCGTCCAGAGGCTTGTGGCTGATCCCTGCCAGGAATCCCCGCCGTCAAGCAGAATAGCCCTCGATCCCAAGTGATCTCGATAGCGTTTGACAAGACTCGCGATGTGCGCGTATCCGCCGATTTTGCCGTACTTGTTGGCCATCGTGTCAAAGTCCAGGCACGAAAGCGCATACCCCTCTGGGCTATCTGCTGCCACGCCATAGTATTCGAGCTTCCACTTGCCCACTATGTGTGGTGTCTTGTTCCGCTCTTTGCCAACGCCAATGTTGACTCCCGGCTCACGCCACCATACCGGTAGCAGCTGCGCGTGAGAATCAGTCATGTGCAATAGTGTGACGTTGCCGTAATCCGGAATCTCATACGGGTCGCCATCTGCACCCCACCCGGCTCTAATGGCTCCGGGGGAAAAAAACCCCGCCAAACCGGCCACCCCGATCAACTGAAGGAAATCGCGCCTCGTTAAGTTCATTCGTCTCTCCTGCGTCTGATGCAAGTGCAGCGTCTCAAGTCGCCTGCCGCTTCATGTTTGATGCCGGCGCACAACCCCAGGTTAGCCACTTCATAGCCTGTCGCAGACCGCGTTCGCCGGTAACCGCATCCAGGACGGTCCGTGCCGAGACGATCGACCGCGAGCTGTGCGGGCCGCTTTGGGTACGGTGCCGAACGCAGACGCTGGATTGCCGGTTTCGGACATCCGGAAAGCAACTCCCACAGAGAAAATTTCTCAATTTTCGGAGGATGCGTCGCGACGGGTGCCCGTCGCACCCGCCTCACCACAGCCCATCGTCAAATACCCTGGCCTGCGCCCTGATCCGGTTCTGGTCAGGCGCAACCGGCCCGCAGTTCCAGTCGGCGCGGTAGTCCCTGGCCGCTTTTAGAAGGCGTGGGCGCCAATTTCAGACCTGCAGTGCTCGGGCGAGCGGTTCTGATCCCGAACCCAGCCTGCTAACCAAAGCATTCAGGTGACGGTAATACGAGCATTCGCTGACCAACGTCCGCCCTTGTTGTCCTTCCAGACGATTTTTAGCGTTCCGCTCTGCTCGGCTCTCATCCGAAACGCCAGATACGGGTCCTTGCTGATGGCTGTGCCAAAATCAAAGTGGGACACAGGCTTACCGTTGAACGTTACCGTCACGGTCTGAATGAAGTGGGCGGGGATGATCTGTCCCTGCTTGTTTTTCTGAAAACCTGTTGTCATCGGGCTTCGGACGAGCGAGCGCACCTCAATGATTTCGCCCTTCTTGGCGTGTGATGGCGCGCGGATAATTGGACTGCCACTGGATGCTGACATTGCTAACCCTCAAGCTAGAGTGAGTACGATCAACCACCACAACCGCCGATCGTTACTTTGACGACCTTCGGCTCTGCCGCCATAAGCACGCCCTTGTTGGTCTTGGCAATTACCCGTACATGATCGGTTTTTTTCATCTTGATCCGTCCTTGGAAGTACGCCTGACCGCTGGCGGGAGTGAAGTGAAATTCGCCGGCCAAAGGATCGGGGTTGTGATCCACGAAAAGGTATATGGCCTGGATATAGTCTTGGGGTGTCATCGGATAGTCGACGGACACCGTTATCGGAACGGATCCACCGTTTTGAGCAATGGTGGGAGCGTGCAGTGTGATCTTGGATGAAACCGAGACCTTTGTGGTGCCGATACTGTCCATCATCGCAGCGGCTAAAACGTGCTCCGAAAACGGTTTCGCCGGCCAACCCGGAACGTTATCGGCCAGGGCCTTTCCGATGCCGCCGAATGCCACCCCAGAAGCGACAGCTGTCCCTCCAAGCAAAACGGTGTGCAAAAATGTCCGCCGAGCCTTCAAATTGCTTGTCATATGTTAGTTGCTCCTACCTAGTCCCCATCGAATAGACGCGCCCGGCAGAAGGAACCCAATGCCCCAAGCGCCCCTGCCGGATGCTGTCCCATACCACCGACGCTACGCTGGCCGACTCTCGCCCGAGCCAGGTCGGTATTCCTAATGTCCTGGGTGAATGAATGCAGCGCCCGTCACAGAATTCGGGTTAAATATGGGCATATAGCCCTTATCCTCATATTCAACGACCGCAAGAATTCCCGCCGGTGCAATCGTCATAAACGGAAAAATCTCATCCGACTTTACGTGCAACAGCACCATCGCGTTATGACATACCGAAAATGTCACCCCTTTCGTGTGTAGCGCTTCCAGCAGTGGTGCCCAACCCGCGCTGTATCTCTGATTAAGGCGGTCCGCAACCAAAACGCCCTTGCTATAAAACACGAAATGAATCTTGTATCTGTAGCCCTTGCTCGCGAGGTACTTTATGACCAGCGCAGCATTTATCAGCGACTCGCTCGTCTGACCGCCGGGTTGGCCAATCGCAAACAAAATTTTCACAGGCTGGTGGTGCCGAAAAAATCCACCAAACGACAGCCCCGGGTCTATTGGAATATTGGGCACGCTCGGGAACGAAACCGACTCGCCGGCACTGGCCAACACGGGCATGGCGAGCAACGTCAGTGCCGCCACGAAGCTCATTACTGACAACATACGCCTTCTCATTAGAGACATTCCTCCGTCAAAAGATGGTTATGAATTGCCACTATCTAAAGTCACCCAGTAATGCGAACGAATCCTCGTTCTATTACTCCTTATCGATATACTTTGGAAGGCGCCGCTTGTCAACATACGTGTGTTAAATCTATGCGAGCGGACGGCCTAATCCCGCCGCGCTAAGCCGTTCCGAAATATTGAAACGGCTTGCGGCGAATCAAGCAATCCCGAGGCATTCAAAGATAACGCATGGTAACTTGTTGGGATGGCCCCTCTGCGCAACTGGGATCCGCAGCCATCCTCGAGCTCTTGACATTTGTGGTTCGCCTCCGTATATGTATATAGAACGAAGGTTCGTTCTATATAGGCAATTGCACCGACAGGATATGAGGGGCGGGCGACGCGGCCGGGATGCTAGTCAGCATGTTTCCACTTTAAGCGCACCCCTATCTGCTTGTGATAGCAGCATGCGAAGGCGCGGATAGAGAGATGTGGCGGCCCGGTCGCATTTGTGCATCGGGCCAGGTTAAATTGGTCCTTGAGCGAGGAGAAAAAAGAGATGATGCAGAAATCGAGGAGGGTATTGAGCGTTCGGCGTGTGGCGCTATTGGTGCTGATGTGTCTTCCGCTTTCGGCATTCGCCCAGAGCGGAGTGAACGCCCATGTGAGGGACGGACACTCGACCCAATACTACGAGCACCACACTCTCAAAGTAGTATTTCAAGTTCCGGCAAACCCAAAATTCTGGCCAGCTGTGGCGCTGGTTGTTACGCATAATCTGGTCAGCATGATGGGGCACGGTGTGCGCGTCAAGGCCATCCTGGTTGCGCCAGGCCCAGCCATACACTACTTCATGAATCAGTTCGACGCGGCAAACTACAATAACTTGAAGCGGCTGCACGCCATGGGCGTAAGGTTTCTTGCGTGTGACGCTGCGCTGATAGCATTTCATGTCAAGCGTAATCAGTTGTTTCCCTTCGTCGGCGTAGCCTATCCAAGCGGCGTCATGTACATACTGAAAAAGGAGGCTCAAGGTTATTCGTACTACATCTGGTCATAGACCCCTGTGTAAGTTGGAATGTAATGCGAAATCCGTCAGGTAATCCTGAGGAATCTGCTGGTCGTATGGACCAGGTTAACTTCAAGTCAAGTTGCGCCGGGGGATCCAATGAAGAAAGCCTATTCGTCAATTATCTCTGCACTTTCGGTCTGTGCCTGTATGGCAATTTACGCGCAAGGTGCCCGCGCCAGTGCCGGACCGCATGTCACAATACGAGTGTTCGCATCTGATGCCATCGAGCAACCGCTACGTCAAATCGGCTATGTCTTCGAGAAGGAACATCCAAATGCCAGGTTGCACTATGAGTTTTCAGCGTCCGGTATCTTCTACACCGCCATCGTTCAGGGTGTTCCGCCAGACGTTTACGTATCCGCGGGAACCAAGTATCAGAACAAGCTCTCTGGAAGATCCAGCATCAATCTGGCGAGTACAGTGGGGTACGACTATCTTGCTCTTGCGACGCCCTGCTACAACCCGGGACAGGATTCGCCCATTCGTCGTGTAACAGAAGCAAATGTTGTGCAGCTGATGATGAACAAGAATGCGAGTCTGACGATCGCCGATCCGCAACTCAGCCCTGCCGGATTGCATGCTATGAGTATGCTTTCGTCCATAAATAGCAGCTATCCTGGGGCAAAGCGCTCGATTCTTGCGCGTGCCCAGAGAGTTATGAGTCCCGCCCAAATAGTGTCCCGGCTGGAAAACGGCAGAGCTCGGATGGGTATCGTATATGCATCCCAGATCATTGGCCAAAAGAAGGTGGGCGCGTGCATCAATGGAGCCGTAATACCCAAAAAATTCAACTCACGTGTTGAATTTACGATAGCAGTCCTAAAACAATCGAAGTTCCACTTTGTCGGGCCCGAAAGGAGGGAGCTGGACCGTGACTTCCGGAGCCTCGTGCTTTCCAGCAAGGGCCAGAACATTTTGAAGGAATGGGGCTTTGTGCCAGCCAAAGATAGCGGCAGCGTCTTTGCCCGGATCTTTTGATCCTGCCTTGAGGCAGCAGAGGAACCGGCCAGCTTAAACGCTCTGTACCCGGCAGGACGCGGGCAGGAAGTGCCGCTGTATCGGGCAGCGAGCTCCTCCGGAGCCACAGTCGGACGAACTTGCGGCTGTGGCTCTGCGGTGCCTACGCGGAGTCTGCCCTTTTCATTAGGCGTGGTTTGCAAGTCGTGGGAATGGGATGCAGCAGGCCGTGTTCCGTGGCGGACTATGGCTCACATGGAACTCCCCGGGGCCGCCCGTGCGAGGGAGCCGAGCCGAAAGAAAGCAACTGTAATGGGAACGCTGACGACGTGCGGCCACGGTGCGCAGGGATGCGCAGATTGCCGGATCTTGGGGCTAATTAGGCGGTGAAGCGCCGTTCTTTAGGAAATACGATGGGAGATCTTGATGGATAATATACATCGCGTCGCGCTAGCAGCATTTCTAGTTGCCGCCGTATTTGGCGCTGTCGCAAATAAAACCAATTTCTGTACGATGGGCGCAGTTTCGGATTGGGTGAATATGGGGGATAAGGGACGCCTCAGGGCGTGGTTTCTCGCGATCGGAATTGCCACGATCGTAGCTCAATTCATGGATCTCCATGGCCTGATCAATCTGGATAAGTCGATCTACCTCACCACCAGTTTCGGCTGGGTTGGTCACCTGTTCGGTGGTCTATGTTTCGGAGTCGGCATGACGCTCGCAAGTGGCTGCGGCTATCGAACACTTGTGCGGCTCGGTAACGGGAATTTGAAGTCGCTGGTCGTCGCCGTCGCTCTTGCGGTTACAGCCGGGATGACTCTTGGGGGGTTGGTTGCGCCGTTTCGTGTTGATTACATTCAGAAGACCAATGTCGATCTTACCCTTTATCACATGGCCGATCAGAGCATACCATCCTTTTTTGCGGCACTGTCGGGGATTAAGAATGTCCGTCTTGTGCATGAGGTGTTTGCAGCCATTTTCGGCTTGGGATTTATGGCATTTGCATTGAAGGATCCCGGCTTTAGGCGCAGCAGAGATAATATGCTTGCTGGAATAGCCATTGGGCTCTGCGTGGCCCTTGCCTGGTACCTTACTGGCGTCTATGGCAAGGATGCGTTTAATCCAGTGCCGCTGGCGTCATTCACGTTTATAGCGCCGATGGCCCATACGCTCGAATACGTAATTACCTACACGGGCTCGACGATCACGTTCGGGATCGCGGCCATGATGGGGGTAGCATTCGGGTCCTTTGTTTATGCGGTCCTGTCCAAGCAGTTCCGGATTGAGACGTTTTCGTCCCGATCGGACATGGTCAGGCATCTAATAGGTGGTGCATTGATGGGTTTCGGAGGGGTGCTGGCGCTGGGTTGCACAATAGGACAGGGGGTGACAGGTATGTCCACGCTCGCACTGGGATCGCTGATCACGCTTGTTTCGATCATTGGCGGTAGCGCCATAACCCAGAAAGTCCAATATCATCTGCTCGACGAGCAAGGATGGTGGCGGGCCGTTTATCTGACGCTTGTGGATATGAGGCTCGTGCCGGGCCGAAAGGCAGTTTAGTCAGGCAGCGCCCATTGTCTGTCCAGTGTGTTCTTGCTGGACAGCACGTCTGGCGCCATAGCCAAACTTATAGCGTATCTGAGCAAGGGGTCAGGCATGTTGCGAACTAAATCTCCTCTTGTATTGGCAGTTCTGTTTTTCACCTTGGCAGCCGCGACCGTATTCCGGCAGGCAGTCGGTGCCGACCGGTATCCCGGCGCTCACGCGGGACGCACGGTAACAGAGAGCGGAAGCTCGCTGTATGCCGTGTTCCATCACCTAAACCAGGCAAAATGGGTTACGGAGGGAAACAGTGCGCGGATCATGTATGTATTCTTTGACCCCAATTGCCCTTATTGTCACTATCTCTACAGCCTATCGCAGCAGTTTGTGCGTGCTGGCCAGGTAGAAGTGCGGTGGATCCCGGTGGGGCTGCTCGAGCCGTCGAGCGAAGGCAAGGCAGCAGCAATTCTTGAATCGAAGAACGAGCAGGCAGCATTGGAGAAAAATGAGGATCAATACCACCGGCCAGGAGGCGGTGGTATTGAGGAGACATTGCCGTCCAAGGCCAGCAAAATCCAGCTGTACAAGAACCTGTCACTGTTCCACCAGGCCGGCCCAGACGTAGTGCCGCTGATTATGTGGGAAGATCGCAATGGCAGGATCGGTGTTCAGGCGGGAGCCGTGGACAAGGCAACATTCGATTACCTGATCCACCAGATACGTCCAGTACGTTCGGTAGTATCTGCAAGTCCGCTCTCCTAAGCCTCGCTTTGGCGGCGATGGAGCGGCCAAGGTGTCCGTTGCCCGAATATTGCGATACCGCTGACGTGCTGTTCCGTGGGGCGGCGAAGCGCAGATCACGGGCTTCGACCCCTGTGTTGCCTCACGTAATTTTGTTACCGGCTGCCTCATCAACGATGTTGCCGGGGTCGTCGTTTCTGTCGTATTTCTATCTGATTGCAAACCGCAGATCAGGAGGTCAGTCTGCCACCAGAGGCGGCAGACGTCCTTGATGTTCACAGATCATGCTGCCGGTAGCATTTTACGTGAGGCAACCACCCCCGGCCGGTAACATTCTTGATGAGGCAATGCGGGGGCTTTCCAGACCGATCGGGCGCGCAACCCTATGATGATTCTTGGAGCGGTGACCTGCCGTATTTTTATGAAACGGGGGCTGAACTGCTCAAGTTGGGTTAGGTCGGGTCCGCTTCTGGCAAGGACCGCCGAAAGAACCTGTGCCAGTCTGCCAGAAATCGTCGTCAGCGAGAGAGTTGGGGTCACTGTAGAGCGGGAGGACCGATGTATTGAGGCGGAACCGCAATTTGTTTAGCCGTACGTTGCTATTGGGCGAGTCGCCACGCCACCCGGTTCGAAAGTCTGCCACGAATTGCGAGTGGGCGCGCTAGACGGTTGACGCTGCCGTCAGGGACCCAAATAACGACCGTGCAGATGGGCATTCCTGCGAACCAGGCCCCCGCGTATCCCTGGGCCCTGCGGTTAGATCCTAGCCGGCTTCAGCGGCTACGTGCCGCCTTCCCCCGAAACCATCTAGCCGGCGTCGACCGACTTCCAAAGCTTAATGTGCTGCCACCCATTCGCGAACTCACGGGTTACAACGCCTACTTCTTGCTTGAAGGAGCCTGATAGCCTTCAGGAAGCTGCGATCCTTCACCGAAAAAAAACTTCTCCATTTCCGTTTCGATGAATTTGCGTGCCTTCGGATCGAGCGGACTAATACGATATTCATTGATCAGCATAGTCTGGTGGCTCAGCCACAGCTGCCATGCTTCCTTGGACACGTTCTCATAGATCTTCTTGCCCAGTTCGCCCGGGTAAGGGGGGTAATCGAGGCCCGGCGCATCTTTGCCAAGCTTGATACATTTCACTGTGCGGGTCACGAAAAGGTCCTCAACTGCTGCAGTAATCTCTTGACCGGTGTTGCGAGACCGCGCGCATCCGGCTTGTGGACGTTATACCAAACTGTGTACGGGTTCTCCATGGCTTTCGTATTTGACCCCAAGAGTCGTGCGGGAATGGGGGTGATGTCGAGCCTGAAGTGGGTAAACCGGTGCTGCAGAAGTGGCCATGGCGCATCGAGTGCAACGTCAAGGCCATAAGTGGTCCGGACCCAATTGCCAGCGTCCTGGTCAATGCTGCATTCGGGCGGACCCCACAATCCGCCCCAGATTCCGGACGGCGGACGCTGCTGCAGCAGAACCGCACCTTGACCGTCGCGTACCAAGATCATGTGGACCTCCCTGACTGGCAAACCCCCATGCAGTCCGTGCCCTGGGTAGGCATCCGTGTTTCCCTGATTGCGGGCAACGCAATCCCGGGTAACCGGGCAAGAACTGCAATCGGGCCGAATCCGCCGGCAGACTGTCGCGCCAAGATCCATAATTGCCTGCGTATAATCCTCAATTCGCTCCCTCGGCACATGTGCTTCTGCCAAGGTCCAGAGCCGCTGCTCAACGGCGCGTGTGCCCGGCAGGCCAGCCACGCCGTGGAAGCGCGCGAGCACGCGTTTTACATTCCCGTCGAGAATAGGGTGCCGCTGCCCGTATGCGAAGGCCAGTATGGCCCCCGCCGTAGACCGGCCGATGCCGGGCAAGGCGCAAACGTCCGCGAACGAATGCGGGAATTGCCCGCCGTGCAGTGCGACGATCGCCTGAGCTGCACGATGGATATTGCGTCCGCGGGCGTAGTAGCCGAGCCCCGTCCATAAGTGCAGCACCTCATCGATGGATGCGCGCGCGAGCGTATGAACGTCTGGAAACCGATCCATAAAGCGCTGGAAATAAGGGATCACCGTGGCAACCTGCGTCTGCTGCAACATAATTTCCGAGATCCAAATGGCATACGGATCGCGATTGCGCTGCCATGGAAGACCCTTTCGCCCACTGAGGTCGAACCATTCCAGAATTGCTGTGCTGAAATCCTGTTTTGTGGTCATGGGCATGGGTCCGCCGAGGGCTTTGGTGTGCATGACCGGGCGTATCGTGCCCGCACGTTGGACCACGGCGTCATGGCGGCCGGGCTGGATTCCGACCAGCAATGCGCCTTCGCAATGGCGGCAGAAAGCCGTAGCAGAGCGGGTCGCCAACCTACTGCAGCAGGCGGCGCAGTCCCTGGTTCAGCTGCTTCCTGAGCTGTTCCTTCAGTGTCTTTTCTGCCTGCTGCTTGATGATGTCGCTCCAGTCCACGCTGTATCTGAGGGCGCTGAATGGGCCCCTGATAGTTACGGGCACCGTGACCGTCTTTGACGGGTTATCGCGGTCCAAAGTTACTCGGAGCGTATAATCCAGGTTCTGAGCGATGAGGTTGGCGGTGCCGCTGCCAGTGGCGGCGAGCGCCGGCGAATCGAGGACGAGATCATTGTTGTGGGCCACGCCGTTCACAACCTGCAGGGTGCCGGTAAGGCTGTTGAACACCGTCTCACCACCTCCGGAGGCCTGTGCGCCTACCGGCTTCCCGCGCATCTGGGCGGCAATTGCGCGCGTCTGGTTGATGATCGTAAGGAGATCGACGCCCTCGATGTTGCCATTGTGCAGAGCAAACGCGCCGTTGCCGTTCAGGTTTGATGTAATCTGCTGTGGTGTCAATCCGTGGGAATTCAGTTTGAACGCCAAGTTGCCCGTTCCCGTGAAATGGCTGAATGCCTGCATGTCCTTGAGCAGCGTTCCGATCTGCACGCCCTGAAGCTTCTCGTCCATGGAGAAATAGGGTGCGCGTCCGCGCGCATCAATCCGGAATGAACCGTGGTAGCTGCCACCATACAGTTTTGCCTGCAGCGGATTCAGTACGATCACCCCGTTTTTGGCTAAAATGCTGGCACTGATATCGCTAGTACGGATATTTGTAGCGGTAAGCTTCTGCACTTTCAGAATACCGTTTACGTCGAGCGCGCGCAGTCCGGCTAGCGGCAGAACTACTGACGGCCGTTTTGTTGCTGCCTGGGGCGGTGTCCCCGCCGCTGGCGTGGACGCTGCCGAATGCGGCAGGTAGTTGTCGAGGTCGATCTTGTCCAGGTCTAGGTCGAACCGGTAGGCGGGATGGGCAAAATCAAACAGCTTGAACGAGCCGGTCAAAGTGCTGCTATCGAGGTTGAGGCGGAATCCGCTGAGTTCTACACCGCCGGTCGAGACGTTAAATGGCCCGTGAAATGCAACTTTCGTCAGGGCATTCTGGTCATTTGGCTGGTACCGGAGCCCAAGGCGGTTCATGAGCACGCGCGCATTGAAGAAGGGAATTGCCAGGTTGCCAGCCAATGTCGGCGCGTCCAGGATCTTCGTGCCCTTGAGGTCCGTAATCCGGACCTTCACGCCGGCGGCCTCAACGGTTGTGGTTGGGGCGTCCAGCGTCTGCCCTGCGAGATCGATCGCCAGTCGGGACTTGAGAGTCACGCGCGTATGCAGCGGCGGGTTGCCGGAATTGAGATCGAAGCCGAGGCTGATGTCGGTCATGTGCCCTGAGCTGAGCTGACCCGTGCGGAAGTCGAGATTACGAATCGTGTAGCGCTGCCCGCTCTGCTCGTTGTCCCATACGAGCTCACTATGTTGAACGCTGACCCCGCTGACAAACAGGCCAGCAATCGGTGATGCCGACGGCTTAGCCGGGGCAGTTGCGGCGGGCTTACCCGGCCCCGCAAGCCCTTGCCAGTTGCCATGACCGTAGCGGTCCTTCACCAGGTTTAGCTTGAGTCCGTCTATGATGATCTTGTCTACTTCCACTTTCCGACGCAGCAGCGGCAGAAGCTTGACCCTGACGCCCAGACTTGAGACCTGGGCGAATGGACCGCCGCCGAATCCTGGTGCGTTAGACAAAGACACAGAACCGACTTCTGCGCCTATCCAGGGAAAGAATGAAAGTGAGATCTTTCCGCCTATTGTGAGCGTGCGCCCGGTCTGTTCCTTCACGAGGCGCGTTATTTCGCCTTTGTAGCGGTTTGGATTGAATGTCAGTGATGCAATGATCGCGCCTGCGATGAGCAGGACGACCACCACTCCCAGCACGACGCCAATGATTTTTAGTGTTTTTTTCACACTTCCCCCTGGTTCCGCTACAGCGCCTATTTGGGAAGAACATCAACCGCCGCGACGCCGGCTCAGACCGGAAATGCTGCCGGGAAGGATGGAGCGGGTGATGGGAATCGAACCCACGTCTAAAGCTTGGGAAGCTTTCATTCTACCATTGAACTACACCCGCCCGAAGCGGATCCCAGCTGCAATTTTGGTCCGCCAACGATAGAATATCATACTTATTTTGACCCCGTTTGCGTAGGGGCACGATTTTTCCGTGCCTATAGGGCGGCGCATGAAGATTCTGCTAAATGGCACAGAAAAAATTCTTGCTGGGACCCCCAGCGTGGGTTCGCTGCTCCAGGGGCTCGGGCTCGCAGACAAGCGGGTAGCAGTGGAAGTCAATTGCGAGATCGTGCCCCGCAGCCAGTACGCAGGGCGCGTTCTAAGCGACAATGACCGCGTGGAAGTGGTGGTGGCAATAGGGGGTGGTTGATGACAGCAGCTGTATCAAAGTCGCAGCAGCCGGACGGTTCGGGCGACCCCCTGACCATCGCCGGGCATGAATATCGGTCGCGGTTGCTCGTCGGCACGGGCAAGTATCGCGATCTGGACGAGACGCGCCGTGCGGTCGAGGCGAGTGGCGCGCAGATCATAACGGTAGCGATACGCCGTACAAATATCGGCCAGAACCCGAAAGAGCCGAGTCTTCTCGACGTGCTGCCCCTTCATCGTTACACGCTTCTGCCGAATACGGCGGGCTGTTACACGGCTGAAGATGCCGTACGGACCTGCCGGATGGCGCGTGAGCTGCTCGACGGCCACGATCTGGTGAAGCTCGAGGTTCTGGGTGACGAAAAGACTCTGTTTCCGGATATCCCCAAGACGCTGAGTGCTGCTGAGACGCTCGTGAGCGAAGGTTTCAGAGTGATGGTTTATACCACTGATGACCCCGTGATGGCCAAACGCTTCGAGGAACTCGGTTGCGTGGCGGTGATGCCGCTGGCGGCACCGATAGGGTCTGGCCTTGGCATCCGGAATCCCTACAATATTCGGATTATCGTCGAGAATGCGCGAGTCCCGATCCTGGTCGATGCTGGGGTAGGAACTGCAAGTGACGCTGCGGTAGCCATGGAGCTCGGTTGCGACGGCGTTCTGATGAATACGGCCATTGCGTCTGCAAAGAACCCGGTTTTGATGGCAACAGCCATGAAGAAGGCCGTGGAAGCTGGGCGTGACGCCTATCTTGCCGGGCGTATGCCGCGCAAGCTTTTTGCTACGGCTTCTTCGCCCATTGACGGTACTTTTTTCTAGCCCCGTCCTACGGTAGCCATCCCGCCGCTTTGAGATCCGAGCGATGAGTGATCCGTGCGCGCCGAAGCCGCCAATGCGCCAGATCCGCAGCTACGTTCGTCGGGAGGGCCGTATTACGGTGGCCCAGCGCCGTGCCCTGGCAGACCTGTGGCCGCGCTTCGGTGTTGCGGACAGCGGCCTGAGGCTCGACCTGCCGGCGCTCTTTGGCCGCGATGCGCCGGTGATTCTCGAAATTGGCTTCGGTGACGGACAGTCTTTGTGCGCTACGGCGGCGGCTAATCCGGGGCGGAATTATTTGGGTGTGGAAATTCATCGTCCGGGTGTCGGGCGTTTGCTCCGGACGTTGGAAGCGCAGGGAATCGAAAACGTCCGGGTGATATGTGAAGACGCCCGTGCAGTAGTCGCGAATCGGCTTCAGGAAGATCAGCTACACGGAGTGCATCTGTTCTTTCCGGACCCATGGCCAAAGGCCCGTCACCACAAGCGGCGTCTGTTGCAGCCAGATTTCCTGGAAATCCTGCGTCCCCGGCTCATCATCGGTGGGTATCTCCACGCGGTTACTGACTGGGAGCCCTATGCGCAACACATGATGACCGTGATGTCCCAGGTGCGGGAATTCGAAAACAGTGCCGGCCCTGGCCAGTTTGCGCCGCGGCCTCAAGACCGGCCACTTACCAAGTTCGAGCGTCGTGGCCAGCGGCTCGGGCACGGAGTCTGGGAGCTGATCTTCCGTCGCCTGGCGTAGGGCGGGGACGCAGCGCTTGCCTCAGACGGCTTTCAGCTCCAGAACCATTTTTTCGCAGACCTTCTTTGCGTCGCCAAAGACCAGCGAGCAGTTGTCCTGGTAAAACAGCTGGTTTTCCACACCGGAATATCCGGGGTTCATGCTGCGCTTGATGAAGAATATCTGACGTGCCTTGTACACGTCGAGAATGGGCATGCCGTAGATCGGGCTCGACTTGTCACTCTTGGCCGCCGGGTTAGTGACATCGTTTGCCCCAACCACAAGTGCGACATCCGCCGTTGCGAATTCGGGGTTGATCTCCTCCATCTCGAAAACGTGGTCGTACGGCACATCCGCCTCGGCAAGAAGCACATTCATGTGGCCGGGCATACGTCCGGCGACCGGGTGGATCGCAAAATGAACCGTAACTCCCTTGCCCTCAAGAATATCGGCGAGCTCCTTGAGAGCGTGCTGTGCTTGGGCGACTGCCATGCCGTATCCCGGGACAACGATGACCTTGCTGGCATTGGCCATGAAAAACACGGCATCTTCGACTGCAGCTGTCTTGATGCCTTTGGTCCCGGCAGTGCCGGACCCGGCCCCAGATGTCCCTTCGCCACCCCCGAAGCCACCGAGGATGATGCTCACGATGGAACGGTTCATTGCTTTCGACATGATGTAGGACAGGATTGCGCCGGAAAATCCTACGAGCGCTCCGGTAATGATCAGCAGGTTGTTGCCCAGAGTGAACCCAGTGGCAGCGGCGGCCCAGCCTGAATAGGAATTGAGCATGGACACGACTACAGGCATGTCGGCGCCGCCGATCGGCACGATCAGCAGAATGCCGAGTGCCAGCGCCAATGCAATCATGACAAGCAGCGCGCCGAAGTGATTGTACAGGAGAAATTCAAAACCGAAACCAAGCATGACCAGGGCTATCAGCAGGTTCAGGGCGTGTTGTCCCCGAAACACGAGCGGTTTACCGGTGATTATGCCCTGAAGTTTCCCGAACGCTACCAGTGACCCGGTGAAGGTGATGGCGCCGATGAACGTGCCTACGAAGAGCTCCGTCATTAGTACCGTATTGAGCGCGTCCTCGCGGCTATGCATGAGGTAGGTTCCAACCGCCACGAGAACCGCGGTCAGTCCGACGAAACTATGCAACGCTGCAACCAGCTGCGGCATGGCCGTCATTCTGATCCTAAGCGCGATTGTCGTGCCGATCGCCGCTCCGGTGACAATTCCCGCTATGATAAAGCCATACGACTTCACCGCAGGGTCGAGCGCTGTGGCAACAATGGCCAACAGCATTCCCGTCATCGCATAGTAGTTACCTCGCCGCGCACTGGCCGGATGGGTTAGACCCTTCAGGCCAAGGATGAACAACATCGCGGAAACGAGGTAAGCGAGCGCTAGGTAGTTGCCGGTCAATTGCATGCTGCCGCCCCTTATTTCTTTTTCCTGAACATGGAGAGCATGCGTTGGGTGACAACGAAGCCGCCGAAGATGTTGACGGATGCGAGCGTCACCGCAATGAATCCGATGATTTCGGCAGATCCACCGCCGTGGCCGAACCCCGCAACCAGTATGGCGCCGACTATGATGATCCCGGAAATCGCGTTGGTCAGAGAAAGCAACGGGGTATGCAGTGAAGGTGTTACCCCCCAAACGACCCAATAACCCACGAAGCAGGCGAGCACGAACACATAGAGCGCGATCATTGTTGCGGACATGGATGTCTCCCGTTTGCTATTTCTTTTCTTTGAAGCGCACCATCCCCTTGTGGGTAACCAGGGCGCTCGCGGTGATTTCGTCTTCCAGATAGTCCTTCACCTGTAACCGCCTGTCGGCGGTGGTGATCAGAAGTGACAGGAAATTGAATAAGTTGCGTGCGTAGAATGCGCTGGCATCGCTCGGCATAAGCGCTGGAAAATTCGTGTTTCCGCAAATAATGACGCCGTGCTTTGTAACTGTCTTGTCCGCCTCGGTAAGTGGACAGTTTCCGCCGTTGGCGGCGGCCATGTCGACGATCACCGATCCTTCGCTCATTCCCTTGACGGCTTGTTCAGTAATCAGAATCGGAGCCTGTTTGCACGGAATGAGTGCGGTAGAAATGATGACATCGGCCTTCTGGAGTTCGTCGGCGAGCAGTTGCTGTTGCCTGTTCTGTGCCTCGGCAGAAAGCTGGCGGGCGTAGCCGCCAGCACCGGCGCCAGACTCTCCCAGATCGAGCTCTATGAACTTGGCGCCCAGGGACATGATCTGCTCCTTGACCTCAGGGCGCACGTCGTAAGCGGCAACCTGCGCCCCCAGCCGGCGCGCGGTGGCGATTGCCTGCAGCCCGGCGACGCCAGCCCCCAGCACCACCGCGCGCGTCGGTTTGGCAGATCCCGCCGAAGTCATCATCATCGGGAAAAAGCGACCGTACAAGTACGCCGCCTCAAGCACGGCGCGATAGCCTGCGATGTTGGACTGCGAAGACAGGACATCCATGGCCTGCGCGCGCGAAATTCGCGGAATCATCTCCAGGGCGAAGGAATCGACGCCTTTGGCGGCCAGTAGATCCAGCGTATCTTCATGGCGACAAAGGCTCATCATGCTCAACAACATGGCGCCGCCTTTCATGTGCCTGATTTCCTCGGGCCCGGGCTTGTGCACCTTCAGAACAATATCGGCGGCCAAGGCCTGCTCGTTGCCGACGATCTCGGCTCCAGCGCTGCGGAATGCGTCGTCAGTGAAATGCGAGGAGTGGCCGGCATCATGCTGGACAAGCACTTCAAGTCCGAGCGCGCGCAGCTTTTTTACTGTCTCCGGTGTCGCGGCGACGCGCGTTTCGCCCTCCGAGACTTCAATAGGTATGCCAACGTTCATTTGTGTTCTGCTTCAGGTTTCGGTTGGACGGATTCCGGGTTGGCGCCGTCCGGGCGCGGAATTGGTGATTGTACCCTGCCTCGCGGGTGCTGTTCCAAGCTCTAGCGGGGCGGAAAGCCGCCGGCACTGGCAGTCGGGACGGGCCACTCCCCCAAAGAGACTGGAGGGCCGGCAGCGATTCGCTGCTCAGGCTGTCCCGGACCGGTCGGCATTATAAGGGGTTCCATGCAAGGGTGCACTGACGCCGAGACCGCGGGCCCGGAGAAGTTTCGCGGCCGGGCACGTCAGCCGCCATCACTCCCCCTTCGGAAGCTGCGTGCGCAGGTTTGCCGCTGTGCCGCTGGCATCGCATGCTTGATCGGCTCTTCCGCCAGATAACCAGGACCACCGCGGGTGGCATATTCCCGCTGCAGGACGCCAGACACGTGCTGCGAAATCACGCTGGATAGAACAGCTCAAAGTACCCGACCCGGCGGGCGGCGTGTCAGCGTTTGTGCCAGATTACACGCTTGCCACAGCCGGCTCCCAGGGTTCTGTCCGGGCATGGGGGGGGAGGTGTCGAGGCCGATCCGGGGTCCGGCGGCTTATGGTCGCTCTGATTTGCGGTAATGATCGCTTGGTGCAGTGCCTGCTGCTGAGGTGCCGGAATACCGCAATAATTTAGAGCTGCCCGGCATCCCGCCCAATAATGCAGCAACCCCCCTCAGCGCAATTCCGCCTTATTGTGCCCGGCCCCATCAGCGCCGGGTTGCTCTCCAGAAGGCGAGTCCGGTCTGTATAGGGGCAGCCTACAGCTGGTTCAGAATCCGCTGCTGCTGTTCCTGGTATTCCTGATCGGTAATCAGACCCTTCTTCTTCAGATTCTTCAGTTCCTGGAGACGCTGTTCAATGGCCGCATATCCGCCGGACGCTGCTGCTGCCGGGGGTGGTGCGGCGGTCTGGGGTGCCGGCATGTACTGCGGCCCGCACGTAAGGGTGACGGTAAAGTCATGCCTCAGATCATGCCCGGTATACTGCTTTGTGTACGGTTTGCAGCCGACCTTCTTGATGGTGACAGTCTCAAGGCGCCGGTAGAACGCGAAACCCGGACCGACATCGCTCTTGATGCGCCCCGTCCAGTGTCTCGGAAATACCTTATCGAGCACCACCGGAAGCGGGGTTGTGCCGATTTGCTTGCCGGAAACAATGACGTCAGCGCCCGGCGGATCAGAATTGATCGTAATTGAACTGGCCGGTTGTGGGAGGCTGGCGCAGCCGGAAAGTGCCGCTGCACAGAGCAACGCCAGGAAAGCGGGTTTGCGAGCACGCTTGCTAGTTCGGGTCACGATTCTTTCTCCCGCATGCATTTTATTGTTCGGATCGCAATAGTTCTGTAGTTTGGAACTATATTACCTTTGGGCGACGCGTGCTAGGCGGTACGCGTTGCTATGGCCACGACCCGCCAATTCGCGCGATCCCTCTCTTTTCGGTTGCAGCTTGCGGTTTGGGAAAGCGGGGGGTTGTCCTGCGGCACATTGTGTCGCCATGGGGCTGCCGGCCAAATGGGCGCGTCGCGTGGATCAATATTCCGCACAACATGCGGGCCACCGCTGGTGTCAGGAAGTGCGCGCACCTCGACCTCCATCGCATAGGGGTGGTGGGTCTATGTCGCGGGCGCCGGACCACGGGTTGGCTGCCGGCAGGGTCCGGTTCATATGGGCCTGGCATCACGGATCCAGTCAAGTCGCAAGCGGACCGTCTCCCCCGTGGCTGACCGCGCTATCAAGAATTCCTGGTGGTTCGTGGTTTCAATGTCGACGGGCGTTACAGCCTGGTCGTGTAGCACGTTCCTCTCGATCCACCTCAGGCGCAGCGGCGTGCGATGGAGTATGGCTATCTCGAACTGGTCATGCGTTGCACAGGAAACCGGACGATAGGCCGGATCTTCCTCAAGGTCGCTCATGTCCTTCGTCCGCGTGGGGGGCCGTGGTTCCTCCGTTCGGTTGCGCTTAGAGGCCGAGGCCGGATGCTCAGGGCGGGTGATCGCCCGGTGCTGGGCTGCCCAGTCACTGACAGCGCTGAGTGGTGAATATTAACACAATGCGCTGGCCAAGCCCTCAGGCACGCTTCTCAGTCCTCCTGCAAGCACGTGTGCGCGCAGGCCGCGTTGCCCAAGAAGATGTGCCGCTGCAGTACTGCGGCGGCCGGTATTGCAGCAGCAGATATACTCTAGGTTCCGTTCCAGGCCGTCGACCACCTGGCACAGGGTGTCCAGTGGCAGGTGGTGGACGCCAGGCAAGAGGGAGTCCGGAGCCTCCTCTAATCCGCGGACATCGAGCCAGATAGCGCCCGATTCCGTCTTCGACTGGGCCTCCGAAAGCGACAGGCGGCTCAGTGGCGGCTCTCGTCTGAGCGCAGAGAAGTCTCTGCGCGCCAGGCGGAGCAGGGTACCGCGAGTTTCCATCGTTACGGTGGCCTGCCAGCGGCAATCATCAACCGCCAGACTCTCTGTTCCGAATCCTGATCCCGGCCCGAGAACTATGGTGTCGGCGGGGCCAATTCCGTCGGTTTCGCGTGTCATGAGGGCCGTACCGCTCTCGATCAGGTAATAATCGCTGGCCCAGTCGCCTTCGCGCGCCACGACCTGCCCTGCGCGCACAGCTACCGCCTCAAGCTTCATTCCAAGCGACGCAAAGTTGGCCGGCGGAACGTGACGAAATGCGAGACACTGGCGGACAATGCCCATCCAGTTATCCCCAACGCCGGATTGGACATGGCGACTGTTTGGTCCTGCTGCGGCTAGGCAGCTCGCCAGCGTGTCCCATGTGACCATGATATCCAGCAGTTCGCTGTCGACACGCATGATATCGAGCCGGGTCACCGCCATTGCAGACAGTCGGCGCGGCTGCTTCTCTGCAATCGGGCGAAGCTGTCTTTGTGTACCGTCTCCGCTGCCGGCTGCCGACAGTACGTAGCTCAATTCATCTGCCGCGCTGGTCAGAACGATTTCGCCAAACAGCAGGTAGATAGATTGGTGGTCAGTCTCTCCCTCGCGAAAAAGCGTCATGCCCGCGGGTACGCATTCAATGTGGCATAGCGGCCTAAGCTCTTCGATACGTAGGGCGCTCAACGCCGCGATAGGCTGCAATGCCTGAATCAGATCTGATCCAGGCTCGGGCTCGAATTCGGTCATGCCCAGCTTTACACTCCGAACTTTACGATGTGCCGCATTTTTTTGATGGTATCAATACCATCAGGGTCTTGCATAGCGGTGGAGCGTTCACGCGTATTGCTAGGAGATGTTGCAGCCCGCTATGATGAACTCATAGAGTTCCGTCTGTTGATTGCATAGGGGGTTGCATGAAGAGCATTGAGGATGTGGTAACCGTCATTGAAGATTGGAGTCCGGCGCGTTCTAAGGATCGGGAGCGGCTATTGGGGTGCCTTGATGCGCTTTCGTCAAACTGCGGGGAGGCGATCAAGGTCTGGCAGGGCTATCTCGACAACCCTGGTGCGGGTGGCAACCAATGGACGGCAGTGAGCTGGATTGGTCCGGAGCGTGCCAAGAGGCTGCACGAGCTTAACCTCAGGTCAGGCGAACTGCTCCATGAACTGCTTGAAATTGCCGGATCGGAAGCGGCCCGGTTCCATCCCTATGAGGACAGCATGATCGAGATGGCATACCGCCAGCTCGGGGCGGGTGAAACGGCGCCGGACATGGCGCGCGCCGCTGTCGAACGCATGGGTGCTCACCGCAGTTATCTCGGCTCGGTTTTGGACCGGATAAAGTCAATGCCGCTGGTGGAATCCCGGACCGCTAGATCTGCGTCCAGTCCGCGCCCCAAGACTAAGAAGAAGTCCCATGTCGGAAAGCCGAAAAAGGGTACGGCTGCGGGCGCCAAAAAGGCAGTCAAGAAAAAGGCAGTCAAGAAAAAGGCCGCAAAAAAGGTTGCCAAGGCCGCCGGGAAGAAGCCTGTGCGGCGGTCGAAACAACCCCCAACCGGGCGCACCAAGCGTCGGAGATGACCTCGGCGGGACTTTTCGTGCGGTGTGACTGCGGACGGAAAGTCCGGCAAGCCTATCCGCGTTAGGGCTGAAGCTGGATCAGGACCCCGGGTTTACAGAAGGCGGCTGTTCTCGGGGCGTGCCTGTCTGGACGAGCCGGGCATCGCTCGTACTCGCGCGTGTTGGCCCAGCCGAGGCCACCCTGGGTCGAGCTGGAAATTGCGCGTGACCGCCCCCATTTGATGGCATAGCCTGTTTATTCATGGAGCAAATTCACGTGGCTGCGCCGAAGCTGGTTGTTTGTCCGCATTGCGAGGGAGTAAACCGTGTGCCGGAAGACCGTATCCAGGAGCATCCCAAATGCGGTATCTGTCACCGGCCGCTGTTTGAAGGAAGGCCTCTGGATTTGACTGCCGCAAGTTTTCGTCGCCACATGCAACACGGTGATATCCCATTGCTGGTGGATTTTTGGGCGCCGTGGTGCGGACCCTGCAAGGTAATGGCCCCGGTATTCGCTTCGGCCGCGGCGCAGCTGGACGGCCGCATTCGGTTTGCTAAGGTCAACACCGACGTCGAACAGGTGCTGGCGAGTGAGTTTGGCATCCGCGGAATACCGACGCTGGTGCTATTTAAGAACGGCCGCGAAGCCGACAGGGTGTCGGGTGCACTTGATCCGCGCAGTCTGCAGTCCTGGATTCAGCAGCGCACTTAGCGATGAACTCCCATTTTGCAACATGAACAGCAACTACCTGGCGCGTGCCTGCGGCGCTTTAGGTCGGAAAACCCAAGAGGGCGGCGGAAGTCTCCGACGCCCTCTTGTTTAGACCGCAAATTTCGGAAGAAGACGCCGAAACCGCAAACCGGACGCCATTCCTCCTTGAAGCGTTACTTCTTGCCGTGGTCCATTACGCGGTTGTGCGCGACTTTCTTGACCACCCGTCTGTGCACGATGCGACGGTGAACTATCCGCTTGTGGACCACTTTCCGGTGTGCAGCTCGGTGTTCAATTTTATGTCCGGCCACAGGCGCGGCAACGGCGACTGCGGCGTTGCCGAACACGGCCAACAGGGCAAGTGCAATGATGCCCATCAGAGTCTTTTTCACGTATTAACCCTCAAACAGTTGTCGATTCTGCCTTCATGTCGGATGTTCCGTTTGGGAACTCGGCCCATCCTTGCGGAACGGCTGAAAGCAATTCACATGCCATGTTGCAAGATCCGCAATTTAAACTGTCCAATCAATCATTTATAATGATACGGAACGCATCCTGGTCGTGGATGCATCCCGTGTAAACTACAAATTTTGTAGACTACTCGAAATCAGGAATCTCTGTGTACCTGGAATCCCTCCGTCTCAATCGCCTTCAGCGCAAGGTGCTGCTGCTGATCCTGGCGATCATGGTCGTTCCAATGCTGGGAGCTGCCACGCTCGCATCCGAATGGGTGTCCTCAGGCTTCGAAGCCCGGCTGAAGCACTATATCGTGGATGCCGCACGCGTCGACCAGACTTGGCTGCGCGCCTATCAGAACGACGCTGTGATGTTTGGCGGTGTGCTGGCCAACGATCCCGCCTTCCTTGCTAGGCTGAGGAGCGGCGATCCAAATCCCGTGCAGCCGCAGCTTGTGCACATGGCCCGCGAAATGGGCATCAGCTTCATCCAGATTTACAGCAGCGACCAGACATTGGTGTACTCATCGAGGCCGATAAACATGCGTACCATGTGGGATAGGGTACAGACCGAGGCCGTGCTCAAAATCAATCACGGCAGGCGCAGCCAGCTTGCCGCAGTGGGCATAACCCGCGTACCGCAACATGGAGCTCCGCGGTACTATCTGGTCATGGGCAGTCTCCTCGGACGGAATTTCATCAATGAACTGTCGCATCTGACCGGCCTCAAGACGCGACTGTATTATCGCGACGGCGACAATTATCTCGATATGTTCTCGGGCACGAGAAAAGGGAAGTCATTCAGGCGTCTGCCCGCAGGACTAATGAAGCGCCTGCAGTCCGAGCGCAAGCCTTACTACAGCGTCAAGGCTGAGGACGCCGATTTTCGCGGGCAGTACACGCCAATAATCGATAATGACGGCCAGGTGGAGGCGGTCATATTCAACGGCCTCAAGCGCGCCGGTTACGAGGAGGTGCTCACCAGCCGCCTAGTGTTGTTTTCCGGGATTTCCTTGATCGGCGTGGTGTTCGGCGCCATGACCGGGTACCTGCTCAGCCGGCTTGTAGTGCGCCCCGTGGAGCATCTACGCGACGGCGTCATGCAGCTCTCCGCGCAGAACTTCAACGCAACTGTACCGGTAACCTCCGATGACGAGGTCGGCGATCTGGCAAAGGCCTTCAACGCCATGGCTGTAAGCCTTCGTGAGGCGCGTGACGAGCAGCAGCAGAGGTTCCATCGTGACAAGCTTGCCGCCCTGGGCGAGCTTTCCGCATCGCTGGCGCATGAGATTCGAAATCCCATAGGCGTCATCAACAGTGCATCGGCACTGATGGAGAAGCCGGAACTTTCTCCGCAAAAAAAAGCCGACCTGCTGCGAATGATACGCGAGGAAAGTGTCCGGGTCGGCAGTCTCGTTCAGGACTTCCTGCAGCTTTCCCGCCACCGCCATCCGGAGTCGGTGCGGATCGACCCATTCGTGCCGCTGAAGCGCGCGCTTGATGCTGTGCTTGCCGGAACCAGCAATATCGAGGTGCGCGAGCGAACTGGTCATGGAACGGCGCGTATCATGGCAGATGCCGGCTTGCTGCAACAGGCATGGGCAAACATACTTACCAACGCGCTGCAGGCGATGGGCGAATCCGGGGGAGAGCTGAACCTTGTGACTGAAGTCGACGGCGGCCAGGTGACGCTATCCGTGGAGGACAGTGGCCCGGGTATTCCAGCGGAGGTCATGCCGCGGCTGTTCGAGCCGTTTTTTACGACCAAGGAGCGCGGTACCGGCCTAGGCTTGTCGCTCGCCAACACACTTGTAGAGGTCAATGGCGGCAGGCTACGGGTGCTCGATCCCGAAAAGGGCGGTGCCCGGTTCGCGATGACGTTTCCGGTCCATGACTAGGTCAAGCCAATGAAGCGAACGGTGCTTGTCGTCGACGACGAACAGAACATGCAGACAGTCATGCGCATGATTCTCGAGGATGCCGGATATGCTGTCGAGGTTGCTGACAGCGGTGAGGCGGGTCTTGCGCGCCTCACCAACCCTAATCTTGACGTGGTGCTATCCGACCTCAAGATGCCGGGGATGGGCGGGGCAGAGTTTATCCGCATCTGCCGCCAGGAGCGGCCCGATCTGCCAGTCATTGTAGTCACCGCGCACGGCACGATCCGTTCGGCGGTGCAGAGCATAAACGCGGGAGCGACCGACTACTTGACCAAGCCGTTCGAGCCGGAGGAGCTGGAAATCACCATCCACAACGCCATCAAGTTGCGCGACATCCTGCACGAAAACCAGCGTCTGAAAGAAACCGTGACCGAGACGCTGGTCCATCCGCGACTCATGGGAACAAGCCAGGCAGTGCAGCGCCTTCTGGAAGAAATCCATCGTGTCGCGCCGTACCGTACCAGTGTTCTCATTACCGGCGAAAGCGGAACCGGCAAAGAACTGGTGGCCCGCACGATCCACGAAACCAGCCCGCGGCAGCGGCAGTCGTGGGTGGCAATCAACTGCTCGGCTATACCGCAAGATCTCATGGAAAGCGAGCTCTTCGGCTACGTCAAGGGGGCGTTTACCGGTGCCGGGCAGAACCGCCTCGGCAGGCTAGAGCAGGCGCAGGGTGGAACGCTATTTCTCGATGAGATAGGCGATCTGGCCCCTGCTCTGCAGGCAAAGCTGCTGCGCGTTCTGCAGGAGCGCGAATTTTCGCCGGTCGGAAGCGATCAGGTTCGCAGTGCTGATGTGCGTTTTCTTGCAGCAACTAACCGAGATCTTAAAGAACTCGTGCGGCAAGGGAGATTCCGCGAAGATCTATTTTACCGCCTGGACGTATACAGTATCGTCGTGCCGCCGCTGCGGGAACGTGGCGAAGATATCGCGCTGCTTGCCGAGACGTTCCTGCGTGAAATATCCCAGGAAACGGACAAGCCGGTTCAGCGCTTCACGCCGGAGGCGATTCGTGTTCTGCTTCGCTACCCGTGGCCGGGAAATGTGCGCGAGCTGCGCAACGCTGTCGAGCGGTCATTACTGTCCTGCAGGGGCAGCGAGATAGGCCCCCAGGATCTCCCCGAGGCAGTACGGGGTAGCGCAGCCCAAGGGCAGGGTTCCAGCTGCGCTCCGGACCGCGCCGAAGACCAAGATCTGGACAGCTGGCTCGCCGAAGTTGAGCGGCGTGCAATTCTAAGGGCCCTGGAGCGTAACGCAGGAATCCAAGCACATGCCGCGAAGCACCTGGGCATAACCGAACGCAGTCTGTGGCACCGAATCAAGAAGCTGAACATTCAAATCAATCGCAAGTTCAGCTAGGTTCGCGGCGGATCACTTGAGTTTTTGGATACCGGTATCTGTGCCGAGAATCAGAACGTCTGCCGGTCGGCAGGCAAACAGGCCATTGGTGACGGTGCCGGTGATCTGGTTGAGCGTCCTTTCCAGCTCGGCCGGGTTCAGGATTTCTAGGTTATGTACGTCCAGAATGGTGTTGCCGTTGTCGGTTGTGAATCCCTGCCGCAATACGGGTTCGCCTCCAAGTTTGACTATTTCGCGTGCCACGTAGCTGCGCGCCAAGGGAATAACCTCTACCGGAAGGGGAAATTTGCCCAGGACGTCAACCAGTTTTGATTCATCGGCGATACACACAAACGTGTCGCTGGCGGCGGCAATTATCTTCTCGCGGGTAAGGGCGCCGCCGCCTCCCTTTAGCAGATGCAGGTGTCGGGTAGCCTCGTCGGCGCCGTCGACATAAAGCTTCAGGTTTCCGGCGGCATTGAGATCAACCACAGGAATCCCGTATTTTTTTAGGCGCTCGGCGGTTGCGTTGGAGCTAGCAACCGCCCCATCAATCCGTCCCTTGATGGTGGCAAGTGCGTCAATGAAGTAGTTGGCGGTCGAGCCGGTACCGACTCCGATTATGCTGCCGCTGCCCACATACTCGAGAGCCGCGTGTGCGGCCGACTTCTTCATTTCGTCCAATGTCATCTTCACCGCCCCCCTCTTGGCGCCTGTGCAAGTCGAGAATACCGTTTGTGCCGGCCCTAAAACAAGGGTCCGAGGCCAACAACCCGTTCAGTTGCGGGGGCAACACTGCGTCTGCGCTTGGTTTCTGGTAAATTACCGAAATGCCGCAGCGTTATATTGAAAAGATACTTACCACGCGTGTCTATGAGGTTGCCAAGGAGACTCCGCTCGATTTTGCCGCAAATCTGTCCCGCCGTCTGGGAAATCAGATTTGGCTCAAGCGAGAAGACCAGCAGTCGGTTTTCTCGTTCAAGTGCCGCGGGGCTTATGCCAAGATGGCTTCACTGCCGAGCGATGTTTTGGCGCGCGGCGTCATCGCCGCATCCGCGGGAAATCATGCCCAGGGGGTCGCCCTCGCCGCCACGAAGCTGGCGACGCACGCCGTGATCGTCATGCCAGTTACGACACCCGAAATCAAGATTGATGCAGTACGCAATTTGGGTGGCGAGGTGGTACTGGAGGGCGATAACTATGATGCCGCTTTTGCGTTCGCAACGCATCTTGGTTCGCAGCGGGGCCTGACCTTTATTCATCCGTATGATGATGATGAGGTGATCGCCGGCCAGGGAACAATCGCCATGGAGATTCTCAAGCAGCATACCCGTACGCTGCACGCCGTCTTTGTTCCGGTGGGCGGTGGAGGGCTCATTGGCGGAATATCCGTCTATCTAAAATCTTTGCGCCCGGATATCAGAGTAATCGGTGTCGAGCCCGAAGAGGCAGACGCAATGTATCGTTCGCTCGCCGCAGGTCGCCGGATCACGCTCGACCATGTGGGCATATTTGCAGACGGAGTCGCTGTGCGTCAGGTCGGTGAGGAGACGTTCCGGCTGGCGCAGCAGTTCGTCGACGAAATCGTTCTGGTCAGCAACGATGAGATCTGTGCGGCAATCAAGGACATCTTCGAGGATACGCGCTCTATACTCGAGCCCGCTGGCGCACTATCCATTGCCGGCATGAAGAAATATATCGGACGCGATGGTCTGCGCGACAGGCAGCTGGTGGCGATCGCTTCTGGCGCCAACATGAACTTCGATCGTTTGCGGCACGTCGCCGAGCGTGCCGAAGTGGGCGAGCGTCGGGAGGCCGTTCTGGCCGTAACCATTCCCGAGGTTTCGGGCAGTTTCCGGAGATTCTGCTCCGTCATCGGACATCGCCTGATTACCGAGTTCAACTACCGGTACGCCAGCCCCAGCAGCGCCCATGTTTTTGTGGGAGTGCAGATTAAGGATGTGCGCGAGGCTGACGACCTGGTGGCGAGCCTGCAGGCCGCCGGCTACGATGTCCTCGACATGACCGACAACGAGATGGCCAAGCTCCACATCCGTCACCTCGTCGGTGGCCACGCTCCGAACATACTCCACGAGATCGTTTACCGCTTCGAATTCCCGGAGCGTCCCGGAGCGCTCATGAATTTTCTAGATCGGATGGGTCAGTCGTGGAACATCAGCCTGTTCCATTACCGCAACCACGGGGCGGACTTTGGTCGCGTACTTGTTGGAATGCAGGTCCCCCCGTTCGAGAAGATCGCATTCCGGCAGTTTCTGGACCAGCTTGGTTATCAATTTGTCGAGGAAACATCCAATCCCGCATACAAGCTGTTTCTCAGCTGAGAATCGGATTGAGAATCAGCGGTATCCTGTTACCTCCATTTTTTCGATCACGACGTCTTGCAGCGGTACGTTCTGGTATGGCCCTCGGGATCCTGTAGGCACGGCTTCGATTTTTCTTACAACGCCCATGCCCTGTACGACCTTTCCGAAGACTGCATAACCCCAGCCCTCGATGCTGTCATCGCGATGGTTGAGGAACGTGTTGTCGGCGGTATTGATGAAGAACTGCGCGGTAGCGGAGTTCGGATCGCTCGTACGCGCCATGGCTATGGTGCCTGCGGTGTTTTTCAGCCCGTTATCGGCCTCGTTGACGATGGGGGCGCCCGTCGGCTTTTGCCGCATTCCCGGCTCAAAGCCACCGCCCTGAATCATGAATCCGGGTATCACGCGGTGAAAAATGGTGCCGTTGTAGAAACCCGATTTCACGTAGTGGAGGAAGTTTGTCACCGTAACGGGCGCTTTGTCCGGAAAAAGCTCCAGTTCTATGGTGCCCATACTGGTGATCATGCGCACGATTGGGTTGTGCTCTCGAACGGAAAGCGGCTTAGCACTGGCTCCGGCAGCTGCAAATGAACACAGCAGCAGTGCCAGGACGGTGATCAGTCTGCGGGTGATGTCGCGCATGAAATTTTCCTATTGGAGTCAGGTTGTTGGAGAACAGCGGTACCGGCCATAGCCCGGCCGCCGCTTCTGCTATCTCGTATCTAGCTGATGCTGTACCTCGTAAGGATTCCGCTGATAAGTGCGGCGGCATCCGGACACTCCCGCATCAGTTGGCGCCACCTTGCGCCAACCGCTCGTGTGAGGCGCTGCATTGCGGGTTGGTGTTCTGCCAAACAGCACGATCCCTAAAGCCGCGCACCGGCGCATTGTTCAAGAAACCACGAAAATTGACAAGCGCCCGTGCAGTATTGCTTACTGCGTTGCACGCAGCCCATCGCGCAGGCTGGTCTGGCAAGCATCTTCCACCCGCTGTATGTAATACATCAGGTCTATCGGCAGCGTGATCCCGTCGAGCAGTTGGAGAGGGAAAAGATCCGCTGCCAACAACATGTCGGCAGCGGATGGCTGTTCCGCATAAAACCGGCTTTTAGCCAGCCTTGCCCCCAGCTCCCGAAGGTGCGCCACCTTCATCAGCTGGCCAAACGCGGCATAGCGGTCGTTCGACAGTTCCTCAATGCTGGCTCCGAAACGACGGAGGACCTCGGATTTGTAGGCAGCCATAGCCGGTTCGCTGTCTCCGATCCCGCGGTAGGCGGGCAGCGCCGGCGCGTGTAGCCGGTCAAAAAGTGCATCAGCCGATTCGCGCCAGGCCAGCAGCGTGTCCCAGGCGGCTGCTGTAAGGGTACCTTCGAAGATCGGTCTGTCCGGCCAAGGGCGGTCAAGTTCCCTGAGTATGGCGACGGAATCGGTCCAAAGCTGGCCGTCGCGGTGCTGCAGCACGGGCACGTGGCGCGCTACTCCCAGCTCGAAAAAGGTATCATCATCGTCGAACGCGATCGGACGGTCTTGGTACGCGATCCGCTTGTAGCCCAAGGCCAGGCGTACACGCTGTGCAGCGGGAGACCACCAGAAATGATAGAGAACGGTCAACTGTCTTCCAGCCTCAGGATGTATTCCCATTCTCGTTGTTCCACGGGCATGACCGACAGCCGGTTGCCCCGCGAAAGCAGGCGCATACCGGATAGCGCTGGCTGGGCCTTCAGTTCGCGCAACGTAACCGGTTTGCGGAATTTGCGCTTAAGGCGCACATCGACCATATACCACAATGGCCGCTGTGGCGTGCTTTTTGGATCATAATGTGAGTCGTTCGGGTCAAATGCGGTGAAGTCGGGGTAACCCGGCCCCACGATCTCTACGATTCCTACGATGGCTGGATCGGCGCAACTCGAGTGGTAGAAGAAGCCTAGGTCTCCAGCCTGCATTTCGTCACGCATGAAGTTGCGTGCCTGGAAATTCCTGACGCCGTCCCAGTGTTCCGTCTGGGCCCGGCGGTTCCTGAGATCCGTTATGCTGAAGGCCGCAGGCTCTGTTTTGAATAGCCAGTAGCGCACGGACGCCGGATCGCCGCGACTCACGAGTATTTCTCGAACTGCGGCAGGATTTCGGTTTCGGCACGTGCGGCGTCGCACCATTCCCGGAGCGCCGGCAAGGATTGGATGGTGTCCATATACCCGGCGGTCACTGGGTCCGCGTCCACACCGTAGATGCTAAAGCGTAAGACGACGGGCGCATACATGGCATCAGCGATGGTGAATCGCCCAAACAGCATCGGTCCACCTGCCCCAAACCGGCTCCGGCATTCGTTCCAGATTTCCGCGATGCGCGCGATGTCTGCGGCTACCCCGGGCGCCATGCCTCTTCCCGGGAATGAGCCGCGGCAGTTCATTGGCATGTTGCTTCTCAGGCTAGGGAAGCCGGAATGCATCTCGGCGCTTATCGAGCGCGCAAAGGAGCGTGCGGTCTTCTCTTCCGGCCATAGGCCCTTGTTCGGATGACGTTCTGCGAGGTATTCGCAGATCGCCAGTGAGTCCCAGATTACGAGGCCGTTATCTTCTAGCACCGGAACCTTGCCGGAGGGTGAATGGCGCATAATTTCCGCTTTTCCAGAGTCCGTATAGAGCGAGACGCGTTGCTCTTCGAATTGGATTCCGGACTGCTTCATGAGCAGCCACGCCCGCAATGACCAGGAGGAATAATTTTTGTTGCCGATGATAAGTCTGGGTATCGACATCGCTGTTTCCTGCCATCTCCGGAACCGCGCAGCGCCAGTGGGAGGCAAATCTGTGCTCAGGGGGCTAAGTAAAATGCGTGATCGGTCGCTATCCCTTGAAGTGGCACGTCCCAGGGAGACGGCACGAGGGCCTCTAGTCTCTGGAAGTCATGGGCCAGGCCGAGCAGCTTGGGACGCATCCAATAGTAGCGTTCGCGCAGAAATTCAAGACTGCGGTCGTAAAACCCTCCGCCCATCCCGAGGCGGTTACCCTCCAAATCAAATCCAACCAGTGGCACCAGTATCAGGTCGAGCTCCTGGGCACGCAGCCAGCAGCGCGGATCGGTCACAGGTTCCGGGATGCCGTAGCGGTTCTGCGTAAATACGCTGCGCGGCGTGACTGGCGCGAACCACAGCCGGTCATAGAACAGGCGCGAAAGAACAGGCAGAAAACAATGCTTGCGCATCCGCCACATACGCTGCATCAGTGGGCGCGGGTCGATCTCGCCGTCGCTTGGAATATAGCAGGCTATGCGTCGCGCAGACCGGAACATCGGCGACACGGAGACTCTTTTTGCCAGAAGCGCCGCCGCCCGTGCCTGTTGTGTCGGCAGAAGTGCCCTGCGCATGGCACGCAAGCGCTGCCGTTGCTCCGGTTTGGAAGCCGCCACGCTCACGAGAAAAGGAGGCGCCCTCCGCCTGTGCCGTACCGCCCCTTTGCCCTGAACCGAAGGTTCAGGTGGGAGCCACCGAGACGCATCAGGCTTTCCGCTACATGGCGGACTTGCACAACAGCGTCTGCTTTAGCGGCCCCCAGGCATTGAATATATAGGTTCAAGGGACCAAAAGCGGTTACGTACACCGCAGAGGGCGCCATAACTCTGCATGCCAACATCGAACAAGCTGCAGGCTACACAATCTCTTCATGCAGGGCGGCGTCGATCTTGCCGCGCAAGAACTGCAGCCGGCGGTCGATATCGGCTGGAATGCCTGCTGCCTGCTTGCGCAGTTCCAGCAACTCGTTCGCCAGGTTCAGCGCCGCCATCACCGCACAGCGCTCTGTACCAATGACTTTTCCGCCGTCCTGGACTTCCCGCATCTTCTCATCCAGATAACGTGCGGCGGCGATCAGCGCGGAGCGCTCGCTCTCCGGGCACGATACCATCAGGTCTTTGCCCAGAATCGATATGTTCACGCCGCCCTGAGCCGCTTTCACCTAGCTTCGCTCCAGCGCCTTGAGACGGCCGATCATCGCCTCAATGCGCGCTCGCGCGACTTGGGTCTTCTCAATCAAGCGGGCGTGCTCGCTCGCAAGATTCCCGTGATCCGTCTTCAGTGAATGGTTCTCGCGATTCAGGCGTCGGCAGGTATCGATGAGCTCGTTGATTCGCTCTTCAAGTTTTGCCAGATTCTCGCTGTCCATGTCCTGCTTGTCTGAAGTGATCTGTTATCAAATATAGGGCCGGACGCATTCCTGGTCAACGACTTCATGACCCCGGCCCAGGGTAGTAAACTAGGCAGGCTGGATGCATGATCCAGCCTGCCTGCCGGCGCGCGAAAGCCACCGGGAAGGCAAGTCCGGATGCCGGTGCGATCGCAACCCTTGAGGTTTGCGGCGTGTCCGGCGATCTGGCGGTGCGTTGGGTGGCGGGACTCATGAAGGCAGGGCAGGGCCGGACCGGATCGTACTTATGCGCTTTAGGCGTTCGGACAGCGCACGATCAAGGCAATTTCCCGGCGCCAGGTTGTGGCAGTACCTTCCGGAGGCTTGCCAGGGCCTGCGCGGTTCGCGGCTACGCGGTTGCCTAGAGCATACCTGCACTTGTGTGGATGAGTGATTAGGCATGCTGCGAGACGGCCCCAGTCAACTTCCGAATGGGCCCCATGACAAAAGAATCGTGCAGGCGTTGCCGATGGCCTGCGGTCGGCGTCAATGCGTTTCCGCTGGGACTGCTGATCACGCCAGTGCGGCGAGGCCAGATCCGAAATGATCTGCGGCCATGTTCTAGTGCGCCGTGCATTTGCGGGCCGCTTCCTCCCCGTGCTGGAGCGTGTGCAGTTGTGGACCGGATCATAGCAAAGACCGGGAGGTGATGGATGAAGAGACCGCCGGTTCGGCAACGAGCCGGAAGCATCCAAGGAGAAGCCGAGCCTGTGGGGCTGATGCAGCCAGCCATCTGTCTCAGGATGGCAAAATTGCCGCTGGTCTCGGCGAAACCGGCCGGCATTCGGATTGTGGTAGTCCGGTACTGGCAATCGACGGACGCGGCTTTGCTTTGAAGCCGCGGCGGCCATTTCTTGTCTGCCGGCTTTTTCTCGCCTGCGGGTTGCTGGTGGCGTCTAGCAGCTGGGCTGCGGAGCTGCGCTTCCGGTTCACCGGTGTCCCTGCCATCTTGCGTGCGCGCCTCCACGACACCATGACGCCGGTGCCGCTTGCCAAGTCTGCCGCCGATATCTCGGATGCCCGCATAGCGGCAGCTCTGCGCCTTCGTCTGGCGCTGGAGGCCTACGGATATTATGACGCCCGCTGGCAGGAACAGGTGGTCGGGAAGGAAGGCAACTATACGCTGACTTTTGTGCTGCAACCGGGTCCACAGATTCGGGTGCACAACGTCACTCTGCGCGCAAAGGGGGCGGGCAGCGGTCTTCCGGTACTGCACCAGCTGTTTGGGATGTTTCCGTTGCGGCGCGAGGGGGCGCTCGATCAGCCCCTCTATGACAGCTGGAAGGGCAGGGTGCTGAATGCACTGCGCGCGCAAGGTTACGCCAAGGCCGATTTTTCCCGTCATGAGATCCTCATCGACCGGAATAATCACTGGGCCGATATCTTTCTTACGGTTGACAGTGGCAACCGCTACCGGTTCGGAGCAGTGGTGTTCGATGGGGCAAGGATCTATTCGCATCACTTCCTCTCTCGCTATCTCGATTTCAGCCCGGGCGACTGGTACAGCCCGGCAAGACTTGCGCGCACCCAGGCGAATTTCCGTAATGCCGACAGGTTCTCGGAAATCGTCGTCCTGCCTGACCTGCAGCGTGCGCGCAACGGGCGCATACCCATCAGGGTGTTGCTGAAGTCGCTTCGGCCCAAGCGTCTCAAGCTGGGGGCGGGCTACCGTTCGGACCTCGGTGCCAACTTGGCGGTCGGATATGACGATTACAACGCTTTCCGGCGCGGGCAGCATCTGCATCTTTCGGCGACCCTGGCGCAACGGGTGCTGGATGTGAGCACAAGCTACGTATGGCCGGTAGGGGACCGTCTCGGAACCCGCTACATTGCCCAGGTAAGCTTCCAGCATTTGAACCTTATCCCATACAGCGCGGGCGTGTTCGATACCGGGTTTGGGCGTGACTGGTACATGGGGGGCGGGGCCACCTTTGGCGCGCTCCTCTCCTATCAGAAAATTACCTATACCATCGATGGAGTATCGGGTCAGGCACGTGTCACGATGCCGTCGTTGCGGTACTCGGTGCAGAATTTCGCCAACCCGGTGCGCCCCCTTGAGGGCGACTCCTGGGAGGCGGTCATTCAGGGCGGAGCGCGAGCGCTGATCAGCGATGCGAACTTCATGCAAGTGCGCGCCCACGGAGTATGGCGCCACCGACTGAATTCCAGGTGGGGCGTTGGATTGCGGGCCGAGGCCGGAACCACGTGGCTGGCAGGATCGATCGACAACCTGCCGCCTACCCTGCGCTTCTTTGCCGGGGGCGAAGGCACCCTACCCGGCTATGCCTTTCTTTCTCAGGGGCCAGAGCTGGACGGGGTGGTGCTGGGCGGTCGCAGCCTTCTGGTCGGCGGCGCGGATGTGGAGCGGTTTATCGCGAGAAACTGGGGTATCGTCGCGTTTTATCACGCTGGCAATGCCTTCAACAGTTTCACTGCGTTCCGTGTCTTGCAGGACGTCGGGCTGGGTGTGCGCTGGTACTCACCTTTTGGTCCGGTACGTCTGGACGTTGCCCATCCTTTAGTGGGCCCGATGGCCCCGTATTTGCGTGTGGTTTTCTCTGTGGGCCTCAGCCTGTGAGACGAATTCTCATCCTGATCTCCTGCTTCCTGCTGGCGGTTGGCGGGATCGGACATTGGCTGATTTTCACGCCTGCGGGGGCTCGCTGGATGCTGGCGCGCATTCCCGGTCTGGAAATTGCGACGGTGCAGGGCAACCTGGCCGGGAACCTGGAATTGCGCGGCCTGCGCTGGCGCAAGGGCGCCGAGCGGTTGTCGGTGGATCGGCTTGAAATTGATTGGTCGCCAGCTGCTCTGTGGCATGCTGAGATCCTGGTTAGAACGCTGCGGATGAGCGGCGCAGAGATCCACCTGGCTTCATCTCCGGAACCTGCTTTGGCGCCGGATCTATTGTTTCCACACCTGCCACCCTGGTTCCATCTGTTGCATGTGCAGATCGCGCATCTGGATCTTGCGCAACTAACGTCCTGGAGGGGGCGGCAGCGGCAGCTCAGTCTTCGGCAGGTTGCGGCAGATGTAACGTGGACCGGCGCGCACCTGCGTTCAGCGCATTGTCGCATCGTGTCATCCGGATGGGTGGCGGAAGGCTCTCTGAATTTGGGGTGGGTAAGACCAAGCCTTAAGAGCATCGGGACCTGGGTGTCGTCCGGTACGCGGATAGCATGGAGCGCGGACTGGAAGGCCAGTCCGGGCGCACCGCTCGGCGGACCGGTCATTGTCCGCGCACAAGGCGGCGTTTCCTTCGCGATTGCTGCAGATGCCAGGCTGGAACAGCGCGCGTTTCAGCTGCGCAATGGGCGCCTCCTGGTTCCGGGGCTGAGCAGACCGGCGCTGCTAAATGCCGTGCTTTCTTACGGTCATCGCTCCGGCCACTACCATCTTCATCTCCGCGGGGAGGAGATTTATTTGGGCGGTTTGCGCAAGCCGGTTCCAGCCGGTCCCTATGCCCTAGATCTGCAGCTGGATGGAACTCTCCAGCGTTACCTCGGGCACATGATGCTTCGGGCGCCGAAGATCCGCACCCGCCTTGCGGCAGATCTTGCCGGAGATGAGGCGGGATACCGGATGACCGCGCTTTCCGGTGACATGCTCGGTGGATGCGTGAGCAGTGGCTGGATGACGCTGACCTGGCGACCGGCGTTGCGCATTGCGGCACAGCTGACCTTGGCTGGCGTGAATCCGGAAAGCCTGCTACCCCAGCTGCAAGGCAGCCTGAACGGGGCCCTGCGGCTGCGGTTGATGAAGAATGACGGCGGGCTGGACGGGACCCTGGCAGTGAATCTCGTTTCTAGCCGTGTCGATCACCAGAGGCTGCAGGGCCGGGCCCGGTTCAGTTTCACGCCGCGGGTGTTTCAGGTTGATGCGCTGGACATCACCGGCCCCGGCCTGGACGTGCGTGCCGCGGGCGCTTTGCAGCGGCGGGTGGATTTTTCAGCATGGGTATCCCGGTGGGCTAACATATTTCCGGCGCTGCGGGGCGAGAGCCGTGTCGCAGGTTGGCTGGCCTACGCGAGCGGGCGCTGGCGGGGCCGGATACAGGGCCGGGCGCAGCACCTGCGTTTCCGGGCCTACCAGGCGGCTACCGTGCACCTTACAGCCACATCGACGTCCGGTGTGCGGGGCCGTCTGGATATTCAAGCACAGGGGCTGCGGGTTGCCGGCGTAGATATCGATTTGAATGCCCTGACCCAGGGAACGCCAAGCAATTTCGACAGCCGTATCGAAGCCCGCTGGCAGGGCAATGTTGTCCGGCTTGCCGCAAGAGTCTCTCACCGCGCCAATGCATGGAACGCAGAGCTGCAACGCCTGAACGTCGAAGGTCGACGCGTTGGTCGCTGGAGCCTGACGGAACCGGTCCGGATCGGCTGGAGTCGCGGACGGGTCGCGGTGCCCACGCTAGGTCTCGTCGATGGCCGGGGAGCAAGCATCCGCCTGGCCGGTGATTGGGCCTTTGCTGAGCGGCGTGGTCAAGGCTCAATCCATATCCGTGCCCTGCCTTTGAACGTGATTGCCGTTTCCGGGGAAGTCCAGGCTAAGGGGCGGGTTGACCTTGATGCTGCTGCGCGCTGCGACGGGTCGTGCACGGCGGTTGGGGATGCCGGCCTTTCTGGCGCGACATTCGCCTGGCGCCAGGACGGCCGGGTAATTGAGATTCCCGTGTCCTCATGGACTGCCGGTCTGCGCGCAAGCGCCAAGGCGATCACGGTCGACACCCGGCTGATCCTGGCGAAGGGATTAGGAGCGGCAGATGGGGTAGTGACCTTGCCCATCGCGCTAAATGTTCCGTTCTCATGGTTACCGGCGGGCCCGGTGAGGGGGAGGCTCAATTTTGATTTGCGGTCTCGCATGCTCGCGGCCGCCTCGTTTCACCGTGTCACCGTGGGCCCAGGGTGGCAAATCGGGGGCAATCTGCGCCTGACCGGATCCTGGACGCATCCCGAATGGGGCGGCAGCGCGGTATTGCGGAACGCCACAATCTTTATCCCGCAAGCGGGAATCTCTGTCACTCGGATCCATGCGCACTTGCAGGCCAGGGGCGATAATCTGGTCATCAGCCGATTCCAGGCGGATTCCGGAAAGGGCAGCATTCGCGGACAGGGGATTGTAAACCTTTCCGGGTTTACCCCGTCGCAGTACCGCCTGCAGCTGACGGGCAATGATTTCTCCATCCTGAACCTTCCGGAGGTCACCGCTTCAGTCGCTCCGAACATAACCATAGATGGTGACCGCCAGCGTGTCCGCATCACCGGCAAAGTGACCGCTGATCGGCTGCGCATCCTGGGAAGCCAGCTCGGCGGTGTACGTCCGAGCGGGGATGTAGTGTTCGTGAAGGCTCCGGTGGAGCCCGGCATCGGTCCCGTGTTCGACGTCAGGCTGGTGCTTGGCTTGGGCAATGATGCCAAAGTGATACTGGGAGGCCTGCAATCCGGCCTGCAGGGAACGCTTCAAATAATGGCCCAGGCCAAGCAGCCACCCCGGCTGGAAGGGGTGTTGAACATGGCGAACGGTAGCTATGAGATTTATGGCAAGAGCCTGAAGTTTACCCGCGGCGTGATCCGGTTCAACGGCGCTGCGGGCCAGGGTATATTGGATGTGCTGGCATTGCGCCGTGTATCTGCGACTGCCTTCGGGACGAATCTTGAGAATGTTCAGGTGGGGGTGCAGGTAACCGGTACCCTCCAGTCTCCCCAGGTGCAGCTCTACTCGGTACCGGCCATGTCCGACACGGATGTGCTTTCCTATCTGGTCTTCGGCTACCCGGCTAGCGGTCTGCAAAGCCAAAATACCCTTCTCGCGGCAGCGGCAAGCCAGCTCTTCTCAACGACTCAGGCGACCTTGTTCCGGCAGAGCCTGCTAGGCGACGTCGGGCTGGGCAACCTTAGCACTAGCTCAGCCGGGGCCGGAGCGGGTACCGGGGCCGGAACCAGCGGCCTCGCCGGAACCATCATCACGCTGGGACATTACCTGACGCCCTATCTCTACGTCAGCATCGGTCGATCTATAATGGGTACCGGTACTGTGGCGCGCCTGCGCTACCGCCTCACTCGCTCGATCGAAGTCCAGACGGAGGGGGGTACAGTTGGCAGTGGCGTCAGCGTGTTTTACCGCATTGAACTGCGATAATTTAGGCCGCAAATCCGGGCGCGCCGTTTCACTGTACCGGAAATCTGCGGCCCGGCCATCAGCGCGGACCCAAGCGCCGGATTGCCGGTCGGCCCCTGTGCCAAAGGTACAGCAACTCCCCGGGGCATGGCAGAAGAGGCTAGCGTTACGTGTTCTGGGCGGCACATTGCCGCGGCGTTGCAGCCCGTTTCGGACCGCGTCCTAGCAGCGGTCGCGGCGCGAAGCGCGCACCGCGATGCCGTCATCGATCCATGCGCTATCCTCAGTATGCCGATATCCGGTCTATGACATCTGAAGCGCCGCGGCACGTTCTGGTAATATAGGGGGCACTCCAGCAAATCAGACCAGTGATGGTGGCGAGCATGCCGAGTATCGTAGATCCCCTGCGCAGATTCGCGGACCAGCATCCCATTGAACCCGGCGCCATAATCGTGGATGGTCGAATGGACAATGGCCACGCTTGCCGGCTGATCGACAATACCGGCGACATCGACCCGGGAATGCTCAAAGAACTGCTGGACCTGCTTGTTAGCGAGAAGCGCTTTGGCGGCGCCGGATTGTCGCCGGCGGGAGGCAATGCGGTAACTATCGGGGCCCCGCAGTGTGGGCATATCCAGGTTGGAGAAGTTCTCTACCGCCTGCTCGTATTTCCTTACGAGGCGCGAATCGACCGTTTCTGAGCGGGGCGCCATTTCCATGTTCCGGACGGGTCTGGCGGCATTCCATTGAGGTAATCGGGGCCGGCCTATTCGATGCGAGGGCGCATGCGATTTCTCCTCTGTCCATCCGCGCCTTGGCGTATTTCGATTTCAGCCAGGGTCCTCCTGAAGGCAGCATCCATTGGGCCGCCCAAAGCGACGGCCCGGCGGGCAGCTTGGGCTGCTTCGGAAAGGCGGCCTTCATCGGCCAGGGTCTGTGCCAAGTTGTTGTAGGCGATGCCGGAGCCGGGGTGTTGGCGTGCGGCCGTGCGGTAGGCAGCCTCGGCGCCAGCCAGGTCTTTCAGCGCGTAGCATGCATTGCCGAGCCCGACTCTGGCGACGAGACTGTCCGGCCAACGTCGCAACGCAGTGGCGTAGGCAATGCGCGCCTGGCGGAAGTGTTTCAGGCGTTCCATCGCTGCAACGGCCTTCAGATAGGGCCGCCTTTGGGCGGCGGCCGGAAGGCGGTTGGGTGGTAGGACAAGTAGTCCCCAGTCGCCGCTACGCGCCCAGGTTCGTTCGAAGAGGCCTAAAGGCATTCTCTGGCGGGCGGCGTCGCCGGAGCGCAGGGTGACTTCGTCCCCGGCCACGTTCGTTCCCACCACGACGGCATAGTGCCAAACGGGGTACCAGCTCAGCCCCAGGTTCTCCAGGATGACCACCGGGTTGCCGGCCCCAAGCTCGGTCAGGAGCGACGGCAGGCCCGGCTTAATGACATACGCGATGCGTCCATTGCGCCGTGCTGCGGCCACCATTTCCGCCTGCAGGCTGCCCCGGCGCCCGGGTAGGTAGACTTCGGGAGTCAGCTGGTCCGGAGTGACCCGAACCCCTGACCAGCTGAGCGCCATCGCAAGGGATGCGGGCCCGCATTGGTAGGCCTTCTGAGGAAAGAACGGTACGCCGCTGACGCGGGTAATTTCTTGGCCAAAGCGCGCACTGGCGCGCACGCGGTCGGTCTGCGGTGTCGTGGCGCAGCCGGACAGAAGGGTGAGGAGAACGAGAAGACTGCTGGCAATCCCGCGCGGGAGGAAATCCGGCGGCACCAGGCGCCCGCCTGCAAGCCGCATTCGAGTTTGCAAAGATTCGTTCTCTCGAGCCATGTCCGGGCGGCTTGCCGACCACTCGATTCCGGCAGCGAGCCGTACCTCGAAGCCGCCCCTAGCGTGCGTGCTTCTTTACGAACGGGAAGACATCGGTATAGCCCATAATGTCGGTGTAAAGAAGAACCAGAAACACCACCAGGCCGACGAACAAAAGCCCCCCGAAATCGCCCCCAGCCGGGAGCTTGCCTATTCGGCCCGCAATGTCGGCTACCTGGGCATTGGTCAGACTGTTTACGCGTGCACTCACGTCTTTCGGATTGACTCCCATTGACAGCATCTCAGCGCGCACTTCCTTGCGCTCGAGGAATGCCCGAACGCGTGCCCGGTTCGTGGAGCTTGCAGCACGGCTGTCGAGAATGGTCCCTGTCCCGATGATCTGGGCGCGCGCCGCCGCGACATGAATCCCCATGAACACCAGGCAAAGAATCAGGAAGCGGCTGATGGATCTGGTAGCGATTCCGGTATTTTCCATGTTGGGCTCCGTAGGTGCTTGCATGTCCTGGACAGTACTGAAATTCTCCGCCGGACGAATCGCCGGCGCGATTCGCGACGATGCAATATATAACACTGCTATTGGTCCTGAACAGCGCGCCTGACCCGGTACCGGACAGGCGGAGCAAAAGGTGCGCCGAAAGCGGGCGGCGAACCGCCGGCCGGAAAATTTGGCCGGTTTTCAATCGCCGCCACCGATAGGGCATAATAGCGACATGGACATGACCCTTTTCAGAAAGCGCCGCCGCGAGCTGATGGACCAGATGGGTGGGGGCGTGGCTATATTGCCAACATCGCCGGTGCGTACCCGCAACCGCGACGTGGACTTTCCTTTCCGGCCCGACAGCGACTTCTATTATCTGACCCATTTTCCGGAGCCGGAGGCGGTTGCGGTGCTGGTGCCGGGACGCGCGCATGGAGAGTTTATTTTGTTCTGTCGGGACAAAAATCCGGAAAAGGAAATCTGGGAGGGAAGACGTGCCGGCGTCGATGGTGTCCAGGAACTATATGGCGCCGATGACGCCTTTCCGATTGACGATATCGATGACATCCTTCCCGGCTTGCTTGAAAACCGCGAAAAGGTCTTCTGCAGCATGGGGCGTGATCCCGAATTCGATCACCGTCTCATGAGCTGGGTCAACGAGGTCCGGGCCAAGGCACGCAACGGCGTACATGCGCCCGGGGAATTTGTGGATCTCGATCACATACTTCACGAGATGCGCCTGTTCAAGCGCCCTGAGGAATTGCGCCTGATGCGCAAGGCCGCCAAGATCTCGGCCCGCGCTCACCGACAAGCCATGATTTCCTGCCGCCCGGGCGCGATGGAGTACCAAATCGAGGCCGAACTGCTGTACGAATTCACCAAGGGCGGCAGCCGCTTTCCCGCCTATCCTCCAATAGTGGGCGGAGGCGCCAACAGCTGTATCCTGCACTACACCGAAAATGGTGACGAACTCAAGGACGGTGATCTGCTGCTCATCGATGCCGGGGCCGAGGTGGATGGGTATGCCGCCGATATCACGCGTACTTTTCCGGTGAATGGAAGTTTCAGCGGTCCGCAGAGGGCCGTTTACGAAATCGTATTGGAAGCGCAGCTTGCAGCGATCAGCCGGGTTCGGGCCGGAAGCCACTGGAACGAGCCGCACGATACTGCTGTGCGCATACTCGTGCGGGGATTGCTGGATCTAGGCCTCCTGAAGGGGGATGTGGATGCGCTTGTGGAAAATGGAGACTACAGGCGTTTCTACATGCACCGCACCGGACATTGGCTGGGCATGGATGTGCACGACGTCGGTGATTACAAGGTGCATGATGTGTGGCGGCTGCTGGAGCCAGGAATGGTCCTGACGGTGGAGCCAGGCCTATATATCGCCGCCGGAAATAAGGATGTACCGCGCGAGTTTTGGAATATCGGCGTGCGGATAGAGGATGACGTACTGGTTACCCGCGATGGCAACGAGGTGCTCAGTCACGAAGCGCCGAAGTCGGTCTCTGAAATCGAGACGCTGATGCATGACCAGTGATGTCGGTTTCCGCGACGTTGGCGCGATTGCCGGCGTAACCACAGCGGCCGGTTCCGAGCCAGGGCTGTCCGCGCAACCGGATTATGACATCCTGATCGTTGGCGGCGGCATGGTCGGAGCCAGCCTCGGGATTGCCCTCGGGGGCGGCGGTTTGCGCGTTGGTGTGATCGAGTCCGTGCCGTATGGAGAGGCAGGCCAGCCCAGTTACGACGATCGCACGGTTGCACTTGCTTATGGCTCCAAGCGCATTTTCTCGACACTTGGCGTGTGGGATAGCTTGCAGTCCGCAGCCGGTGTCACGGCCATCAGTCGTATCCACGTTTCAGATCGGGGACACTTCGGCTTCACACATCTCGACGCTGACGCGGCTGGCGTAGAGGCGCTGGGATACGTAGTGGAGAACCGTGTCCTGGGCGCGGTGCTGAGCGCGCGGTTGCGGGCGACAGCCGGCGTCGAACTGCTGCAGCCTGCCACGCTGATGTCAGTCGATTTTGCAGGTGACATCGCCACAGTGGGACTGGACCATGCCGGCTTGGTGCGCAGGCTGGCCGCCCGGCTGGTCGTAGCTGCCGACGGTGGTGATTCGGCGGTACGTTCCCTGGCCGGGATCGCCGTCCGCCGGGCAGATTACGGCCAGACAGCGGTGGTGGCCAATGTCTCGGTCGAACTTCCCCACAGGGGTACGGCATTTGAGCGGTTTACCGAGCACGGCCCGCTTGCGCTGCTGCCGATGTCGGAGAACCGCTGCAGCGTCGTGTGGAGCCTGCCTACGGACCAGGCAGATGCTGTGCTGGCGCTGCCGGACGCGGTCTTTCTCGAACGCCTCTATGACAGCTTCGGTAGCCGGCTTGGCCGATTTACCAAGGCCGGCAAGCGCCGAACCTATGCGCTTGCTCTGACCCGCGTTGCGGAGCATGTGCGCCCGCGCTTGGCTCTAATCGGGAACGCGGCGCATACCTTGCACCCCGTAGCCGGGCAGGGCTTCAATCTCGGTTTGCGCGATGTTGCCGCTCTGTCCCAAGTGTTGGCCGAGGCCTGGCACCGCGGCGACGATCCAGGTGATGTCAGCGTGTTGCGTGTCTATGCAGACTGGCGCCGACGCGATAATCTTGCCGTAAGTACTTTCACAGACGGTGTTGTGCGGCTGTTTTCCAACAATTTTGCGCCGCTCGTAGCTGCACGCAATTTTGGGCTGGTTGCGGTGGACCTCTTTCCAGGCATCAAGCGTGCTTTGCTTCAGCGCACCATGGGGCTTGCCGGGCGGTTGCCGCGGCTTGCCCGTGGCTTGCCTTTGTTCTAGCCCTCCCATGGAGATCTCTGAAAGCCGGCGCAAATCCGGGTCGCCGCCGCGATGAACGGCGCGGAATCCCATCGCCTCCGAAATGAAGCCGGAGCCGACTGCGATCTCCTCATCGTGGGCGCAGGCATGGTCGGCGCAACGTTGGCGCTCGCCTGCGGAATGGCAGGAATGCGAGTCGTCATTGTCGACAGCCAGGCTCCGGCAGCCGATATCCAGGAGGAATATGATCTGCGCGTGAGCGCCATTACCCTGGCGTCGCGCGCCATCTTCCGCAATTTGAGCATGTGGGATGACCTCGTGCGGCGGCGTGTCTCTCCGATGCGGGAGATGTATGTCTGGGACCCGCGGGGGTCTGGGACCGTTCACTTCGATGCATCCGATATCGGTGAGGCCCAACTCGGCTACATCGTTGAAAACCGCGTAATCGCCCATGTCGCCCAATCACATTTGGCCCGATTCCCGACCGTCAATCTGGTATGCCCCGCGGCGCCTGTTGCGGTTGAGTTCCATGACGCCTGGGTAAAGGTGATTCTTTCCGACGGGAAGGTATTCACGGCGAAGCTGGTGGTGGGTGCTGACGGGGCTCAGTCGCGTGTGCGTGAACTAGCCGGGATTGACAGTCGCGGCGGGAGTTACGACCAGATCGGCATCGTCGCCACCGTTCGGACCTCAGTACCGCATGGTGAGGCTGCGCGCCAGGCATTTCTCGCGAGTGGACCGCTGGCGTTCCTGCCGCTGTGCGATCCGGCGCTTTCTTCCATAGTCTGGTCGTGCGACTCCCGCCGCGGACAACAACTGCTGGAGTTGGGCGACGATGCTTTTTGTCGGGAGCTCCAGTCAAACCTTGATGACCGGTTGGGAGAGGTCAGGATGGCTAGCGCCCGGGCGGCGTTCCCGCTTGGGTTTGCGCATGCGGAGCGCTACGTGGACGCGCGTCTGGCGCTGGTGGGCGACGCGGCGCACCGTGTCCATCCGCTGGCCGGACAGGGCGTCAACCTCGGACTGCTTGATGCGGCGGTGCTCGCAGAAGTGGTTGGCACCGCATTCCGGTCGAACCGGGATATCGGTTCCTACGCGGTCTTGCGCCGCTACGAGCGCTGGCGCAAAGGCGGCAACCTGATGATGCTGGCCGCTACCGATGCGTTCAAACGCGTTTTCGGCCTGGACTACCCGCCGGTACTGGCCGCCCGCAATATCGGTCTGGCGGTCGCCGATGTGCTCGGTCCAGTCAAGCGCCGGATCATGCGGTACGCCGTCGGTCTCGAAGGTGATCTTCCGCCGCTCGCGAGGGAACTGCGGCGCAAGGACTGATTAGGCTGCATAGTGGCATGCCGGCCCGGCCGGTCTCGCCGACTGTTCTGCGCGATAGCAGGATTTCCCGATCGGATCCCGTCCGGCGTCCTGCTACAGCTTGAGTTCCCTGAGCTTGCGCGTGAGGGTATTCCGGCCCCAACCGAGCTTGCGCGCAGCCTCCCGCTTTTTCCCGCCGGTATGTGTGAGCGCCACCTCGATTAGAATTCGCTCGAATGCTGGATTGAGCCTCTCCAGAATGTTGGTCTCGCCCCGCGTCAGGCTACGGTCGATCAGCTGACGCAGCCCGGTTTCCCAGTCCGGGGTCTGCTGCGGGCTGTCCTCGGCTTCGCGCAGCTCCTGTGGCAGATCCTCGATACGCACGCTCTGTCCTGGTGCCATGACCGTCAGCCAGCGGCAGGTATTTTCAAGTTGGCGGACATTACCGGGCCAGGACAGACTGCTCAGGCAGGCTTGCGTCTCCGGAAGTAGCTGCTTGGTTTCGGTCGCCAGTTCCTGTGCGGACGCCTCGAGAAAGTGGCGTGCCAGCACCGGGATGTCCTCACGGCGCGCACGAAGCGGGGGAATGTGCACCCGGATCACGTTCAGGCGGTGAAACAGGTCTTCGCGGAATCGGCCGTCCCTGACCCTGGCCTCCAGATCCTGGTTAGTGGCCGCGATGATCCGCACGTCAGTTTCGATCTGCTCGTGACCGCCGACCCGGTAAAACCGGCCGTCTGAAAGTACCCGCAGTAATCGCGTCTGCAGCTCCGCTGGCATGTCTCCGATTTCATCCAGAAAAAGGGTTCCTCCGTGGGCCTGTTCAAAACGGCCTTTACGCTGTGACAGGGCGCCGGTAAACGCCCCGCGTTCATGTCCAAAAAGTTCGGATTCGAGAAGTTCGCCCGGGATGGCGGCGATATTTATCGCAATGAACGGCTTGTCCGCGCGCGGACTGTGGCGATGGAGCGCGCGTGCCACAAGCTCCTTTCCGGTGCCGGACTCTCCATTGATGAGCACACTCAAATGTGAACGTGACAGGCGCCCGATGGCCCGAAATACTTCCTGCATAGCCGGCGCTTCGCCGAGAATCTCGGGCGCTGCGTTGAGACCGGGTGCAGGGCCGTTGCGGTGCCTTCTGTGGTGCTCGATTGCGCGGCGGGTCAGCCTTACCGCATCGTCAACGTCGAAAGGTTTCGGTAGATACTCGAAAGCACCGCCGCGATATGCGGCTACCGCGCTCTCGAGATCTGAATGCGCGGTCATGATGATGATTGGCAGCTCGGGGAAGCGTACGCGCACGGACTCGAGTAGGTCGAGTCCATCGATGCCGGGCATACGGATATCCGTGATGATAGCATCCGGCTGCTGGTGGTCGAGGCTGGCGAGAATGGTCTCGGCAGATTCGAAGGTGCGAACCGCGATGCCCTCTTGCTGCAGTGCCCGCTCCAGCACCCAGCGGATAGACTGGTCGTCGTCGATCACCCATGCCGCTTCCGGCTTACCCATTTCCAACCTCCAGCGGCAGGTAAATGCGAAAAATTGTCTGAAGTGGCCGGCTGACGCATTCGATCAAGCCCCCGTGTTGGTGGATGATGTCCTGCGCGATCGATAGCCCGAGGCCGGTGCCCTCTGCGCGACCGGTGATCATCGGATAGAAGATGTGATCGCGGAGTTCATCCGGCACGCCGGGGCCGTTGTCCTCGATTTCGGCACGCAAAGTCAGACGGTGGCGACTTTGCCCGATGGTGAACTGGCGCTCCACGCGTGAACGTAGCCATACAGTGCCTCTTCCATCCAGCGCCTGTACGGCGTTGCGTGCGATATTGAGAATGGCCTGGATAAGCTGATCTGAGTCCGCCGGGAACTCCGGTAGGCTCGGGTCATAATCGCGGCGAACGCTGATGCCCTCCGGGATCTCCGCCAGTACGAGGCTGCGGACGTGCTCGAATACGAGGTGGATGTTTGTCGGACGCTTGTTGAGCGGGACATTCGGTCCGATCATGCGGTCAACCAGGCCGCGCAGACGGTCTGCCTCACGGATGATGATGCGGGTGTATTCGGCGAGTTCCGGGTTCGGCAACTTGCGCTCAAGGAGCTGTGCCGCGCCGCGCAACCCGCCCAGTGGGTTCTTGATCTCGTGGGCGAGCCCGCGAATCAGTGCCCGGCTGGTGGCATGCTGATCGAGCATCTTTTCCTCGCGTGCGATTCGCAGCAGCCGGTCCACCGGAGTCCATTCCACAAGCAGCTCCGTTGCCGCATGGACCGTCAGGGGTGTGACAGCGCAGTCAACGGTAATATCGCGGCCATCGGCAAGGCTGGCCCGCAAGCCATGCTCCGTGAAAGGATGCCCGCTGCGAACGGCCTCTGCGAGCTGCCGGATCAGGGCCGCGTTGCGCGGAAGCAGCTCCGCCATCGACTGTCCAAGGATCTGGCGAGCGCTGATTTGGAACAGCATTTCCCCGGCCGGGTTGACTGCCAGGACATGGAGATCCGCGTCCAACACGATTACGGTTGCGCTCAGATTCTCTAGGATATGCTGACAATCGTTCACTGAACCGCACCAGAAAGATATTGTTGGATCAGCGAAAGCAAAAACTGCACCATTTTAATTTCACATTAAATATAAATAACTTATAAATTATAACCATTTTAACATAAACTGAAATGCACCAAAAGAGTGCATATTGCTCTTGAGTTAATCGGCCGCAGGATCAAAAAAAACGCCCCCAGAAGGGGGCGTTTGCGGACAGACGTCTCAACGTGAAATCAGACGCTGTAGTACATGTCGAATTCCACGGGATGCGTGGTCATCCGCATGCGTGTGACGTCGCTCATCTTGAGGCCGATATAAGCATCGATGAGATCGTCAGTGAACACACCACCGGCAGTGAGGAATTTGCGATCCTTGTCCAGGGCTTCTAGTGCTTGATCCAGCGCATGGCATACGGTCGGGATCTTCTTTTCCTCCTCCGGGGGCAAGTCGTACAGGTCCTTGTCCATAGCCTCTCCCGGATGAATCTTGTTCTGTATGCCGTCGAGACCCGCCATCATCATGGCAGCGAAGGCGAAATAGGGATTGCTCCCGGCATCCGGGAAGCGCACCTCGATGCGCCGTGCCTTGGGGTTGGACACATACGGAATTCGGATCGACGCCGAACGGTTGCGCGCAGAGTACGCCAGCATGACGGGCGCTTCGAAGCCAGGAACCAGACGCTTGTAGCTGTTCGTAAGCGAGTTCGTGAATGCATTCAAGGCGCGTGCATGCTTGATAATGCCGCCGATATAGTAGAGCGCGACGTCACTCAGACCGCCGTAACCATTCCCTGTGAATAGGTTCTTTCCGTCCTTTGCCAGCGACTGGTGCACGTGCATTCCGGACCCGTTATCTCCGACCAGAGGCTTGGGCATGAAGGTCGCCGTCTTTCCATAGGCGTGGGCTACGTTGTGTACGCAGTACTTGTAGATCTGAAGTTCGTCTGCCTTCTTGATCAGGGTGTTGAATTTCATTCCGATTTCGTTCTGCCCGGCGGTCGCCACCTCGTGGTGGTGGGTTTCGATGCTGAGCCCCATCTCCTCCATGGCAAGACACATGGCGGAGCGGATGTCCTGTTGCGAGTCGACCGGTGGTACCGGGAAATATCCGCCCTTGGTGGCGGGACGGTGACCCATATTGCCGCCCTCATATACCTTTTCGGTATTCCACGAGGCTTCTTCAGAATCTACCTTGACAAAGGAGCCGCTGATGTCGGAACCCCAGCGGACATCGTCGAAAATGAAAAACTCCGCCTCCGGCCCGAAGTAGGCGGTGTCGGCGATCCCCGTGCTCTTCAGGTAAGCCTCCGCACGCTTTGCGAGTGACCGGGGGTCTCGCTCATAGCCCTGCATGGTGCTCGGTTCGACCACATCGCACCGAAGAATGAGCGTCTTTTCTTCCATGAAGGGGTCCATTATGGCTGTGGATGCATCCGGCATGAGGATCATGTCGGATTCCTGGATCCCCTTCCATCCGGCGATTGACGAGCCGTCAAACATCTTGCCTTCTTCGAACAAGGACGCGTCGACCGTGCTTGCGGGCACCGACACATGCTGTTCCTTGCCTTTGGTGTCGGTGAAGCGGAAGTCCACGAATTTCACTTCCTTTTCTTTGATCATCTTAAGAACATCAGCGCCAGACATCTGGTTTCCTCCTAAAAAAGGGAAATTGAAACACTAAACCGATTTGAATTAGGACATTCCGCCTAGACACTTATCCGAACGGATTCAAGCCCGACATTTTGCATGAAATATGCCATTGCTGAAATGGAATTAATTGCTTGTTTTTACGTTTATTTTGATGCAAAACAGCCATAATATGCGCCCCAATATAGTGCATAATTTCTGTGTGAGCACAATAATAGTGCATCAATGAAAATAGACGGATATTGTAGCGATATCGGGATCCGGCTTCACGGCATCTTGCAATTGTTCCGCGAGACGCGCGGCAGAGGCGCAATCAGGAGCCGCGGTGAGCGGAATTACCAGTTCAATGCAGATCTGTCCCTCCAGGTAATGCAGGGTGATGCGCTCGATACAGGAGCTTGCCTCGATATTACGGAAGTACCGGTTAAGCCGCGCCAGTACCTGGTCGCGCAGCGGTAATGCCGATGACGGCGACCGGGCAGTGTCGTCTTCCGGATCGATGTGGACCATCACGTCCGCGATGCCGTCGATTTCCGTGATCAGCTTCATGCGCACCGCCTCGCTGATCTGGTGACCTTCAGACACGCTTATCGTCTCATCGACAAGCAGATGGACGTCGACCAGACCACGACCGCCGAGTCGCCGTGTGCGCAACAGATGCAGTGTCTTGACACCGCTTACCCCCAAAATTGCTGCACGTATGCGCTGCAGCTGGTCTGCATCGAGGCCGGTATCGATCAGTTCGTTTATCGCCGGCCAGCCCAGGCTGATGCCGACCTTTCCGACGAACAGCGCTACACCGAGCGCCGCCACGGAATCCATGTAATGGAAGCCTGCCATGGAGCCGGCGATGCCGATGAATACGATTATCGATGAAATCGCATCGCTGCGATGATGCCAGGCGTTGGCGTGCAGCAACTCGGACGAATAGCGCCGTGCCGTGCGCTCGGTAAAGCGGTACAAGCCCTCTTTTATCAGGATCGTCAGTCCTGATGCCCATAAGGTGAGTAGCGACGGCGGGGGGAATACCGTTCCGCTCAGCAGGCCCAAGCCGGCGCGCACCGCAATACTGACAGCCACCAGCAGCAGCACTGCTCCCAGGGCAACCGTTACCGCGGTCTCTATGCGGGCATGGCCGTATGGATGTTCTTCGTCGGCGGCCTTGGCGCTATGTGTGAGCGCGAACAGGACCATGGTGTCGGTTATCAGGTCGGAGAGTGTATGAAAACCGTCCGCAACGAGACCCTGTGAGCGTCCGACGAAGCCGATAACCACTTGGCCCAGCGCCAGGATCGCGTTGGCTGCGAGGCTGACGAAAGTGACCCGGCGACTGGCTTGATAGCGAATCGGATCGGTGTGGTCCAGCAATTTCGGAGCCGTTCCCTCGCTCATTGCGCCTTTTCCGGACTGCCGACCCGGACGGTTATGACCACCTCGCCGTTTTCGACGCCGCTGTCCAGCACCTCGTGTCCGCTGATTCGACACCATGCCGGAATATCCTGCAGGGCGCCCGGGTCGGTGCAGCGCACCTCGAGAATGTCGCCGGAGTTTAGCCCGGCGATCCGATTCTGGGTCCGTATGACCGGCATCGGACAGAGCAAATTGCGGGCATCGAGCCGGTGGTGACCCATCACAGGTACCAGCTCGCAGGAATTTCGTTGCCCGGAAGCGGAATCACGTCGAGCAGCCGCGATCCGCCGCGCGGGTCGGTCACCTCGATCGTCACCTTTTCCGCGTGGCGTCCCTGACCGAACCGCGCGGTAAGGCGTGCCGCCAGTTCGATATCTGCGTCCGTGATGTCACCATCCATCAGCGCCAAAGGCCCGTGATGACTGGTGGCCTCCATATGCACGAACCGGCGGCGGTAGCCGCCCAGATATCTGTTCTCGCCTTCTTCGCGCCCGATTATGAGCTTGAAATTTGGGCGGGGACGCAGGTGTCGACCAACTTTGAGCAGCATGATGTCATCGAGGTCGTAGAGCTTGTCTCCGCGAGTTGACCAAAGATCCGAAAGTCGGTTCGAATAACTGGCATCCGTGAGAAAACAGCACCCCCCGGCTGGCTGGGCATATTCGTGGTATCCATAGCTTTCTGCGAGCGCGATCTGCGGTTTGCGGTTCCGGCCATTCAGTGCCAGCAGTTTCTCCCGGTCGACCCAGCCCTCGCGCTCCGGCAGGGTTGGCGCCAGAAGCTTGGCGCATAGAGGTCGGAGCAGCCGGTCGAGCGCCCCGGACTCGCGCGCCACCACCGGCAAGGCGTCACGGCGCTGCGAGTTGGGACGCTGACCGATCACTTCGCCGGTGATAATGAAATCGAACCCGTGCGCTTCCATCCACTCGCGGGCTTTGCCAACCATGAAGCCCTTGCAGTCCAGGCAGGGGTTGAGATGTGCTCCATACCCGTGCTTCGGATTGATGACTACTGTCTTGTATTCCTCGACCACCTCGATCAGATGCAGCCTGATTCCAAGCTGTTCGGCTGCCCACAGGGCATTGTTACGTTGCGGCCTGTTCCGGCGGCGTTCGCGAATCGCATGGGTATGGCCCTCGACGCAGAAACCGGTATAGAAGTTGAGTCCTTCGACGTGGATGCCCTGATCGAGCATCAGGCGCGCCGCAAGCAGCGAATCGAGCCCGCCCGAAATCAGCGCCACTGCCTTGCGTGCCTGGGTCATCGTGGTCATGTCGTTGTCTACAAGACAAGTTTCCCTGTGAGCCTTGAGCAGGTAGGGCGATTCCGAGATGACCGGTCCGTCACCGAGGGCCGCCTGCCCGGACCGTAGAGGATTTTAAACCATCTGATCTTGCCCGAGACCCCTTTGGGTCGGGATAGATACTGCGCAGCCTCAAAAAAACACATCTACAATCAGTAACTTGTAAATTTAATCAGCCGGGAATAGGTGCTGCGGTAAGATGGGTCCTGCAGGCACCCCGCAGCCAATGTAATCTGTGGGTGCGGGTTTGCCTGCGGCCCAGTTCCTCCCCGGTGGTTCGGGTTGGACGTCACGGCGCACCGTAACGTCTGGGCATGAACCTTAAGCGAATTTGCGGCGCGTGTCCAATCAGTTCTTCCGGGCTAAATTGACGAAGGGAAGATCGTATTGTGCGGAAATGCCGGAAATGGATCGCGGTTGCGCGTGTGCTTCGCGATCAAACTCGGCACTTGTGCAGCGTTGTCCCGATTTGAACTGGAATGGGTCGTGCCACCAGTGGCTTGGTCCGTCTGGTATAATCTGCGCTCAGGCCGCGCGGCGCAGGGGGGTTGCAGGGCCGCGATACTGATGACTCATGCACCGGCCTCCAACCGTAACCGGAAGTCTGGATCTGAAGATGGCAAGGGCAAGACGTCGATCAGGGTGGTTGGCGCGCGTATTCCGCTGGACTCTGCGCATCCTCCTGCTCCTGGTAGTTGCCGATTTGGTTTATCTCGCAAGCCTTTGGCCAAACTGGCAGCGGCTCGAGCACGGCGCAATTCCCGAGACGAGCTTCATCCGGCATTACCTCTCCGTGCGGGCGGCTAACCATTGGCCACGGCTGCGCTGGGACCCCGTACCCCTGTGGGAGATTCCCGGCTATGTGCAGCGCGCAGTGATCGTGGCAGAGGACAGCCGCTTTTATCAAGAAAAAGATGGGTTTGATCTGACCGCGATCCGTGATGCATTCCTGTACAACATCGAGAAAGGCCGTATTGTCTATGGCGCCAGTACGATTTCTCAGCAGACCGCCAAGAATCTGTTTCTGACGCCGTCACGCACCTTGCTCCGAAAGGGTAACGAAACACTGCTTACCTGGGGTCTGACGCACCATCTTACCAAGCGCCGGATACTGGAAATCTACCTCAACACCGCCCAATTTGGACGCGGAATTTACGGGGTCGAGGCGGCGTCCGAGGCCTACTGGGGAATTCCGGTTTCCCGGCTTTCCCTGGTTCAGGCCGTTGACTTGGCGGCGACATTGCCGAGTCCGGTCCGAAACAATCCTGCGCACCGCGGTCCGTTTTTTGTGCACCATTCCCGGAAGATCCTCAGTCAGATGGTGCGTCTCTATGCGGTTTCCGCGGGGGCGCCGGTTCCGGCAGAGAAAGCCCGCGATCCGGGCGGCTCCACGGGGACAGCGGCAGCGGGCGCCACGGCAGTCCGGAGTTCACGCCCGATCTAGGGCGTTGCAGGTTATAATGCCGGCGGTCGAGCCATCCAATACAATCAGCAAAAGGCCAAATTCTGAACTTCCAGGATCTCATACTCTCGCTGCAGCGGTACTGGGCCGATCAAGGCTGCATCATTCTCCAGCCGTATGACATGGAGATGGGAGCCGGGACGTTCCATACGGCCACATTTCTACGTGCGTTGGGACCTGAACCGTGGCGAGCCGCCTATGTTCAACCGTCGCGACGCCCGAAGGACGGGCGCTACGGTGATAACCCGAATCGGCTGCAGCACTACTACCAGTTTCAGGTGGTGCTTAAACCGTCGCCCGACAATATCCAGGATCTTTATCTCGGGTCGCTGGCGAAACTCGGCATCGATACCCGCGTGCACGATGTGCGGTTCGTGGAGGATGACTGGGAGTCGCCTACGCTGGGGGCCTGGGGGTTGGGCTGGGAGGTATGGCTAGATGGCATGGAGGTGACCCAGTTCACGTATTTCCAGGAGGTCGGGAGTCTGCCCTGTAAGCCGGTGCTCGGCGAGATCACATACGGGCTCGAACGCCTTGCCATGTACCTGCAGGGTGTCGACAGCGTCTTTGATATCAAGTGGACAGAGGGTGTCAGTTACGGTGACGTGTATCACCAGAACGAAGTCGAGCAGTCGCGCTACAACTTCGAGCACAGCAACATAAACTGGTTGTTTCAGCAGTTCAACGACTTTGAAGGCGAGGCGCGGCGCCTCATGGCCGAGAAGCTTCCGTTACCGGGTTTTGAGATGGTCATGAAATGCTCACACACTTTTAACCTGCTGGATGCGCGCGGCGCCATATCCACGACTGAGCGCGCCGCCTACATGGGGCGTGTGCGGGTCCTGGCGCGGCTCGTGGCGCAGAGCTACTTCGATTCGCGCCAAGCCCTAGGTTTTCCCCTGCTGAAGCAGGCGCGACGCAAATAGGCCATGAACGCAGCGTCCCGCAAGGTGAAGAGAAATCGTACCCACCGTGCACCAACCGGTGACTTTCTTCTGGTCGAGATTCTTACCGAGGAACTTCCACCCAAGTCGCTCCAGCGTCTTGCCGTTGTGTTTGCGGCCGGCGTCATGGAAGGTCTGCGCCAGAATGCTCTGCTGTCGGCTGACAGTACGCATGAGGTGTTTGCAACTCCACGGCGTCTGGCTCTGCTTGCGTCAGGAGTGCTCGGGCGCCAGCCGGATCGCGTAATCGAGCGCCGCGGTCCTCCGGTGGCAGCGGGCTACGATTCCGCCGGAAATCCTACAGCGGCCCTGACCGGATTTGCGAAGTCTTGTGGCGTCGATCCCGGCAAGCTCGAGCGGCGCGCAGGCGAGAAGGGTGAATACTTCGTGTACTGCTCGAAGCAGAAAGGGGAACCGCTGGCGCGACATTTGGGCACAATCGTCGCCGCGAGCTTGAACAAATTGCCAGTTGCCAAACTCATGCGGTGGGGTGATGGCGAAGTCGAGTTCGTACGGCCGGTTCACCGCCTCGTGATGATGCATGGCGCACGTGTGGTTGCGGGCGAAGTCTTCGGGCTGCGGAGCGGCAACGTGACCTGCGGACATCGCTTTCTTGGCCGTCGTGAGCTGGCCATTCCTCATGCCGCGCGCTATGCCGACACGCTGCGCCGTAGCGGCCATGTCATTGCCAGCATTGCGGAGCGCCGTGGCGAGATCGAGCGACAACTGCGTGTGGCAGCCGCAAGAGTAAAAAAGGGCGCCCAGGTTCTGGACACGGCAGGAACGCTGCCTCAGTTTCCCGGAGAGGAATGGGGGTTCGCGGCGGAAGAAGTTGTCCGAAATAATGTCGGACTGCTGGATGAGGTCGCAGCCCTGGTGGAGTGGCCGGTTGTCTATGCAGGTGCATTCAATGCGGATTTTCTGAATGTGCCCATCCCCTGCCTGGCGCTGAGCATGCAGCATCACCAGAGATATTTTCCGCTGGTTCACGGCAGCGCGAGTGGGGGCATGCTTCCACGATTCCTGATGGTGAGCAACATGGAGACCCGGGTACCCCAGCATATCGTGCATGGCAACGAGCGCGTGCTGCGAGCCCGTCTGAGTGACGCCAGGTTTTTTTATGAGCAGGACAGGAGAACGCGGCTGGAAGAGCGTGTACCCAAGCTTGCGGGCGTGGTGTATCAAAACAAGCTGGGCAGTCAGCTCGAGCGCGTGCACCGTCTGGAAAAGCTTGCTGGTGAGATTGCCCGGCGCATTGGCATGGCAGATACCGACAGACGCGATGCAGAGCGTGCGGCCCTGCTGTGCAAGGCCGACCTGCTGACCGAGATGGTCGGCGAATTCCCCGAGTTGCAGGGATACATGGGAGCCGATTATGCCCGGCACGATGGTGAGTCCAATGGTGTCGAGCAAGCGATACGCGCGCATTATTCGCCCCGCTTTTCTGGAGACCGCCTGCCGCCGACGCTGGCCGGCGTGTGTTTGGCGCTGGCAGACAAGCTCGACACCCTGGTCGGAATCTACGGCGTGGGTTTGGTTCCGACCGGAGACAAGGATCCATACGGGCTGCGGCGGCAGGCGCTGGGGGTTGTGCGTATACTCACGGAGCGCTCGCTTGCGCTGGACTTGGAGGGTCTCCTGGGGCTTGCGCGCGGATGTTTCGATCCGGACGTGCTCTGCGGAGACGTAGTACAGGACCTCAGTGCATTTCTGCTGGAGCGGCTCAAGCCTTATCTGCGCGACAAAGGGTTTCTTCCAGACGAGATCGACGCGGTTCTGAGTTTGCGCCCGACGCGTCTCGATCAGGTGCTGCCGCGGCTTGAGGCCCTTCAGGCATTTCGGCGATTGCCAGAGGCCGAGGCGCTGGCGAGCGCAAATAAGCGCATCCGCAACATCCTCCGTCAAGCCGGCGTGGTCCAGGCTGGTCGCGTGGAAGCGGGCCTGCTGACCGATCCTGCCGAGCAGCAGCTGGCGCATCAGCTGGGCGCATTGCGCCAGCAGGTCGAGGAGTTGGTCGGGCGCGGTGATTTCGCCGAAGCTTTGAGGCGGCTGGCCGGGCTACGTGGTGCGGTCGATCAATTCTTTGACAAAGTAATGGTCATGTCTGACGACGTCCGGATACGGAGCAACCGGCTGGCGCTGCTGGTTGAACTTAGCGGCCTGTTCCTGGGCGCTGCCGACATTTCGAAGCTGCAGATCCGGCAATAATAATCGAGGTGCTAAAGGGGGCGGCGATGAACCCGGATTCATATCAGGACATGCTGGCTGCAGTCCAGGCTTTTCATGACAAGCACAGGTTCCGCGAAAGCGGCGGGGAGGAGCTTGTTTATCGTGTGGCGCTCATGACCGAGGAACTGGGTGAAATATCCGCATGTGTGACCAAGGGAAAGAGCGGTGACGCGCTTGCGGAAGAGGTTGCCGATCTGTTCATTCTGGTTCTCGGTACCGCGATCAGTGGCGGATTCGATTTGCGGCAGGCGTTCTGGGACAAGATGGGCAAACTCGAGTCCCGCCAGGGTCGGATGATCAACGGACGGATACGTGTCTCAGAATTCCGCGACTAGGCTGGTGTCCCCTGTTCTCGTGGGGGCGGGCGCGCTATCGGGACTCGCTGCACCCGCATCCGACCGGATGGCACACTTCGTTAGGTACCGGTGCCTACTTTTGGGCGTGAATCGATGAAGCTACTTATCCTGAGCCGTGACGGTGTCATCAACAGGCCACTTGCCGAGGGTGTCCGGAATCCGGACGACTGGGCACCATTGCCGGGCAGTCTGGAGGCACTGGCACGGCTGCAGCGGGAAGGTTACCGTGTTGTTGTTGCGACTGCGCAACCCGGCGTGGCGCTCGGTGCGCCTGGCATGGAAATGCTCAACCGCATTCACGTGCGAATGCTGGAGTCGGTGCGCAACAAGGGCGGTCAGGTAGACGCGGTGTTTGTCTGTCCGCATGCGGCTGATGCGGGATGCCGTTGCCGGCCACCACACCCCGGGCTATATGTGGAGATTGCCGATCGATTCAAGATCAATTTGTCGTCGGTTCATGCCGTGTGCGCAACCGGAGATGAGGCGGATGCGGCCAGGACTGCCGGCGCGCAGCCGGTGCTGCTCGGTGGCGCCGGAAGGGAGACGGTGCGGGCAGATGCGGGCTTCGGCAGCCTCGATGCCTTTATCGACGCCCTGATAGCAGGCCAGGTGGCGTGCTGATATGGTGGTTCTTCGCTCGCTGCTGTTTAACCTGCTCATGCTCGTTACCGTTGTCATCTACGCTCTGCTCAGCCTCCTCACATTGCCGTTCTCTGGGCTTACACGATACCGATTTATCAGCCACTGGGCCCGGCTGCAGGTCTGGCTGCTGAAAGCAGTTTGCAATTTAACTTATCGGGTCGAGGGAAGGGAGAACCTGCCCGACGGTCCAGCAATCATCCTGTCGAAGCACCAGTCCGCGTGGGAAACTCTTGCCTTTCAGGTCATTTTTCCGCCCCAAGTCTGGGTGCTTAAGCGCGAGCTGCTGCTGATTCCGTTTTTCGGCTGGGGGCTCGCCATGACGCAGCCGATCGCCATCGACCGACGCGGTGGTGCTCGTGCGCTCGAGCAGATCGTCAAGCAGGGCCGCGATCGCCTGGAGAGCGGTCGCTGGGTAGTGGTATTTCCGGAAGGGACGCGTGTCGGCCCAGGGCAGACGAAGCGCCACGGAATTGGTGGGGCGATGCTTGCGGCCGAGACTGGCTATCCAATCGTGCCTGTTGCGCACAATGCGGGCTCGTTCTGGCCGCGGCACGGGTTCATCAAGCGACCCGGTGTCGTCAGCGTGATCATCGGACCGGCCATTGCCAGCCGCGGCAGATCCGCTCAGCAGATCCGGGACACCGCTGAGCGGTGGATGCGTCAAGCCATGGTCGAGCTGGAGCGGTGTCCGGGAACCGGCGGGTATCGCGGCCCGAGAGCCGTCTCTTAGCTACAGCCGCCGCCGCTGGTTGCGGGCGGTCCTCCATCGATCTCTATGTACCCCGCCCGAAACGGTAGATTTGCGAGTGTCGCGAATTCCGCTAGGCTTAGCGTTTCCGCGCGCCTGGTCGGATCGATTCCCACCTGTAGCATCAGATCCGGCTCTACCAGCCGGCCGATACTGTTGCGCAGGACCTTGCGGCGCTGGGCAAATGCCGCGTGGACAATTTGCCTGAACCTCCCCGGATCGTCTATGGGCACCGGACTGTGCTGGTAGGGGGTGAGCCGAACCACGGCAGATTCGACCTGCGGGGGTGGTGAGAATGCACCCGCTGCGACGCCAAACAGCCGTTCGACGCGGCAGCGCCACTGCACCATTACGCTCAAGCGCCCATAGTCGCTGCCTCCGGGTTCTGCAACCAGGCGATCCACGACCTCTTTTTGAAGCATGAACAGCATGTCTTGGATGCAGCAACTGGCATCGAGCAGATGAAACAACAGGGGGGTGGAAATGTTATACGGCAGATTGCCGATGAGCCGGAGGGGCTTTCGCGAATCGCCCAAGCGGCAGAAGTCGAATTTCAGGGCATCAGCCTGGTGAACATCCAGGCGCTGCCGGAACGTCTCTTGTAGGTATGCCGCCAGGTCACGATCAATCTCGATTACATGCATGCCTGTGGTGTGCTCCAGCAAGACTTCCGTCAGTGCTCCTTTGCCCGGGCCGATCTCAACGATGCAGTCCTGGGGTTTCGGGTCGAATTCCGCGACGATACGGGCAATGATGCTGCGATCACGCAAAAAGTGCTGCCCGAATCGCTTGCGGGCGCGGTGGCTGGGCGCCATCGACTTGGCGCGGGGCGGCGGCTTTCGACCGGTCAAGGAGCGGCACCGGGTGTGGCTAGGGTCCTGGCCATTGCCAGTGCGGCAATCATGCTGGACGTATCGACATGCCCGCTTCCAGCAAGGCCAAGCGCCGTGCCGTGATCAACCGATGTGCGCACAAAAGGCAGGCCCAGGGTAATGTTGACGGTATTTGCGAAGTCATGATGTTTCACGACTGTAAGACCCTGATCGTGGTACATGGCAAGAACCGCGTCAACGCCCTGCAGCTGTGAAGGAATGAAGGCAGTATCTGCGGGAACCGGCCCCAGCAGTCGCATCCCGAGACCCTTAAGTTCGCGGATGACCGGACTGATGACTTCTGCTTCTTCGGTGCCAAGATGTCCGGATTCGCCAGCATGCGGGTTCAGGCCGCACACCAGGATCGCTGGATCTGGTATTCCGAAGCGCAGGTGGAGATCGCGATGCAGGATCCTCAGGACCCCGGACACCCGCTCCGGGGTGATCAGGGAGCTGACTCGTGCGAGCGGAACATGGATAGTGACCAGCGCCACGCGCATATCAGGACAGGCAAGCATCATGACCGGTTGCGGGGAGCCGCTGCGCTGGGCAAGCAGCTCAGTATGTCCGGTAAACGGGAATCCGGCGTCATTGATGACGCCTTTGTGGATGGGTCCCGTTACCAGCGCGTCGAACTCGCCTCGCAGGCAGCCGTCGACTGCGGTCTCCAGCGTCCTAAGCACGTAGGCGGCATTCGCGGTATCCAGTCGGCCCGGCTCTACCGGTCGTGCGACCGGCATAGGCAAGATGAATCGGCGTGGTTCCCTTCCAGGATGTCCGGTCCAGCCGTCGAGTTGCAGGCTCAGCCCCAGCCGGGAAGCCCGCTGTGCGAGAACCTGGGGATCTGCAATTAGGACTTCATGGCATTGCGGCGGGGCCTGTGCCAGCCTTACACACAGGTCCGGGCCGATTCCCGCTGGCTCGCCGGGTGTCACTGCCAGTATCGGCATCTTAGCCATAAGCTTCCGAGCCGGAGCGTTGTCGTGCTTCCCAGTGCCGCCACTGCCGCTCAGTTGAGGCCTTTGCCGAAATATTCCACATAGGCTTCGGCGCGCAGCTGCCGCACCCATTGCGCATAGCGCTGGGCCGCTTTGCGCGCATGGATCTGTTCACGCGCATTGGCCTCATTCAGCTCGTTGGTTACGTCCTTGGTTCTGCGTCCGAGGACCTTAATGAGCACAAAACCGCCCGGCACCCTCACTGGCTCGCTGATTTGATCCACCTTTAGGGCGTTCATGACATTCTCGACCTGTGGATCCAGCTGTCCCGGGCTAACCCAGCCGAGATTGCCTCCATTTGGCGCGGATACCGGGTCCTGGGAGTCTGCCTTGGCAAGAACGCTGAAACGATCCCCGTTCTGGATGCGGGATCGCAGCTGCTCTAGACGCATTCGGGCTTGCTGTGGCGTAACCAGGGCATTGGTCCGGATGAGGATCTGGCGCACATGGGTCTGGACGATCGTGTGAACCTGCTTTCCGCCCCGAATTGCGTTGAGCTTCAGGATATGGAAGCCGTTGGTGCTCCGCAGCACGCCACTTATTTCGCCGGGCTTCATTTTCCTGAGGGCATTCAGAAACAACTGAGGCAGCTGCCCGGCCTGTTTCCAGCCGAGGTCTCCGCCTTTGAGCGCGCTCTGTCCCTCGGAATTGGCGATGGCGAGCTGTTCGAAGCTTACTCCGGACCGAAGCTGCTTGAGCAAGCTATCCGCCTCCTGCTTGGCCTTCTGGATCTGCGCAGGCGTCGCCTTTTCTGGAATCGCTATGAGAATATGGGAGATATTGTATTCGGTCGTGCCGTTGCGCTTTGCCTCGTTCGCCAGATAGTTTGCGATTTCCGACTGCGAAACCGTCACGCGATCATTGATCTCCCTGTTTATCAGTTTCTGGATGACCATCTGGTCGTAGATCTGCTGGCGAAATCGCGCCGGTCTGATACCTTCGCTCTCGAGGGCCTTGTATAGGGCCGGAAGGCTGAGATGGTTCCGCGCGGCGATGGTCTGGAGCGCCGCGTCAAGCTGGGGTTGGCTGACTTTGATTCCAGCACGCTTGGCGATCTGCAGCTGCAGCTGCTCGAGAATCAGCTGATTTAACACCTGCTTGCGCAGCACGTTGTCGGGCGGTGCCTGGATATGTTGGGCCGCAATCCGTCGCTCAACGTCCTTCATGCGACTGTCGAGTTCACTTCGGGTGATGACATCATTGTTGACGATCACGAGTATACGGTCGATCACCTTCGGCGCCGGAGTCGTCGGAAATAGGGATGGCTGGGGACTGCCATAGCTGGCCGTCGGCGCTATGGTCAGAGCCAGTGACAACAGCAAGGGTACAGCCTTGCCGAGCAGGGTGGCGAATGCCCGGAAAGTATTGTTGCCGATGGAATGTGGTTGCTTACTGTGCATATGGGTGGTTAGGGTCCGGCGGTTGCGGCCGGCAGGGTTTCCTGGTCATGCGTACTGGACATTAGTCGCTAGGATATCACGATCTGGCGATGCTGGGTGCGCCGAGGGCTTTTCGCAGGTTGGTTTCCCTTCCGAAGACCCAAGTGGTGGAAATCTCGGTTCCAGCAGCGGCCTGTGGGAACGCGGAGAAGGGCTATTGGAAGATGAACTGGCCCTGTTGGAGCGGGCTTTGCGTGGGCGTGCCCAGCTTGCCAAGACCGGTAAGCTGCAACTCGAATACCACGGCATTGTCGGAGACTCCGGTAGCCAGAATCAGGTGCTGTTTGACGATGCGGAGAGCCCAGCAGCAGCTTCGGTACTGCAGTCCGAAATAGCTCTGTAGGGTACGATGGTCGAACTGGGAGTAGTTCCAGCGTGCCAGTCCGGTCCAGTGCGACGACAGCGGCCATTGGGCAGAAATGTCGCTCTGAAGTTCCTGTCCCCGGGAGTAGCGATAGCCGATGTTTACGATGCTGCTGGAGTTGGGGTGGTATTGAACGAGAAAATCGCCCTGCTGGTTAGTATTGCCGTGACTGTCCCACTGCAGTCCCGTGCGCAGGTACCAGTTTTGGCTCAGGCGTGCGCGAGCCACGGCGACGCTGTTGGCAGAAGCTGCTGCAGAGCTGGTGGCAAACGGCGGCGGCAGTACGATGAGTGGCTGGCGGATATTGATGATTCTGCCTATGCTGATCCGGAGGTGCTGGACTCCGGTGTCCGTCTGAAGAAATCTGCTGGTGAGTGCCAGAACAAAGCGGTCCGCGTCGCCGACGCGGTCCGCTCCGACAAAGCGGTTGGTCCGAAACAAGTTGTCGAAGCTGAAGTCGGGTGTGCCGGTATCGAAAAGCGGCAAGGAATTCTGATTGCGGTAGGGAACGTACAGATAGAAAAGGCGTGGCTCCAAGGTCTGGGTGTAGGATGTATGGCCGATCGAGAGCTGTCGCTCGAATTCCAGGCCGGTATCGAGACTGTATGTCGGCAGGGTGCGCTGTGGCGTCGGGTCGGCCGGAGGTGCAACGCCATTCCCGCTCAGGTCATATCCGGTATATCGCAATTCCACCTTTGGAATGAAATACGCGTAGGAATTGCGTAACGGCAGGCTAATGCCGGGGCGTATGTCCAGCCGTTGCCCCACGACGCTGTCACTGCGCTGAAAGTAGTCCCATTCACCCCGCATCTGGAGGTGCAGGGTATTGGGGGGGCTCGGTGATTCGGCTGAAACCCACAGTTGTGGCAATTGCTCGTAAGGCTGGTCAGCGGTAGGAATCGTTGGATCCAAATTCTGGTAACCGGAAAGGACACTGCCGAACTGCCAGATCGGGCCGCCGTAGGTCAGCTGCAGTTGGCGAGGCAGATACGTCTGTGTCGCATAGGTTGTGCCCTCATCCAGATCAGTGAAATATGCCTGGTCAGACACCCACCCGAGGTTGGCCGACGCGCTCCAGTACGGCGAAAGCGTTTGGTAATGGTTTAAGAATGCTCCCACCCGGTCGGTTCCGGTAGTCTGATCATGCGGGAGGTACTCAAACTGGGCGGTACCCGAGTAATTTGCCCCGAGGTAGCGGAAATCGTTCTGCAGCTGAAGGCCGCGCTTGCTCATGAACCGCGGAGTGACTGTCAAGTCGTAATTCGGCGCCAGGTTGAAATAGTATGGAGCCGCTACGAAGGTTCCTAGCGTAGTCGAGTTGCCGAAGCTGGGAGCCAAGAATCCGGACTTGCGCTTGTCTGTCAGCGGAAAGCTGAAATAAGGCACATACAGGATCGGCACGTGCATAAAACGCAGAGTGACATTATGCGCAGTGCCAATGCTCGTTTTCTTGTCGAGATTGAGGCTGGTGCCGCTCAACATCCAGTCCTCGTTGCCTGGTGGGCAGGTGGTGTAGCGCATGTCGTCCAGCTGCATCTGATCGTTGCCGGAAAGGTGGATGGCGCTGGCAGCGCCGCGGGCACCGTTTTGAGCGAGATGGAAGCGTGCAGCACTGGTATAGCCGGACTCCTTTGTGAGGCTGTAATTGAGGATCGGAGTGCTGATGATGTCGCCAGTGCTGCTTCTGAGGGTGATATGGCCTTCCGCGTGTACCTGGCTGTTACGCCGGTCGAAGGTGAGCCTGTCGGCGCCTATGCACAGGTTGCCGCGGCGGAGCCTGACATTACCGGTGAATGTGCTGGTCTTATTGAGCGTCGCGACTGCCTGGTCGGAATCGATATAGATCAGCGAGTTCGAGCCGGATTTCTGCCGACCGGGTTGCGAACAGCCGGGGGCCGGAGCTGCGGTCTGTGCCCCGAAGAGCGGCCCAGCAGCCAATAAAGCCACGCACGCCATGCACCACTTCAGGGGGGTACGGGGCATCATCAGGAGGTGATTTTTGAATCGGCATAAAATCGCATAGAATCGATGGCCCATCAAGCAGCGCGGCACCTTTATTATTTTCTGGCGGGCCCCGTTCCCGCGGATGTCGAGCGCAATTTCCGCCGTACACGGGTGAGGCTTGGACGACAGACTAGAAGTGCTCAAAGACTGGGTTGTTTCCGTACTGGGACCCGTTGACTGCGATTTCCGTGCGGCGTCGGAAGATGCCAGTTTTCGGCGCTATTTCCGGGTCACGGTTGGCGCCGGCAGCTATATCGCCATGGATGCCCCGCCTGACAAGGAGGATCTGGGGCCATATATTGCCGTTGCGGCGCGCTTTCGCGCTCTCGGGCTGCACGTGCCGGAGGTCTTTCACCAGGACTTGGGCAGAGGTTTTCTTCTCCTGAGCGATCTAGGTGACCGCATGTATCTTCGGTACCTCAACGAACAGAACGTCGAACGCCTCTATGGAGACGCGCTCGGTGCGCTGGTCGTGCTACAGGCCGGAGAATTTACCGGCGACCCATTTCTGGCAGATTATGACTACGCGCTGCTGATCCGAGAGATGGAGCTGTTTCGCGAATGGTACCTGATCCGGCATCTCGGAGTAACGTTGAGCCCGAAGGAACATGCGGTGCTTGACCGGGCTTTCGAGCTGCTTGCTCGCTGTGCCCTGGACCAACCCCGGGTCTGGGTACATCGGGACTATCACTCCCGCAATTTGATGGTCACGGAGAGAAATAACCCTGGCATCCTCGATTTTCAGGATGCGGTGCGTGGACCCGCCACCTATGATCTGGTATCGCTGCTGCGCGACTGCTATGTCGCTTGGCCGAGGGCAAGGGTCGAGGACTGGGCATTGGGGTACCAGGTGCTTGCCCTGCAGTCGGGTCTCCCCGTGTGCGAGGACGAGTCCCTGTTTTTGCGTTGGTTTGATTGGATGGGCGCACAAAGACATCTGAAGGCGGCAGGAATCTTTGCGCGGCTGAATCACCGCGACGGCAAAAATGGGTACCTCTCGGACATTCCGCGAACCCTGGGGTATGTGCTCGATGTTAGTGCGCGGTATCCGGAGTTGGATGCGCTACATCAGCTGTTGCGGGGGCTGGGCCCACCCTCGGCAAGCACATGAAGGTCCTCATACTGGCAGCTGGTCGCGGCGAGCGCATGCGGCCACTTACTGATCATACTCCAAAGCCGTTGCTGCGGGCCGGAGGAAAGAGCCTGGTCCGACATCTTATTGAGGCGCTGGTTCGGGCGGATCTACGCGATCTGGTTCTGAACCAAGCCTACCTGGGAGACCAGATCGTTGCCGATCTCGGTGATGGGCGGGCATTGGGCGCAAGAATCATCTATTCGCCCGAGCCGGAGGGCGCGCTTGAGACCGGCGGCGGAATTCTCCGGGCCCTGCCACTGTTGGGAGGCGACCCGTTCGTTGTTGTAAATGCGGACATCTGGACCGACTACCCCTTCGACCGGCTGCCGTGCCATCTGGCAGGTCTCGCCCATTTGGTTCTCGTGGACAATCCCGTGCACCATCCAGCCGGAGATTTTATTTTGAGGCAGGGGCGGGTAATTGCACCGCCAGATAGCGCTGCAGACGCCGCCGCGAGGCTTACGTTCAGCGGGATCGGTGTCTATCGTTCCGCGTTGTTCAAAGATTGCACACAGAGCCGCTTTCCTCTGGCCCCGGTGCTGCGTTCGGCGATCGGGCGGGGCGAGGTGACGGGGGAGCATTACGAAGGTCGGTGGCGAGACATCGGTACCCCCGAGCGCCTCGCCGAACTCGACCGGGAGCTGAGCCGGTGCTGAGGGTGAGTCCTGCCTCTTGAGAGGGTGAACGTGGTGAATATGGACCGTCACGAAATTGATGTCCTGATTGAATTTGACCCGGAATGGGCCGCGCGCGTCAGAGAGCAATGGCTGCGTCTTATGGAAATCGCCGTCTGGGGGGATCTGAAGGGGCGCGTCCCCGGTTCGACCGGAAAGGTTCGACGGAGAGTGCTCGATTTGGGCGAAAAGTGGCGGTCGGTTTCTAACGACAGGACATGGATTCCGCAGGTGCGGGAGCGTGCCAAGAACTTTTTGGGTTCGGCCCTAAGCCTGCGCGACAGCCTTCTGTCGCTGGAGCGGGCCACCAAGGATCTTGATGGGGGGCGCGATCATTCGGAATTTATCCGGATTATGGCGGATCTGAGCTGGATGGCGGCTGGTCCCTTGTTGGAACGTGAAAACCGCCTGGCGGAAGCGCTGGAGCGACTGAACCGGGACAACGGAGAGGCTGACTAGCAGCGGAAGGCGGCGTCAGCTACCGCGGGGGCAGTAAAAAACCGGCAGCGCCGTGCTTGACTCAGGAACATCCGCAGCGGGGCTGCCGGTTTGGTGCTGTCGAAGCAGGGTATTGGTTCGCCATGGACGTCTCCACTTCCCAGTTAGGTAAATCTCCATTTGCGAACCGTCCTAAACCTGCGGGTAGTCGCCGCAGTAGCCCGGGCGACTACCGGGGTCATCCTGCTGACCGATCAGCTACTTCTTCTTCTTGGCGGCCTTCTTCTTGGTGGCCTTCTTCGCAGCCTTTTTCTTCGCAGCTTTCTTCTTCGTTGCCATGATTTTACTCCTTCAGTTTGTGTGTGGTTAGGGGACTAACATGAAAAACGGGACCATCGGCCCCTTTGGTGCTGCTCTGCAAAAAAGAAAAGACAGCCCATGGCTGTCTCTCTACAACTTCCGTCAGCGGGAAACATCTCAAATGAGGAATCGCACGGCACCGACAACCATCGGTTGCCGGAAGGGATCATTGTTTTTGGACGTCGCAATCGAGCCAATGTGTCCAGTAACCCCGTTTGTGTTACACCTGCGCATCGCTTGTTCCGGCTATTTCGTCCTGCAGAGAACCGTACACCATCTTCGTACCGTTTTGCAGCGACTAGTGAATGATGCGATCCGTTAAGTTCAGGTGTAGCACGATTTCACCACACGTCAAGCTCTACTTTAATGAGCGTTTGCAAAAATTGCAAACACTTTTTGCTGACAAAAATTTCCGACGATGACGTGGTGAAGCGATTGAACACAAGACGAGGCGTCGATCGTTGTGCGCAACTCATCCGCATTTCGAGTCGCCACAATTCAGGCAGGTCATGCAACCGTCCATCTTGATCACCGCCTTGGTCGAGCATTTTGCGCAAAGCTGGGCTTCCGCGGGAAAGTCGCCGCTATCGCCGGCATCTGAGCCACCGCACCGCTCCTGATGGGTGGCACGTTTCTCAGCGATGAATTTCCGCCTCTCCTCGTCCGGTTCTTCAGCGCGGATCATGCCGATCATTTTCATGTGGCATTCGATGGCGTCCCCGATTTCGGCTACCAGAGACGGGGTGTACTTGCCCTTTTTGAAGTATCCGCCGCGGGGATCGAATACGCTGCGAAGCTCCTCGACCAGAAAAGTCGCGTCCCCCCCCTTGCGGAACACCGCCGAAATGATGCGAGTCAGGGCCACGATCCACTGGAAATGGTCCATGCTCTTCGAGTTTATGAAAATTTCGAAAGGACGCCGCTTCTCGTGAGGTGTGCCCGGGTTCAGGATAATGTCGTTGATTGTGACATATAGGGCATGTTCGGTGAGGGGGGTTTTGATCTTGTAGGTGTTCCCCACCAGCGTTTCCGGGCGTTCAAGCTTCTCGTGCATATGAACGACGTTGGAATCGCCGGCACCCCCTTTCTGTGCGCTCGCTTCCTCCTTTACAACCTCGTATCCCGTGATCTTCCTGTCGATCTTGATTGCCATGTCAGAATCTCCTTTGAAGCCCGGCGATCCGGCCCTGCAGCAGCCGGGGTTCGCCAGTCCGACGGTCAGAACTTCCCGTAGTAGCCCTCCTTAAGGGCGTCGTAGAGGTTCGCAGCCGTGTGGGTCTCGCCGTCATACTCGATCTCGTCATTACCCTTCGCCTCGATGACCTCCCCGTTCTCAAGCTGGAACCGGTAGATGGTTTTTTCCAGGTCCTTTTCCTTGACCAAAACCCCCTGGAAAGCCTGGGGATTGAAGCGGAAGGTGGTGCATCCCTTGAGACCCTGCTCGTAGGCGTACATGTAGATATCCTTGAACTCCTCGTACGGAAAATCAGTAGGCACGTTGGCGGTCTTGGATATAGAGGAGTCCACCCATTTCTGGGCTGCAGCCTGCACATCTACGTGCTGCCGGGGGGCGATGGTCTCGGCGCTGACGAAGTAGTCCGGCAGTTTTGATTCCGCGTCCTGCGAGTTCGGATCAGCCTTCGGGTTTATCAGGGTGCGGTAGGCCAGCAGCTCATAGGAGTACACATCAATCTTTTCCTTGGTTTTGCGTCCTTCGCGGATGACGTTTCGGCTGTACTGATGGGCGAAAGACGGCTCGATGCCATTGCTTGCGTTGTTCGCCAAGGATAGCGAGATCGTACCGGTTGGCGCGATCGATGTATGATGGGTAAAGCGCACGCCGACTTCGGCAATGCGATCAGTAAGCGCTTTGCTGAATTTCTGCATGTAGCGGCTGTATTTCGCCAGAAGCACTTTCCCGGGTATTTTGTCTCCTATCTTGTACCCGTCGCGCTTCATTTCCGGACGCTTGTCCAGCATTTCCGCGGTGACGGTAAAGTCGTCAAGCAGAATGGGTGCGGGGCCCTTCTCTTCTGCAAGGGCCACTCCTGTTTCCCAGCCGACTTCCGCCATTTCCCGCGCAACCCGCTCCGTAAATGCCAGGGAGTCAGGATCGCCGTACTTCATCCTAAGCATCGTCATGGCCGAACCCAGGCCCAGAAACCCCATGCCATGACGGCGTTTACGGGTAATTTCCTCGCGCTGTTTTGCCAGCGGCAGGCCATTTATTTCCACGACGTTGTCTAGCATGCGCGTGAAGATCATTATTACCCGGCGATAGCGATCCCAGTCGAAACGTGCCTCCGGAGTAAATGGGTTCTCCACAAACTTCGTCAGATTGACCGATCCCAGAAGGCATGAGCCGTAGGGCGGCAGCGGCTGTTCGCCGCAGTTATGGGCATGCAGGCCGTTGGCATCGAAGGCGTTGACGCCCGGTATCCGTACGTCATATACCTCATCGACGCCATCGGGCGTTATTGCACGTACGCAGGCTGTAAAATGTCCGCCGTCCGGTCCGCTGCGGCGGCGTGAACATATTGTGTCGAGCTGTCGCAGCTTGTCGCAATCACCGAAACCGACGAGATCGCGGAATCGGGCAAGGTTGTGTCCGCTGATCAGAAGTTCATATTGTGCGCCAACTGTGTCCTGCGTCTGCGGGTCGCAGCCATCGGATGAATGCGCGCCATCTGCCTGCCGGTAACCGCGGATCGTGCTGGCAATTCCCAGACGCAGCAGCATGCGCTGCGCTGCTTCGATACGGCCGGATCCGGGCTGTACCAGACGTATGCACGCTCTCTTGGTGAGACCACTGTGCACGGATCCGTTGGCATCGAATAGACCACGCAGGAAGCCCCGGTAGAAGGCGCTGGAGGCGCGTTCGATGGCAGGGCTGATGCAATCGCTATCTCGGGGGGGCACGCCGAGTGCCACTGCCAGATCGTGCAGGGCGGAGAGTTCCAGCCGGTATTCGTCGCACCTTCCCGTATCGTGCCATCCGGCGTCTGCACCCTGAGGTAGAGCCTTGGCCGCCTGGAGCGCTTCGCGCATGATTGCCCTGACGCCGGCAGGTATTCTAGCCGTGCTTCCGTTCACCGCTATGGCGGCTGTTCGGATGCAGAGCACTGCCGTGTCATTGCCGAGCGTGCCATCGGCCATCAGTAATCCGACAAGATAGCCCTGTTCGCGGGTGTGGTCGCCCTTCCATTCCGGATGCGCACGGTGATCGTTGAGCGCCACGCGGTCGCCAGGGCGCAGGTCGCCAGCTGCGCACCACTCGGTTTCCACGGCATCGCGGGAAAAACGGATCACACGCCGTAGGCGGTGATCTGAGGTAAGTCGCAGGCTGTATCCTTCGACAGTGCTCAGGCGCACCACTGGTTTAGTGGCAGTTAAGAAGAATCCCTCGGTGCCGCTGGCATGGTCTCCGCCATCCAGGCGGGCGATGAAACCGTGCCCGATCAGGTCACGTACCTGGCGCGGACCCACGTCCGTATGCACCCAAGTGTCGGCGGTAACACACGGGTTTGTGGCACGGATGTCCTCGCAGAACCAGTTGTTGTTCATCTCGTTGATTCGGTCGATCAAGATGAAGCCCGGCTCGGCATAATCATAGGTCGACGTCATGATCAGGTCCCAAAGGCGGCGCGCTGGCAGGGTCTTGTAAACTTTGCATGCGACCTGACCCAGATCGTTGGTGATATAGCCCTGGGTCGACGGCCAGTGGCGCCAGACGATGCGCGTTGCGGGCTGGTCGTGTTCGAACCGATTGGCCGGAAACGCCAGATCCCAGGTAGCATCATTCTTGACTGCCTGCATAAATTCGTCCGAGATGAGGCAAGACAGGTTGAACTGACGCAGGCGTCCATCTTCGCGTTTGGCACGGATAAAGGTTGCGATGTCGGGGTGCGAGATATCAAAGGTCCCCATCTGTGCGCCACGGCGCCCTCCGGCAGAGGAAACCGTGAAACACATGGCATTGAAGATGTCCATGAATGACAGTGGACCAGAAGTGTGGGCACCGGCGCCGTTAACGAATGCTCCCTTGGGACGCAGCGTGGAGAATTCATAGCCGATTCCGCAGCCGGCCTTTAGCGTGAGTCCGGCTTCATGGACTGCACTCAAAATTCCATCCATCGAATCCTGTATGGTGCCGGAAACGGTGCAGTTGATGGTGCTCGTGGCCGGTTTATGGTCCTGGGCGCCGGCGTTGGAGGTTACGCGGCCGGCCGGGATTGCGCCATTCAGCAAGGCCCAGAGAAACCGGTCAAACCATTCTGTACGTTTCTCCGGGGTATCCTCGACGTCGGTGAGGGCACGCGCTATGCGGGTGAAGGTCCCGAGGATGTCCTGATCCACTGGCTCTCCGGATTTCGTCTTAAGCCGGTATTTTTTGTCCCAGATATCATAGGAAGCCGGTTGGAGGGGAATCTCAGGGGTGTCAGTCTGCTGCTCCTGTATTTTTGCCGCCTTCATTGGATAGCTGCCTCCTTCGCGCTTGCTGGCAGAAACACGCTTATTATTAGGTTCCGACACACAATACAATATATTGTGTTAGTCGGCGACTGTAGACCCATTAAATTGTGCATGTCAAGAAATCTTATCCGGGCATTCATTAATGTTAGTCACTGCTACCAATATGGCTCAATATGAACTCGCGGCCGGTCGGCGTTACCTATATATATGGATATGGAGCCCCGCCGACATCGACAATGAACCAGCATCCGCCTAAGAATTCTTGGAATTATTCATGCCTGCCTCGCGCTTCAGCAGGGTGCGGAGCGCGTGCAATGTCCGGGTGTTCAGGATATCGGTTTTTTCCAACCAGCCGCGCCGTGCCTGGCCCACGCCGTAGATAAGGTTATCGAAGTCGTGCACCGAGTGTGCATCGGAATTGACCGCCACCAGTACCCCCTCTTCGCGCGCCATCTGGCACTGCGTGTCAAGCAGATCAAGGCGCTCGGGATGGGCGTTCAGCTCGAGGAAACACCCCAAACTGCGTGCTGAGCGGATAATCTTTAGCATGTCCACGTCGTATGGTTCTCGGCTGCCCAGCAGTCGTCCACTAGGGTGGGCGAGCAGATTGAAATAAGGATGCTTCATGGCCCTTATGATACGTTCGGTCTGTTTTCCCTGCGACAGGTGAAACTGGCTGTGAATCGCGCCGATGATGATATCTAGCCTGGCCAACACGCTGTCCGGCAGGTCGAGCGAGCCATCCTCCAGAATATCCACTTCAATACCCTTGAGAAGCGTGATTCCCCGAATTTCGGTATTGAGCCGGTCAATCTCCTCACATTGCCTGAGCAGACGCGTAGCGTCGAGCCCATGCGTAACTGTGAGGTGCCGTGAATGTTCGGTAATGGCAAGGTATTCGAACCCCCGGTCCCTGGCTGCCACGGCCATCTCCCTGAGGCTGTTATGTCCATCGCTGGCGCGGGTGTGCGCATGGAGATCCCCTCTCAAGTCATCGAGTTCCACCAGTTTCGGTAGAAGGCCCTGTTTTGCGGCCTCTATTTCGCCGCGGTCCTCCCGCAGTTCCGGAGGTATGAGCGGCAATCCCACGCTTCGGTATACCGACTCCTCGGTATCCCCGGCAATCCGCGTTTTGCCCCTGAACACCCCGTATTCATTGATTTTCAGGCCACGTTCCTGGCCCAAACGCCGAATTGCGATATTGTGCGCCTTGGAGCCCGTGAAATAGTGCAGGGCGGCCCCATAGGACTCGGGTGCCACAACGCGCAGATCGACCTGAATCCCGGACTTGAGCACCACGGTAGAACGGGTTCTTCCCTTTGAAAGCACCTCCCCCACCTCGTCGTAGCCCGCAAAGCCGGCAATGACCGAGGACGGATCGTCAGCGGTGACCAGTATGTCGAGATCGCCCACAGTTTCCTTCATTCGTCGAAAACTGCCTGCTACCATGACCTCCCGAACGCCGGCTATCGTGCGCAAAAAGCGGACGAGGGCGCTTGCGTACTGGCCCGCTACCGCAAGCTTCAAGCGTGCGGTAGCGTCCCGATGCGTACCGACAGCTTCCAGGATGCGCTGCTCGGTCTTGGGTCCGAATCCGGCAAGCTCGCGCAACCGCCCATCCCTTGCAGCTCGATCCAGCTGTTCGGCAGTCTGGACCCCTAGGTCGTGCCAAAGGGCCTTGACACGTTTCGGTCCGAGTCCGGGAAGACGCATCAGTTCGGTCACTGAGGCGGGTACCTGCCGCCGCAGCCTTTCGAGCGCCGAGCATCTGCCGGTCTCCAGGATCTCATGGATTTTGGCGGCAAGATCCCGGCCGATTCCAGGCAGCTCGGTAAGATCCATGCCCTCCTTTGCGAGATCACTGATTTCCTTGCCGAGTTCCCCTATAGTGCGTGCGGCATTCCGGTAGGCACGCACACGAAACGGGTTCTCGCCCTGTATCTCCAGGATGTCGGCGATTGCATTAAACGTCGCAGCGATGTCGGCATTATGTATAGGCATGGCGTCCGAGCCTCCCTGGTCCCTCAAGTACCGCGTGCATCGAGTCGGCGGGCAAGTTCTCGCAGCGTCGGAGAGACGGAGACCCGGTATTGCCCCGTTCCTGTAATTGTCCGTAGTTCCAGCGGCAGCCGCGCTATTTCGGCGGATACGTGCGCGCGTATTGCCGCCAGCTCCGCAGGCGCTGCCAGGCGCCGGCCGTAACGCATGACCGGTTGCAGCAAAGCCACGCCGTCGCCATCTTCGCCCTCCAAATCCAACCCATCGCCGCACATGATTCCCTGGCAATCGAATCTGCGGTGTACTTGCTTAGTGCCAGGCCACGTCGCCTTGCCCTCCGAGCATTTGCGTCGTGGCCGGCCAGCGTATTCCTGGAGTTTATAAGCGCAATCGAGAAAAGGCGCATCGGACGACGTATCCATGTGGGTGCCGACACCGAAGCCGTCGATTGGTGCGCCGTCCGCCAGCAGGCGCTGGAGCCTCATTTCATCCAGGTTTCCGCTGGCGAATATTGTTACCTGCTGCAGGCCACCATCATCCAGAATGCGCCGAACCTTGCGTGCATGGGCGCCCAGGTCGCCGCTGTCCAGGCGCACGCCCCGTATCTCAATTCCCGCAGCCTTCAGCCGGGGCGCCAGCTGAACCACTTTGGCGGCGCCAGCCTCCGTATCGTAGGTGTCAATGAGCAGGACGACGTTTCCGGGAAGTGAGTATGCGAAGCGCTCAAATGCGTCGATCTCGTGTTCATGCGCCTCTATGAACGAATGTGCCATGGTGCCGAAAAGGGGAATTCCGAAACGTGGTGCCGCGAGCACGGTCGCTGTACCGGCGAAGCCTGCCAGGTAGCTAGCGCGAGCGGCGAGCAGGCCTGCTTCTGCGCCATGCGCCCGGCGCAGTCCGAAATCCACCAGAAGCGCGGCGGGCGCGGCCAGCACACAGCGTATTGCCTTGGAGGCAATCATCGTCTGGAAATGAAGAAGATTGATGACGCGACTCTCGATGAGCTGCGCCTCCGGCAGCGGCGCCGTGATCCGCAGGATGGGCTCATCGGCAAAGAATATTGTGCCCTCTGGCATGGCGTGCACGTCGCCGCTGAACCGCAGGCCGCCCAGATAGTTGATGAATTCCGGTCGGAATGATCCCTGTCTGGCCATCCATTCCAGTTCGGTTGCACCAAAGCGTAAGTTCTCCAGAAAGCCGACAACCTGTTCCAGTCCAGCGGCTACCAGAAACTGGCGCTGCGCCGGCAGGGTGCGTACAAAGAATTCAAAGACCGCGGCGTCTGTCATGCCATGCTCGAAATACGCCTGCAGCATGGTAAGCTGGTACAGGTCTGTGAGCAGCGGGCTCGAATCGGCAACCGGTTCGTTTGTCATGCGCCGATTGCCTCGCGTGCCAAGGGCCGGGCGCCGCGTGCGCGCATTTGCGCCAATGCCCTGTCGCCATCGCCGGCCGATACGTCGGCTGCGCGCACGCCGTCCTCAAGCAGAAATGTCTCGTATCCCAGTGCCAGAGCGTCGCTGACGGTATTGAGCACGCAATAGTCGGTGGCTAGGCCGCCGACGAAAACCCGCCGCACCGAGGCTGCGCGCAGCTGGGCATCGAGGTCGGTGCCTGCGAAGCCCGAATAGGCGTCCTTGTCCCTGTCGGTGCCTTTGGAAACCACCCGTGCCGAGGCGGGCAGATGCAAGCCCGCTGCGAATGCCGCTCCGCGGGTACCAGCCACGCAATGAGACGGCCATGGCCCGCCCCATTGCCGGAAGGAGCTGTGGTTGACTGGATGCCAGTCCCGCGTCGCGAATACAGGAAGATTGCGGTCCGAAAACGCCGCTACGTAATGATTGAGCACAGGGACGACTTCGTCGCCCGCCGCGACCGCCAGACTGCCTCCCGGAAGAAAATCGTTTTGCACGTCCACGATGATCAGCGCGTCACCGGTCCCGAGGGTTATCGCCACAGGCCTGTCCGCAGCCATGATCCGACCCTCCTATCCCTTGATGCAAATGACCGGAAGAAGCTTCGCAACTTTGCGCGCGAGACCGACGGCGTGAGCGGCATCCACCACCGCCGTGACATCCTTGTATGCGCCTGGTGCCTCTTCCGCAATACCACGCGCGGACGGGCTGCGAATGACAATGCCATGCCGCGCGAGCTCGTCGACCACCTGGCGCCCGCGCCACCGCCTGTTGGCTTGGTGGCGACTCATGGCGCGACCGGCCCCGTGGCATGCTGACCCGAACGATAGCAGCATGCCCCGGTCAGTACCGGCCAGGATGTACGAAGCTGTGCCCATGCTGCCTCCAATCAGAACGGGTTGCCCAGCCTCCCGCAGAGCCTCAGGAATCAGCGGGTTACCCGGTCCCAGAGCGCGGGTCGCCCCCTTTCGGTGCACGAACAGTGGGCGCATTATCCCGTCAACCAGATGATGTTCCTCCTTGCAGGTATTGTGCGAGACATCGTACAGAACCCGCAGCCCGGACCGCGGAAGCACGGTGGCAAACGCCTCACGCGTAAGGTGGGTGAGGATCTGCCGGTTGGCAAGCGCGCAGTTGATTCCCGCGCGCATCGCGCCGAGGTATTCCTGTCCAAGGGGCGATGATATCGGCGCGCAAGCTAGCTCACGGTCTGGCAGGTCAATACCGTATTCAGGAGCCGACGTTACCATCCGCTTCAGAAATTCGGTGCCGATCTGGTGCCCGAGTCCGCGTGATCCGCAGTGGATGCTGACCACTATCTCGTCTTCATGTAGACCGAATTCCGTTCCTGCAGCAGGATCGTAGATTTCGGCCACTCGCTGGACCTCAAGGTAGTGGTTGCCAGATCCCAGCGTACCCATCTCATCACGTTGGCGTTTCTTAGCATGGTCTGAAACGTTCTCTGGTACTGCCCCGGCCATGCAGCCTTCTTCTTCGGTACGCAACAGATCGTCGCGGCTTCCATAACCGCAACCCACCGCCCAGCGGGCGCCGCCAGCAAGCATGGCGTCCATATCGCCGTGTTCCAGGCGTACACGGCCAGTGCTTCCGAGTCCGGCCGGAATATGGGAATAGAGGGTATTCGCGAGTTCTTCTTTCAGGCCATCGATGTCAGCAAGGTCAAGACCGGTGTGCAGAGTGCGCACACCGCATGAAATATCAAATCCGACACCGCCTGCAGAGACCACGCCGTTCTCGGGGTCAAAGGCGGCCACGCCTCCGATGGGAAAGCCATAGCCCCAGTGGGCATCAGGCATGGCATAGGACGCCTGGACGATGCCGGGTAGCATGGCTACGTTGGTAATCTGGTCATACACCTTGCTGTCCATGTCCCGGATGAGCTGTTCGCTCGCAAATATCACGGCCGGCACCCGCATACGACCCCGCGGCGCGATTTCCCACCGATAGCCGTCATGGCCGGTAAACAACGAGAGTTCCATGGCTTTGCCCTCACCTGCTGGTGCCGAGCGCGGAAGTGCTGTTCTTGGTTGGCGGGATTCCGGAGGTCCATCCGGGATCCCGATCACGCCACCGCACCGCTAGGACCTGTGCTAGACGTCCACGACGCATTGGGCCACCCACAGGCCATCGGGATCCTGTCTCACCGAAAGGGCCGTGTAGGTGGCGCCTTTGATTTCGACAGACGGTTCATGGCGATTCAGATCGATGTGTTCACCAAATGCGCTACCGTCGAGCCGGTGGCTGTCGATGTGTACCTTAAACCGACTAAACAGCATGGAGCGCGTTGCCATTTCATACACGACAGCGTTGAGCCAGTCGACAAGCAGTAGTTCATCGTCGGGCGCCTGACAGGTAATGTCTACTCCTTCCCGCACTTCTACCCGGCCTGCGTCCGTGATCACTTGCGTCATGGCCAGAGCGGCCTGTTCGAAAGCCTCGTTCTTCGAACGTCCGACGCCCCGTACCCCGATATCGGCCCCGTGCGGGAAATGTTCCCACCGGGGTTCCGAGTGTCCCTGCCTCATTGATTCATCTTGCGCCCGCCTGCAGGACCGATCAAGCCGCGACCGCGGCAAAGACTGAGTCCAAATCGGCATGGTTTTCGGCGGCTCTTGGAATGCCCTGCCGCCAGGATGCAGACGGGCGTGCAATGCGGTTATTGCCTGCGCCGGTGCGGGTCCGGGGGGTGGACGGGAACGGAACAAATTCGGCCAATTGTGGCTGCGCGGATTGCGATGCTTACATCAACGTGACGATAGCGCCGCCATACAAGCCGGGAGCCAGGTGAATTGCGCTTCGGTGTTGTGCGAAAGCGCTGTGCTTCGGGGCTCGCCGCCAGGCGTGATTTGCAGCGTAAAGGACGGGGCGCGCCGCTTGAAAGCGGCAAACCGTTGCGTATGGGGTTCATCTGCACAAGGACTGCGAAGGCGGTAGGGGTTTCGTGACGCGGCAACTACAGAATGGCCCATGCGCGGCAAACTGTAAGGGGCGATCAGGTAGTAAGCCGTCGATAGATTTCCGAAACCTTGAGTGGCAGACGACGCACATCGTCTATCAGGGCCCAATTCACTGCGCCATACATGTGCGGAAGATAATCGCGCGCTTCCGTGTCTATAGTGATGCAGAAGGGATGTATGCCGTCGCGCTTTGCCTCGATTAGCGCCTGCCGCGTGTCCTCGATTCCGTAGTCTCCGCGGTAGCCGTCATAGTCGTCCGGTTTTCCGTCCGACAGTGTGATGAGAAGCTTTGTGCGCGCTTCCACCTGGCTCAGCAAGTGGGTCAGGTGGCGAATGGTTACGCCCATGCGGGTATAGTCTTCCGGCTTGATTCCGGCGATGCGTGACCGAACCATATCCGAATACGGCTCGTCGAAGCGCTTGACGCGGTAAAGCTCGCAGCGCTTGCGAGTTATGCCGGAAAATCCGTATATTGCGTAACGGTCGCCCAGGACCTCTAGTGCCTCGCACAGCAACACCAGCGCTTCACGCTCGGCATCATTGATCCATCCCTTTGTGGATCCGCTCATGTCGACCATGAACATCACGGCGATGTTGCGCTCAAGCTTGCGCAGCTTTGTGAGCACGCGTTCGCTCATTTCCATCCCGTGGCGCATATCCGCGTAGGCTTCAACTACTGCATCAAAATCGATGTTGTCCCCGTTTTTCTGTCTCTTCAGGAGCCTTTCGTCGCCCCGGAGCGCCTCGAACGACTTGCGCAGGCTGGCGATAGAAGCGGCATATTTCACGCGGGTGCGGGAGACGAAGCCATCATCCAGCGGATGTACGTCGACTTCCCGCAGAACGCACCAGTGTTTTCGATAATGTTGCCGCCGATAGTCCCATTCGTTGTATAGAAATGCTCCTTCCTCGTGGTAGGTTCCCTTCCACACGTCATCGGGATTCTTCTCGCCTCCGTCCTGCTGGTAGCCTCCGTCCCCGGCTGCCACGAGGTAGTCATCAGGTATGTCGCCAAGGTCTTGGACAATAGAATCCATCGTCGACCTGACGTCCTTTGGGGGGGCAACGGGCCGGCCGTCTATAGTGATTTCGTACCGCCACCTTCCCGGCCGGTCCGGATCCGGCGTGCGCTCCACGCGAAGACGTTCTGTGCGGGATTTCGATTCATCCTCGGGTTCGGCAGCGGGCTCTGCGTGTTTTTCCTTTGAGTCCAGCAAGCGCGCGAGAGCGGCGCGAAACTGGTCCTTCTCGCGTGCCGCGCGCTGGGCCGTGACTTGTTCGGCGCGCCCCGCCTGGAGCGTGCCCTGGTAGCAAAGTGGAGGGGGTATGGCAGCGCCATATAGCGCGCGGAGGGCATCGATCGTGTTTTGGACTGAAGCTCCCGGCGTGCGCAGGGCCTGCAGCTGTCCGTTCCAGGCGTCAGGGTAGGCGGGTTGTCCCAGGGTGTTCTGCAGTTCCTGCATGTCGCGATGCAGGCCAGGCAGGTCGGCGGCAAGGCAGGCGTCCAGGCGCACGGTTTCCAGTGCATGAAAAAGCTGCGTTGCCTTTTCCTGGTCAGGGAAGCCGGCAAGCACCTCGCTCAGGTCTGCCCGGAAGGTGCCATACCATGTTTGCGCCCATTGGTGTGCAGCCATTGCCTTGTACAGACGGAAATTCCCCTCCTTATTCGGGAGGCGGGCCAGACTGGCGGGAAGAAACAGCGTTCCGGTGTCGGTATAGATTTCTTCGCCCGGCTGGAGCTTGAGTGCCCGTCCCGACAGACCGCGCACGAAGATTTCCAGGATTCCGGAGACATCGTCAAATGTCACGCTGCTATCGCGTGTTCGCGCGCGTACCGCATAGGTGGCGCTGTCGTGAAATACCGCGCTCGCGGGGTATAGCCCCATTCGGTCGTATGTATCCATGGCCTGGATGATCCAAGACTCAAGGTCATCCGGCAGCATCAGGCGCAGTCCTTCGGGCGCCTGGGCGGCAAACTGAAAGGCAAGTTCGGCATTGGTTTTGGCGATGATCCCGACCCACTGCAGCACGAATTCCTGCTGGCTGCGGCCGAATTCTGCGAGGGCTGCTGCCAGACCTCCGGCAGTGCGGCGCGATGACAACACCGGATCGAGATACTCGTCGAGCCGTTCTTCGAGTTCGGCTGTAGACAGGGGTGCAACCGGGATCGTCATGGCCGTACGTGCTGTCGGGGGGGGGCTTTCCTGCGGAATGTCTAGAACAGCGAAGCGCTCAGCTCAATGATCGCCGCAAGCATCTCGGCATCGTCTGTGAGCGCTTCGGCAATTGCGCCGCGGCAGGCGCGGCGGGGGTCAATTCCAGTTACCATCAACTTGGCTGCGTGGACCAGCAAACGGGTGCTGGCTCCTTCGTCCAGCCCATTCCCCTTTAAATTGCGCGTCATTCCGGCGAATTTCACCAGCTTCTCGGCGATCCCCAAGCCGATGCCCGATTCACGCACGATTATGCGCTGCTCCAGTTCCGGGGCAGGATAATCGAATTCCATAGCGATGAAGCGCTGGCGGGTACTCTGTTTGAGATCCTTGAGCACGCTTTGGTAGCCGGGGTTGTAGGAAATCGCAAGGCAAAACTCCGGGGATGCTTCGAGAAGTTCGCCGGTCTTTTCGACAGGAAGGACGCGGCGATCATCAGCGAGCGGGTGGATCACAACGGTGGTGTCCTTGCGCGCTTCAACTATTTCGTCCAGGTAGCAGATTGCGCCGATCCGGACGGCGTGCGCGAGCGGGCCGTCCACCCATGCGGTCTCGGCTGACGTGATCAGATAGCGTCCGACCAGATCCGAAGCCGTGAGATCGTCATGGCAAGAAACAGTGACAAGCGGCCGCCCCAGACGCCAGGCCATATGCTCCATGAAACGCGTCTTGCCGCAACCAGTCGGGCCCTTCAGAAGCACCGGGATCTGGTTGCGGTATGCCGCTTCAAACAGGGCGATCTCATCGCCCTGCGGCTCGTAATAGGGTTCCGTCTTGACCTGGTATTCCTTGGTGCTTACTGCGTGTGCGTCCACTGATATCCCCTAGATTTAGAGCAGGTATAGCGCTATGTCCGTGCGACGTTCCGGTGACTGGCAGGCTGAGTCGTCGACCAGTATGCCAAAAAAATGTGATTATGAAAAAAACGATTGACGCCCCTCCGTTGGTTCCCGGAAAATAATGCGATTTTGCCGCTGCGTTCGATAGATGGTTGATATAGACAATCTATCTACGCATACAAAATTTCAATCCAATTAGTGGGCGCAAGATAGTGGCGTGAAGCGGGTTGGCACAGTATGTTTAGCCTCCCGATTCAACGTCGATTCTTGCGGCGTCTTGCCCAGGTTCCCTGAAGATCCGAGGTGATGGAGGTTAGTCAATGGCGGGTGCAGTCGCGACAAACGAGACCATCTTGGTCGTAGGCGGGGGCATCAGCGGCATGACCGCGGCCCTCGAAGCTGCCGAATGCGGCAAAGACGTGGTGCTGGTAGAGAAGAATCCGTCGCTCGGCGGACGAGTCAGCCAGCTCTACAAGTACTTTCCGAAGCTTTGCCATCCGACCTGCGGCATGGAGATCAACCTCCGGCGTATCAAGGCGAATAAGCGTCTGCGTGTGTTCACGCTCGCCCAGGTCGACAAGGTCGAGGGCGGTCCCGGAGACTACGCGGTGACGGTCCGGTTGAGGCCGCGCTACGTGAACGAGAACTGCACGGCATGCGGCGCGTGTGCCGACGCGGTCGGCGCCGAAATCGACAACCCGTTCAATTACGGTCTCAGCAAGATGAAGGCGGCATATCTCCCCTTCAGCATGGCCTACCCGCAGCGCTACGTGATCGACCCCAGCATCATAGGCACGCCAGAGGCGGAGAAGGCGAAAGCTGCCTGCAAGTACGACGCCATTGATCTCGGCATGAAGGAGCAGATCCTTACGCTCAAGGTCGGCGCGATCGTGTGGGCCACAGGCTGGCGGCCATACGACGCCGCGAAGATTCAGCCTTATGGCTATGACCGCTACGACAATGTCATCACAAGCGTCGAATTCGAGCGGATGATGGATCCATTCGGGCCTACCGCGGGCAAGCTGCTGCGACCATCGGACGGCAAGGAGGCAAAGAATGTGGCCTTCATCCAGTGCGCTGGTTCGCGAGACCGCAATCACCTCAAGCACTGCTCGCGCATCTGCTGCATGGCCTCTCTGAAGCAGTCGACCTACGTAAATGAGCAGTTCGGGGACCAGGCGCAGTCAACGATCTATTATATCGATATCCGTGCCATCGACCGCCTCGAAGACTTCTACCAAAAGGTCCGGGCGAATCCCACAGTGAAATTCGTCAAGTCAAAGGTAGCCAATATCACCGAAGACCGTACCTCTGGAGATGTCGTCCTGCATGGTGTGGACACCGAAGGTTACCATCGATATGACAATCGTCACGATCTGTGCGTCTTGGCGGTCGGCATGGAGCCGAGTGTTGATGTGCGCTCGGTTGCGCCGGGCGTACATGCCGATGCCAGCGGCTTTATCGAGGCCGACGTGGCAAATGGCGCCATCTTCGGGGCTGGTTGCTCCACCAACGCGCTCGATGTCAATCGCGCGGTTCAGAGCGCCACGGCCGCTGCGCTGCGGGCCATTCAGGTGATCAATAAGGTATCGGGGGCGGAGGTTTAGACATGGCAGACATCAAGATCGGTGCCTACGTGTGCAAGGGGTGCGGTTTGGGCGAGCGCCTGAACACCGCGCAGCTCATGACCGTAGCGCAGCGCGAGGGCAAGGCCCAGGTGGTGCGCGAACACGAATTTCTGTGCAATAGCGCTGGCGTTGCCATGATCAGGCAGGACATCGAAAACGAGGGGGTCAATCATGTTGTTATCGCTGCCTGCTCGCGACGTGCCAAGACGGATGCCTTTGGATTCGAGAATGTTGCGGTCTCACGGGCGAATTTGCGCGAAGGCGTAATCTGGGTGCAACCTGATACCGAAGAGGCCAAGGAGATCACCCAGGAAATGGCGGCCGACTATGTCCGTATGGGTTGTGCCGAAGTCGCAAAAATGCAGACTCCCGTGGCCAATCCGACCCATGGCAACAACAAGCGCATTCTGATTGTCGGCGGTGGCATCAGCGGCATGACTTCGGCTATCGAAGCCTCCAAGGCAGGTTATGATGTTCTGCTGGTCGAGAAGTCCGGTGTGCTCGGCGGCTGGGTTGGGAAGCTGTACCGACGCATTCCGTCGCACGAGCCCTTTGCCGATCCCATGGAAACCGGTGTGCCGGGTCTGATCAAGCAGATCGAATCCGACAAGCGGATCAAGGTGTACCTGAACTCCACAATAAGCAGAACTAGCGGCGCGCCCGGCCAGTTCAGCGTCGACATTTCCATGGAGTCCGGCGGAACCACTACGGAAAATATTGGTGCCGTCATCATGGCGAGCGGCTTCGAGCCATATGACCTGAAAAAGCTGCCGGAGTTGGGTGGCGGCAAGAGCCCGGACGTCGTCGATCAAGCAGGGCTGGAGCAGCTGGCGCGTGCAGCCAACGGCGCAGCGATCAAACGCCCGTCTGACGGAAAGGAAGTCAAGAGCGTAGTATTCGTGCAGTGCGCCGGCCAGCGCGACGAAAGCGGCAAGCATCTTGCCTATTGTTCGGGCCATTGCTGCAATACCAGCATCAAGCAGGCCATGTATTTCAAGGATTCCAATCCCAACGTGGACGCGGTTGTGGTTTACACGGATCTGCGTACTCCCGGTAACGGCGAGGACTTCTACCGCAGTGCGCAGCGCAAGGGCGTGATATTTACCAAAGGAAAGGTAAGCGAAGTCGTTCCGGGCGCCGCGCTGCAGGTGAAGTTCAAGGACCTTATTCTGAATGATGATGCCGTAGCGAACGCGGACCTCGTTGTGCTCGCAACCGGAATGGTGGCTAACTCCGGGGTCGACATCGATGCTGCCGGTGGGGCCCCTAATGTTGAGGGCCAGGCACAAGCCGAGGCTGGTGTAGGCAAGCAGGTTTCGGTCCTCAACCTGACCTATCGTCAGGGCAAGGATCTTCCTTTGCTAAAAAACGGATTCAACGACTCGCATTTCATCTGTTTCCCTTACGAGACCCGGCGTACCGGGATCTATTCCTGCGGCCCGGTGCGCCGGCCGATGGACGCCCAACAGGCTATTGAAGATGCTACTGGCGCCGCGCTGAAGGCGATTCAGGCGGCGGAGAATGCGGCCCTCGGACGGGCCGCACATCCACGCTCCGGGGATCTCAGTTACCCCACGTTCCGTCGCGAGGGCTGCACCCAATGCAAGCGGTGTACTGTTGAATGCCCGTTTGGCGCGATCGACGAAGACGAGGAGCGCTATCCCCAGTTCAATGAATCGCGCTGCCGCCGGTGCGGCACCTGCATGGGGGCCTGTCCGGTACGTGTGATCTCATTCGAGAACTATTCGGTAGACACCGTCGGTTACCAGGTCAAGGCAGTGGATGTTCCGGACCAGTTCTCAGAGAAGCCGCGAATTTTGGTGCTGGCATGCGAGAACGACGCTTACCCGGCCCTCGATATGGCCGCCATGAACAGGATCCAGTACAGCGCGTTTGCACGCGTTGTTCCGGTGCGTTGTCTCGGGAGCGTGAATACGATCTGGATCAATGATGCGCTGACCGCCGGCTACGACGGCGTCGTGCTCATGGGTTGCCAGAAGGGCGAAAACTACCAGTGCCACTTCGTTAGAGGTTCGGAGATGGCGCATTACCGCATGAGCAAGATCGACGATACCCTGAAGGGGATGTCGCTCGAGGTTGAGCGTGTGCGGACCTGCGAAGTTGCGATTACCGACATTCAGCGGGCCCCGAAGATCATCAATGAAATGGCCGAGACGATCCAGAAGATCGGCCTGAGCCCGATGAAGTTCTAGGAGCCGATCATGAGCGAGCTTAACAAGGTGATGGTCGAGAAGTACCGCAACGATTTCCTCAAGGAGGTCGAGGCGAACGTAGAGGAGGGTGACTGGGTCAAGATGTGCATGCAGTGCGGCGTGTGCTCGGGCTCGTGTCCGTTTGGCCCGTACTGGGAGCACCCGCCGCAGGAGATTTTCATGATGATCCGTGCCGGAAAGCGCGACGATGTGCTCAAGAGCGAATCCATGTGGATGTGCACGTCCTGCTACAATTGCATCGTCCGCTGTCCCCGCGAACTTCCCATTACCCATATTATGCACGGATTGGCGAATTATGCTCATCGTCTCGGAATCGCACCGAAAATGAATCCGACGCGCCGCTTTGCCAAGCTGTTCTGGCAGAACATTACCAAAGGCGGACGCGTTAACGAGCTCAAGCTGTCGATCGGGCTCTATTTCATGGATGGATTTTCGAATGGGATAAAGAAGGGGCTAGAGATGTTGCCGGTGGGGCTGGGTATGTTTAAGACCGGACGATTGAATCCCTTTGCACTGCTGGGCGGGGGCAAGTGCAAGGGTGCGGATGATATCCACAAGATGCTGAAGAAGGCCAAAGAAATCGAGAACCGGCGTAAGGGTTTTGCGTCGTAAGGAGCATATCATGGCGAAAAAAGAATATTCCTTTTATCCCGGGTGCTCCTCGGAGCGCAAGGCTTCTGCCTCTAATTACATGGTTTCCGTGGAATCCATGTGCAAGACCCTGGACATCAAGCTCAACGAGATCCCTGACTGGAACTGCTGCGGGGCGTCGATTGGGTATGCTGAAGGCGGTGAGCTTCCGCGGCACGCCATGAATGCGCGCAATATCGCGCTGTCTGAAAAGCACAACCCCGGGCAGGACATCGTCGCCACCTGTGCGGCATGCTGGCTCGGTGCAAAGGAGACGCATGAGCGTCTCTCGGCGTCGGAGCAACTGCTGGCTGACACCAGAGAAGCGCTCCGGGAAGCGGGCCTCGACACAAACTACAAGGGCGAGGTGGAAATTCGCCATATGGTCGAGGTGCTGATCGAGGATTTTGGATATGAACAGCTCGCCAAACCGGTGGTCAAGCCGCTTGAGGGCATCAAGATTGCCGGTTACGTAGGGTGCCAGACCAATCGGCCTTTCGGCGTTGCCGGGGAATCGTTCGAGAACCCGAAGTACCTCGACAAGCTAACGGAGATCATGGGTGCCGAGCCGGTCGAGAAATATGATCAGAAAGTCACCTGTTGTGGTGGCGCCCTCGCTTTCAGCGAGCCGGAAAAGAGCCAGGCGCAGATCAAGAAGATCATCGAATCGGCCTACGACTTCGGGGCGGAGATGATTGTCACACCGTGCCCTGTATGCCAGATGAACGTGGAGGTTTATCAGGACCAGATCAACAAGAAATACGGGACCAAGTTTCATATTCCGGTCGCGTATTACAGCCAGCTCATGGCGGTGGCCTACGGCGGCAATGCAAAGGAAGCGGGGCTTGGCGGCAATATCATTCGTGCTACGCGCCTTGAGGAGATTGCGGCAAAGCCGGCAAAAAGGTAAGTTAGGGAGTGCTCGCTATCGGCGAGATGGCTTGCTGAAAGGAAGTCTCTGAGGATCCCTGCGGCACTTTTCGACTGCTGGTGCGTCCTGAACTGCAGTGGGTCTGTTGTCAATCGGGGATATCCCCGATTGACAAGGAAATCGATCCAGAGTAGGTCTGTGTCCTCGTTCCAGTATCCATCCTGGAAAAGGAGGCTGTATGCGGATTGAGACCACAGACCCCATCACGGGCAAAACGATCAAGGATCCGGAGGGGCATCCCTTCGTTGTCGAAGGCAGCGGGAATGACGCGCTGAAAATATACTTCGAATCCGAGGAGAGCAGGCGGGCGTACCTCGACATCGAGGTCGAGCATCCAGGGAAGGATTTCAAGACCAACCTAGATAATCCCGTTGCCATGGGTGGCGACGCGCGCCGATAGCGGTGCCCCGTATCGTTGGAGGCGCCCCTCCCGCCTTCAGCGGGAGGGGCGGTAGGTTATTGCCTCCCTTTAGCGATCAAAAAAGTGTAGCGTTGCGCATCCTGGCGGCTTTCAATCAGCGTGTTTCCGGTCTGTTGGCTCCATGCCTGGACGTCCTTGATCGCTCCGGGATCAGTGGCGATCATTTCTATGCGGTCGCCGGTGCTCAGTGAACCTATAGCCTTCGAAAGGCGAAGGATGGGAAGCGGACAGTTCAATCCACTGCAGTCAAGGCTGGTCTTGTTCATGATGCTGGCTCCTTTAGGGCAGGTTAGACGCCATGAAAGGCGGGGTTTCAGGTGGCCCGCCGGGTTGTCTCCCGTCCGTGCCAGTGATCGTGACTGTGTCGGCCTGGGCGGGCAATGCCGGCATGCGAATGGCGATGGCGGCGTCGGTCCGCGTCGCCGGCAAATGGTTTGGGGAAAGCAGCAACCGGGTACTCCAGTGTGGATCACGTTGTTCGGCAAGCAGCGCACTAGCCCTCTGCGTCTGCATGGCTGGGCCGTTCGAGTTGGTGTCCGATGCGGCTCGCAGAGCCCGGACCTCTAGTTCGGCAGGTGTGGCTGTCGGAATCCAGTGGTGGCGTGCTCTCATGGCTGCGAGCGGGCCTGGCCCTGCAGAAACCGCCCGGTGGATTCGCGATCCTGTCCCTAGTGGCCAGCGACATCAGATGAGGTCCCCATTTCTGCCGTTGCTTGTCGCGCGGCGATGCCGCGCAAGAACGTGGCCACATGCTCGGCAGCCACGATGTGCAGTGCATCCAGACGGAACCGCGAATCGCGCGCAATCGTGCGCATTACGCCCAGGCCGAGAACCCCCGCAAAAAAATCGCGCGCAAGAAGTTCGGCATTTCCCGGCTTGAAGTTTCCGGCCCGCTGGCCCTCGGCGACTTCATAGGCGACGTAATCAATGATGCGCTGGAAATGTTCCGCGATCAGGCCCGGTGCGCCTTCATCCTGTTCCAGCGACGCATAGAGGATGAGTCGCAGCCACGCAGGTTCCGCCTCGGTTCGCTCCAGAATCCAGGCAGAGAGGCGTGTCAGCACGTCTTCAAGGTCATAATCGGGCGAGTAGTAAAGTAGCCGCTCTATCTCGGTAAAGTGCCTGCGTGCGCAAAGCTCATCCAGGATGGCGTTGTACAGGTCGCGCTTCGTGGGAAAATGCTGAAATACCAGCGCGTCGCTCGTTCCCACTCGCTCGGCAATGTCCTTAACGCGAGTCGCCCGAAAGCCCTGTTGTGCAAAAAGCTCGATCGCCTTCTGCAGGATTAGTTGGCGACGCTCGGCAGCGGAAAGCCTCTTTCGCATTAACTTAGTCATAACAAACTTTGTAGCAACTCAGTAATAGTTTGTCAAGCCAGATGGACATTCTGCAGATCACGACCATCATGGAATCAAAATTCGCGGCCATTTTCGATATAGCCGTATGCCTTGCGGATGCAAAAGCATGGTCTTCGCGCCCAAAGTCGTACGTCCGGAGCAAAACTTGGATCGAACGGACGGTTCAACACCACACATGACCGCGGGACCTCGCACAGGCGCTGAAAATGCAGGCGATTGCCCCCACCCGAAGCACGGATTCTTCGCGGACCACGCGCTCCGGATGGACGCGCTGGGACCGGATTTGACCCAGATTAGGCAAAACGCCTCAACTTTGTCCCGATCTGTCGCCTTTTTTTTCGGCAATCCGGCCGAAGTATCCTCGCGCGCCTCGGCGGGTTACCGGGATGCATGTTATGTCCGACGGTACAGCATGTACTAAAGCGTGGGCGAGGGGCATTCTGACCGCCGCTCGCCAGATTACTACTCAGAGACTGAGTTTCAGTGCAGGTAGATGGCTGCTGTCCCCTGGGCCGGGACCTCGTCTGCGCTGCAGGCAAGCCGGCGCATTGCATAGGGATTGCCTGAGAGCTCGACGAAGCGCGTCGCCTGCAGGCAAAAAAAGGGAGGGCGATAGTGGCACCTCCAGTGATTGACGTCAGGGAGGTCGGCGCCGGGTGGATGAGTCGGCGCGCACCGGCTCGGGGACTGTCTTTGGGGTCGGCTCGAAACTTGGATCCATGATCCTTTCCATAGCCTCGACCCGCGGCATCTCCGACCCCCACCGCTCGGCCATAAAATCAGCCGGTGCAGGCCGAAATGTTGCGGGCAGGGATTTCCAGACCCTGCCTGGAGCCGGCTTTCCGGATTGCTGCCACCCCTTGACGACGGGGCGAATACGACCACAGGTGGTGGTAATGGCTGCCCCGTAGGCCCGGTCTATGGCATAATATGGACAAGAATGATCGGGTGTATGTACGCATCAAAACCGGTTGTTTGCAGTCCAGGCGGCCTATGCACAAAGATCCAGCGATTCCCCAGTATGATTTTCCCAAGCTCAAAGTTGCCTGCCGGGAATGCACGCTTTTCCAATTATGTCTGCCGGTAGGCGTTTCGGAGGAGGATCTCGACCTCCTCGAAAGCATTATCCGGCGTCGCCGGCCGGTACAGCGTGGTGAATACCTGTTCCAGATGGGCGAACCGTTCGATGCCATTTATGCGGTGCGATCCGGTTCGGTAAAGACCTATACGCTGATAGAGGATGGGCGCGAGCAGGTAACCGGCTTCCATCTCCCGGGCGAACTGGTAGGGCTTGACGCGATTGGCGGCGGCCGCCACGCTTGTACGGCCAAGGCCCTCGAAACAACCAGCGTATGCGAGCTTCCGTACAGCCAACTCGAGGATCTGTGGTCGCGGATTCCCAGTTTGCCGCGCCAGCTGGTGCGTATCATGAGCAAGGAAGTGCTTCACGACCAGACCCTTATGACGCTGCTCGGCAAAAAATCGGCCGAAGAGCGCCTCGCCTCATATCTGCTCAGCCTTTCGACCCGGCTTGGTCAGCGGGGCTTTTCCTCACACGAGTTCAACCTCAGCATGTCACGGAATGATATTGGCAACTATCTGGGGCTGGCAGTCGAGACGGTGAGTCGTGTATTCACGCGCTTTCAGGACGAAAAGGTTCTCACGGTGCAGCGCCGAAACGTCCGGATCCACGATCTGGCCGCGTTGAAGCGGCTGTCCAGCTACTCCAATATTCCCCGGATCTGTCCTTCCTCGCCCTAAGCGGCTGCCGCTAACGCTTAGCGCTACCGGGTCGGCGACTTATTGGCTCGGCGTCAGTCTGGTCCGGCGCAGATCAACTGCTGGTCTAGTGACGGAAGCCGCGTACACGCACGCCGGGCGATTGAGGAGTCACTGCTTTCCAGCGGAATCTGGGGGCGGCGCGGATTCCGCTTCGTGGCGACGTTCCTGCCGCTGCTGTTCGATGAGCTTGCGCCGGCGTTCGGCGCGGATCTCCAGGGCATCAGGTCTGACCTGGATCGTGTTCTCGCCGAACAGTGCCTGCTTCAGGAATCGGAACCCGAATTTCATCAGCTCGACCTCGTCCGCCATGATGGCTTCCATAAGGCTCTGTTCTATTTCATAGACTGTCGCGAAGCTTGGACTTTTGACAAACTCCCGAAAGCTGTCGAGGTCGTAGCTGCACATGAAAAAGAGCTGAAAGCTCCGATCGGATGGCTTTCCTATCGTTGGACCGCAGGATCGCTTCTTAAGGATGATTTGTCGCCATTCGCGGTTCATATCGTCGTAGACATCGACGCCCTGCTCTGTGCGGTAGTCACGAATCGTCTGATGCCGGGGTTCCAGGTGCCCCAGACAGTGATCCTCCCGGACTACGAAGTAGTGATCCTCGTCGTGCGGTGAATCTTTGGGACGCATCGACATCATGCCCAGGGCGTAATAGCGGCAGGCCGTCGGCCGATCGCTGTAGACGCTACATCCCTCCTCTGTGACGAATTGGCAGGCCGCGGTGTCGTCGCGAGTCCTTAGCTTCAGGCCTGGCATGCCATGACCATCCATTTCGAATGGAACAGTGTACTTATGGAGAAACTCGAAAGACTTCAGGCCTAGAAGGTTCTTCAGACGCAGGACGTCGTACGGCATCAGGGTGATATCTATGCTCTGGCAGCATCTGTTGAAACAGGCAATTCCCTTGTGGCAGCTGAAGCCAAACGTGTCATCCAGCCCGAGCTTGATCGGGGTGACGGGGCTTTTCGGCAGAAGATCAGAAAAATCAAATTTGTCTTGCATGATGTAACCTCAACTTGGCCTGGCTGACCCGGGAACGGCTTGGCTTCTCATTCGGATCGGCGCGTACCGCCGGAGAACGGAAAGGCAAAACGTCCGGACTATTCAGAGAAAAAAAGGTCCGGGCATCGCTGCCCGGACCCCAGTGCGGCTCCAACTATACCCGTCTTAGTGACCGGCGGTAGGCTTCGATACGAGATCCAAATGCGGCTTCTTGAAGACCGTCCACTTCTTGGCCTTTCTGTCGTAGGTGGAGTTCACAAAGCACTTCCAGTTCTTCTCATCGATGAAGTTGTAGTCCATGCGATAGTAGAAGCCCGGGTAACGCGATTCCTCGCGGAACTGGATGTGCTTCATGTGTGCCTCAGCGGTAAGAACGCGATGGTAGTTCTCCCATGCACGGAGCAGTTCGTGCAGGTCCTTGGCACGCATCTTGAGTGCATCTTCCTTCAGCATC
>JAJYEK010000004.1:0-11588 GCA_021785795.1 Pseudomonadota bacterium
ATGTAAATGAGTCATAATTGTCTATCATTAACAGCATGCAAGGCCCCCTAGCCTCCGTGCGCCTGACCAGCCCGGCATCCGCCCCTGTCCCCGCAATGAGGTTCCGCTGGACATCCTAATTTCCGTCGTGCTGAGCCAGTCCACAGGCTGCCAGCGAAGCTGCGCGAAATATGGCCCGCGCCTTGTTCATCGTCTCGTTCCATTCGTTGCGTGCCACCGAGTCGGCAACGATGCCCGCGCCGGCCTGAATGTGGAGCCTGCCTCGGGCAATGACAGCGGTACGTATGGCGATGGCTGTATCCATCGCGCCATCCCACCCGATGTACCCGACTGCGCCCGAATAGATTCCACGCTTGACCGGCTCGAGCTCGTCAATGATCTCCATCGCGCGTACTTTGGGAGCGCCGCTTACTGTGCCGGCTGGAAATGTCGCCCGCAGCACGTCGATGGCATCCAGTCCGCGCCTTAACTCACCGGTAATGTTGGAGACGATGTGCATCACGTGCGAATAGCGCTCGATGACCATCCTGTCGGTGACCTTCACGCTGCCGATGCTTGCGACACGCCCGACATCGTTGCGCCCCAGGTCAATCAGCATGAGATGCTCGGCGAGTTCCTTGGGGTCGGACAGCAGATCATGCTCCAGCGTCTTGTCCTCCTGCTCGTCGCGTCCACGAGGCCTGGTTCCCGCGATCGGCCGCAGCGTCACGCCCCCGCCCTCGAGACGAACCAGGATCTCCGGCGAAGATCCGACGACATGGATGTCGCCCAAGTCCATGTAGTACATGTACGGCGATGGGTTGAGAGTGCGCAGCGCGCGGTAGAGATCAAGGGGTGGGTGTTCGAACGGAACCGACAGGCGCTGGGACAGAACAACTTGCATGATATCGCCTGCACGGATGTATTCTTTTGACTTTTCTACCGCCGCCTCGAATCCGGACTGGGTAAAGCCCGACACAAAGTCCTCCTCCCGAAGGCGCATGTCCGGCGACCCGCGTTGCGGCAGCGGCAGACCTTCGTGCAGGCGACCCACCAGCTCATCGAGGCGACGCACGCCCTTCTCGTAGGCATGCTCTACCGCAGGATCAACGTGAATGACGGCATACAGCTTCCCGGCAAGGTTGTCGAACACGACAACCTCATCAGACACCATCAGGATGATGTCCGGGCCGCCGATTTCGTCGGGCTTGTTGCTGCCTCCAAGCACCGGCTCTATGAGCCGCACGGTATCGTAACCGAAGCATCCCACCAGACCACCCGTGAACCGGGGGAGTCCGGGGAGTGCCGGCACCGAATAGCGCCTACGAAAGCTGCGGAGGTAGTCGAGCGGATCGCCCACGGTCGCGCGCTCGACAATCACGCCATCCCGTTCGATGCTGATTTCATTGCCAAACGCACGCACAACGGTCCGGCACGGCAACCCGATGATGGAGTATCTTCCCCATTTCTCGCCACCCTGCACCGACTCAAACAGATAGCTGTATCGGCCGCGTGCCAGCTTGAGGTAGGTACTGAGCGGAGTATCGAGATCCGCCAGAACCTCGCGCATGAGCGGAATGCTATTCGCGCCCCGGAGGGCGTAACGGTCAAATTCGGACTTGCTGAGCAACATGGGTCACCACCGGATCACAGAAACAGAGAAAGCGCACTGACATCTCGGAACGCCTGTACCATCGTTCCAGCAGATGTACTCCCTTCTCTGTCATGCGTGATATGGCCAAATCCGGTGGTCGCGCACCCTTTACAGGTACCGCCTCAGGTAGTGGGGTAATTCCGCCAGCGAGTCGATCACCGCATCCGGCCCGGACCCGCGTATGTCTTGTCCGTGATTATACCCATACGTAACGCAAATAACAGGCATCTGCGCCGCACGGGCCGCCTGCACGTCGCTTCGCGAATCACCCACGAGGACACCCTGGTCCGGGCGGATACCGAAATGGGCGCAGGCGTGCTGCAGCGGCAGGGGATCCGGCTTCTTCCGTGGCAGACTGTCCCCGCTGAGAACCAGCCCGAAGTACTGCTGCAGCCGCAGATCGCGCAGCAGCGGATCCGTAAACACCTTGGCCTTGTTGGTGATGCAGGCAAGATCAAACCCCATGCTCTTTAGCTGCTCGAGCCCTTCCACCACCCCCGGAAACGGGCGGCTCTGCAGCGAAACACAGGCCGCATAGTGCTTCTGGTAGAGCGTGTACGCCCGCTCGAACAGCGCCGGATCGGGCTCGCCCTCCATTTCCCCGGTCAACGCCCGCTTCACCAGGCGCGGGACACCGTTTCCGATCCAGGCCTCGATGTCCACGACGTCGCGCTTGGGGCGGCCGAGATCCGCGAGCATGCCGTTTGCGGCTGCCGCCAGGTCTGGCGCGGTATGCACCAGCGTCCCGTCGAGGTCTATCATCACCATTTTGACCACGAGCGGAAAGCGGGAACCGTCTGGTTGCGGCTGCGTTGCGCTCATTTTGCCCTGGCCAGTTCCGCGCGCATCTTGGCGATCGTCGCCTTGTAGTCGGACGTGCTGAAAATAGCCGAACCTGCAACAAACGTATCGGCACCGGCCGCGGCTATTTCGCGGATATTGTCGACTTTCACGCCCCCGTCGATTTCGAGCCGGATGCTGCGGCCGCTGTCGTCTATGAGGCGCCGCGCTTCGCGCAGCTTGTCCAGGCTCGAACGGATGAAACTCTGGCCCCCGAAACCCGGGTTGACTGACATCAGAAGCACCATGTCAATCTTGTCCAAGACATACTTCAGGTAGTCGAGCGGAGTCGCCGGATTGAACACGAGACCGGACTTGCACCCTGAATCCCGTACCAGCTGCAGTGATCGGTCAATATGTTCAGTTGCTTCCGGGTGGAAGGTGATATAGGTGGCGCCGGCTTTGGCGAAATCCGGAATGATGCGATCCACCGGCTTCACCATCAGATGCACGTCGATGTCGGCCGTGACGCCGTGCTTACGCAGCGCTTCGCAAACCAACGGACCAATCGTCAGATTGGGCACATAGTGATTGTCCATGACATCGAAGTGAACGATATCGGCGCCGGCTGCCAGCACCGCCGTGACGTCATCACCGAGCCGGGCAAAGTCCGCCGACAGGATCGACGGGGCAATCTTGTAATCAAGCATAGGTTTTCCTCAATCCTGCTGCCTAGGGACGTCCGCAAAGGGCAGTCATGCGCTGCCCAAAAACGGCGACTTTACCGGATCACGCAGAAGTTTTCAGCCGACGGGCGTCATCGCATCTTCGGCATGCATCTAACCGACTGAAAAATCCCGGAAGATTTTCCCGCAGCCCGGGCACGGATATTGCAATGCTTCTCGCATAATCGCTCCCATGAGCTTCCGGGGAGCGGCCAAATAACAAGGCACCGGCGACAACCCTCGGGGGGCGGATCGCTGCAACTGCCCATCGTGACGTTCCGCCTCTTGGCGGCGTCCAGCCGGCTTAGGATTGTCATGACTGAACGCATGTTTCGCCTCGTCTTCGCGTCGGTTCTGCTCGTGGGGCTCTATTTCGGCCTGCGCTTTGTCGTTTACGGATTGATCGCGCTGTCTCTTTTTCGGGGCGTGGCCCCGTGGCGGATCGGCAACATGCCAGCGCGCCTGCGCCCACGCGGTCGCGCACATTCGGGCCGCGACCTGAGCGCACTGGCGTCACATCCGGTCCGGATGAATTTCGAGGCAGAACGGGCGGCGTCCATACTCGCTGCGGTGACCATCTTCTGCGGAAGCTTCCTGTTTGCCGGTCATCTGTGGTTCCTTCCTTGGTTCGTTGCCTTTGCGTTCTTTGGGGCAGGTTTAAGCGGAGTCTGTCCAATGGTCTTGTGTCTGAAATGGGCCGGACTGAAATGACGGGCTACAACGACTCCACCAGCGTCTTCCGCGGTGCCGGAAGGACCACCCTGTCGATGAAAATCACCGGCCTCGTCTTCTGGGGCATGATCCTTGTCGGCATCTCAGTCACATTGCTGCTGCTGCACGGACTGGAACGCGACATCGCCTCCCGCCAGCAGATGCATGCCGACCGCTTCGCCTATGCCCTGCAGCAATACCTGCTTCACGAACCCCATCCGCTTCCGGCTGAACTGCAGGCCGCGGCGCGGCGGCTACGGCGCGAGAGCGGCGTGGCGGGCGCAAGCATCCGCATCGCGTCCGAGTCCATCCGAACCGGAGACACCGGCACCGGACTGACAATGGTGCCCCGCCTGATCCAGTATACCGCCCGCCGCGGCACACACGGGACGGCAAGTGCCTTTGCCACGGTTTACGAGCCTGCCCTGTCCAGCTCCGTGGCCGCAGCCCGGCGGCACATACTGATGTTCATGGGGGCGATCACCCTACTATTCGGAATGGTATTGCAATGGGTACTGGGCCGCGTCTTGTCGCAGCCCTTCGAGCGCATGGTTGCCACCGCCCACGCCTTCAGCCGCGGGGATGCGACAGTCCGGTTTGACGAGACGCGTGACGACGAATTCGGATTTCTTGCGCGATTTATCAACCGGGCGCTTGATGTCAGCGCCTCCCAGCAGCAGGCTCTGCGCGAAGCGTTGGCGGACGTTCAGCAGTCGGAATCCGAACTCTTTGCCGAAAAGGAGCGCGCCGAGGTTACGCTGCATTCTATAGGCGACGCCGTAATTACGACGGACAGGGACGGGACGGTCGAGTACATGAATCCTGTGGCGGAGTCCCTGACCGGGATTCGACTGTCGGATGCACGGGGCACGCCGCTCGGTGAAGTGCTGAAACTGGTTGACGAGGAGACACGCGGCCCGATCGACAGCCCGGTTGACCGATGTCTGCGCGAAGGCACCGTGGTCGGCAGCTTGGAGCACGTTGTCATGCTTTGCCCGGACGGACAGGAGCTGGACATTTCGCCGTCGGCCGCCCCCATCCACAATCGAAGCGGTGACCGGGTGGGCGCGATAATGGTTTTTCACGACGTCGGACATGTGCGCAGGATGGCCCGCCAGCTTTCCTATCAGGCAACCCACGACGCACTCACTGGACTGTACAATCGACGTGAATTCGAACGGCAACTGCAACTGGCCCTGGAGGAGGCGAAGCATGACGAGCGCGGGCACGCGCTGTGCTTTCTCGATATGGATCAGTTCAAGGTTGTCAATGACACCTGCGGACATGCCGCTGGCGATGAGCTGCTGCGCCGGTTTAGCGCAATCTTGCGCGGGAGCACGCGCGACTCCGATGTGATTGCACGGCTTGGCGGCGACGAGTTCGGCGTGCTGCTCAGGCACTGCGATCTTGATCTGGCAATGCGGATTGCTGAAGATCTGCTGCACAATACCCACAACCTGCGTTTCGCCTGGCAGGACCACAGTTTCGATGTCGGCGTCAGCATCGGCGTAGTACCCGTCTTGCCGACAGCGTCCGGAATTGCCGAAACCATGAGCGCTGCCGATGTTGCCTGCTATGCTGCCAAGGACGCCGGGCGCAACCGCGTCCACGCATACCGTTCTGGCGACGATGTGCTCCGTCAGCGCCATGCTGAGATGCGGTGGGTATCAAGGCTGCAGCGCGCCATGGAGGGGAACCGCTTCCGGCTGTTCTGTCAGCCAGTCATGGCGGTATCACGGAATTCCGATCTGGTCGAGTATCACGAGATGCTGCTTCGCCTGGAAGATGAAAGCGGCGGCCTCATTCCGCCGGTAGCCTTCGTCCCCGCAGCAGAACGCTACAGCCTAATGCCGCAGATAGACCGATGGGTCGTACGCGCCACGCTCAGCACGCTGCAGTCGGTATGTCCCGGCGGTGGCGAATGGAAATTCGCGATCAACGTTTCTGGCCAGTCGCTGTGCGACGACCGCTTCGTCGATTACGTGATCGACGAGATCAAATCCAGCGGCATCGCGCCGCGCTGCATATGCTTTGAAATAAGCGAAGCGGCGGCCATGGCAAATCCTGACCAGACCATGCGTCTAATTGCGGCGCTACGTGCCATCGGCTGCAGCTTTGCGCTCGACAACTTCGGCAGCAGTCTGAATTCCTTCCTCCAGATCAGGGAATTGAAGATGGATTACCTTAAGCTGGACGGCTGCTTCATAAAAGACATCGCGCACGATGCCTACGCCCGTTCCATGGTGGAGGCAGCAAACCACGTCGTCCATGCCGCCGGGATCAGCATGATCGCGGAATTCGCCGAGACCCAGAATGTCGTGGCTGCCCTGCGTCGGATCGGCGTCGACTATGCTCAAGGCTTTGCTATCGCCAATCCCCGTCCGCTGGAGGAGGTACTTGCCGGCGGCGAGGGCGCACCTGCGCACCGCGCGTCAGCGCTTCCGGAACCATCCCGGCTTCCGTGACCGCCGGCGGAATCGCGAACCAGCCTCGCCACCGGCTGCGCGCCCTTCGGACGCTCGCCCAGGGAGAAAGGTCGCCCCGTGCCGCTGTCAGTCGTTCCGCGCTGCCTTGGTACCGGGACACATTGGATCAGGAAACGGCCTGGTAGTACAGGTTCTGCGGGTGGTTCGCCTGGGCAAAAAAGAACCAGCGCTCCACCAGCAGGCCGAAATACTGCACGACAAAGGCTATCAGCACCAACGCCGGAATCCGCAGCATCATGCCCCACCATAGCAACAATACCGGAAGCGGAAACACCAGCAGCAGAAACAACCATTTCAAAGAACGGAGCAGCCCTGGGCCGACGCCATGAAAGAACTCGCGTGTGTTGAACGACCCGCCCATGGACCCTTGCGCCATCTGGGTGATCCTGGCGTGACGCACGCCAATGGCGGTCTGGGGCGAAGACTTGTGGCGGATCCGGGCATTGCGGATTAGCGAGGCAGACCGCGTGACGAGCGCGGCGGCCGTGATCACGGTTGCCCAGGTAGCCAGGAATCCTTCCAGCTGCGGCGACTGGTACGCAGTGTAGGCACTTGCGAGTACGAATCCCGACGCCAGTCCAAACAGCAGGTAGTTCATCACCGTAAGCCATGTCGCCCATTCCTGGAGGAACCGGATGCAGGCATAGACCATGCCGGTGCAGAGGAACAACGCGAGCGTGGCCACCACCGCCACAGCTCCTACGACCAGCGGCACGATATCGTGCAAGGCACCGCGTCCGTCAGGCAGCACCACCGTCCAGCGCAGGTAGTGCACCAGACCGTAGAGAATAATGGTCCCGGTGGCAACGGGCAGCGCAATCACCTCGCGCGACAGCCACGACGTACGCCACTTCGTGGCCGCCCGCCAGGCCCGCTCCGGGTGGCCCAGGTGGAAAAACGATGCCACCAGGCCAGCGCAGAGAAAGGTCGCAGCGATCACGCTGCCGCGGACAAAGAATGCCGCATTCTGGGCCGGCAACAGTCCGATGCTGGCGTAGACCTCAGTCGTGAACAGCGCGAGAAACAGCCCCTGGCCCACGCCGATAAGGGTTGTCAGAAGAACTACTGAAAATGCTGGACGCATAACGACTCCGATAGCAGATGGCGAACGGACGGCGAACCCGGTTTCGAACCGGGTCGCGTCGGAAAATCGCCGTTACCCGCAGACACTCACCAGCTGGTTACATCGTCCAGCGATGGATCGGTAATTGGCGGTTTGGGGAGCTTGGCCTCCTTTTTCAGAGGATTGGCCGCGCGAATCAGCTCGTCATCATGAATCTTCATGCGCGTCTTGCGCCGTGGCAAATAGTGGTTAGCCGGCCTCGTGCCCCACTCTGGCATAAGCGCATAGCCACCAGACTCCCGGATCGCGACCGAAACCTGCGAGTCGGGATCATGCACATCGCCGAACAGCCGCGCATTGGTCGGACAGGCCAGTACGCAAGCCGGTCTGCGCTCTGATTCCGGCAGCGTCCGGTCATAGATGCGATCCACACACAAGGTGCATTTTTTCATGACTTTCTGGTGCTCGTCTATTTCGCGTGCGCCGTACGGACAGGCCCACGAACAGTATTTGCAGCCGATGCACTTGTTGTAGTCCACGAGTACGATTCCATCTTCCGGCCGCTTGTAGCTTGCGCCGGTAGGACATACCGGAACGCATGGCGGATCTTCGCAGTGCAGGCAGGATTTCGGAAAATGCACGGTCTCGGTGCGCGGAAACTCACCCACTTCGAATGTCTGAACCCGGTTGAAGAACGTACCCGTAGGATCGGCGCCATACGGCCTGTCGTCTGACATGGAAACGGCTGCTCCGGACGTGTTCCATTCCTTGCAGCTGGTAACACAGGCATGACAGCCCACGCACACATTGAGGTCGATTACCAGAGCGAGCTGCGTCATGGCTTTTTCCCCCTGCCAGCGAAATACGCGAGCCACGGCCGCCGCTGGCCAACACCGGGCGGCGGGGCAATCGGCTGGAACTGCGGATAAGTCTGCTGCGGCTCTCCGGGCGCGGCCTTGTACACGCGCACCCGCACATCGTACCAGCCGGCCTGGCCGGTCACCGGATCGGAATTGGACAGATGCACCCCGTCCGCAGCGACGGGAAGTTCCTCTGAAATCAGGTGATTAAGCAGAAACCCCTTCTGAGATTCGTTAGCGTTCGGCTCGAGATTCCATGCGCCCGACTGCTTGCCGATGGCGTTCCAGGTCCAGACCGTGCCCGGCTCTACCGCCTCGCTGAAGCGGCACATGCAGCGCACACGCCCCCACATCGACTCCACCCACACCCAATCTCCGTCGCGCAGCCCTTCCTGCGATCCCAGCTGCGGGCTCAAGTAGAGATAGTTATGGGCATGTATCTGGCGCAGCCACGCATTCTGCGAATCCCAGGAATGGTACATGGCCATGGGCCGCTGGGTGACTGCGTTGAGGGGGTACTTGCGACGGTCGGTGCGCTGGGTCTCAAGCGGCTCGTGGTAAAACGGCAACGGATCGAAATACGTCGCAATGCGCGCGCGCAGGCGTTCCGGCGGCTGCTTGCCGGAAGTCCGGCCCTGGGCAGCGAGACGGAATTTCTGTAAAACTTCCGAATAAAGCTGGATCAGTATGGGCTCGGCATAACGGGTGAGGCGATGGCGCTGTGCCCACTCCAGGTAGCCCTTGTTCCAGTTGCGCAGGTACTGATATGAACGCGGCAATCTGTAGTGGTAGACACAATTGTTCTTCTCGTACATTTCCCATTGACGCGGATTGGGTTCGCCCCTCATGAACTTCTCGCCCCCTGTCCCGCGCCAGCCCGCCAGAAACCCGATGCCCGATCCGGGTTCGGTCTCATAATTCACGACGAAATCGGGGTAATCGCGGAATTTGCGGGTGCCATCATCATTTACGAATGCCGGAAGGCGCAGGCGCGACGCTACTTCGATCAAGACCTCCTGGAACGGTCGACACTGGCCGGTAGGTGGCACCACCGGGACACGTACGGAGTCAACCGGACCGTCGAATTCCGAAATCGGCCGATCAAGGATGCTCATCACATCATGGCGTTCAAGGTAAGTAGTATCCGGAAGGACCAGATCGGCGAATGCAACCATTTCCGACTCAAAGGCATCACAGACCACCAGGAAAGGGATCTTGTATTCGCCATCCTCGCGCCGGTCGTTAAGCATGCGACGGATTTCTGCCGTGTTCATGGCGGAGTTCCATGCCATGTTCGACATGAAAATGAGCAGGGTATCAATTGGGTAGGGATCTCCGCGCCAGGCGTTGGTGATGACATTGTGCATCAACCCGTGGACCGACAGCGGATATTCCCAGGAGAATGCCTTGTCTATGCGCACCGGCTCGCCTTCCTGATCCACGAACAGATCGTCGGGCTCCGCCGGCCAGCCGAGCGCCATGCCATCCAAGACCGAGTCTGGCTGCACTGCCTCGGGTCCGCGTGGCGTCTTGGCGCAAGGCGGAATCGGGCGCGGAAACGGCGCCTTGTGACGGAAACCACCCGGACGGTCGATGGTTCCAAGCAGGCTCATCAGCACCGAGAGGGCGCGGATTGCATGAAATCCGTTCGAATGCGCCGCCAGGCCGCGCATCGCATGAAACGCGACCGGATTGCCAGTTACCGTATCATGCTCCGCGCCCCACGAATCAGTCCAAGCGATGGGCAGTTCGATCCGGTGATCGCGCGCGGTGACGCCCATTTCGTTGGCAAGCCGGCGGATCGTTTCCGCTGGGACCCCAGTTATTCCTGCGGCCCACTCGGGTGTATAATCCTTGACACGGTTTACAAGAAGTTGGAATGCTGGCTTGACCGGCGTGCCGTCTTTCAGGGTGAATTCGCCAAGAAGAAATGGATCAGCTCCCTCAGTATGGGACCTAACCGGCTGGCCACTGAGCCTATCCCACCAGAGCTGATCCTGGGGATCGAAACATCCTTCCTCGTGCGGTTCGCCCGTACGCACCAGCAGACCGGACCGCGGTCCGTCAGCGGTCAGATCCACGAGTTGCGGTCCATTCGTATAACGCACGACGAAATCGCGGTCATACAGCCCCTGACGGATGATTTCGTGAATCAGCGCTAACAGCAACGCGCCGTCCGTGCCGGGCTTGATCGGCACCCATTCGTCGGCAATTGCCGAATAGCCGGTGCGCACGGGATTGATTGATACGAATCGCCCGCCGTTGCGCTTGAACTTGGATATGGCGATCTTTAGCGGATTGGAATGATGGTCCTCTGCCGTACCGATCATGACGAACAGCTTGGCTCTATCAAGATCGGGCCCGCCGAACTCCCAAAACGAGCCTCCGATCGTGTAGATCATGCCTGCTGCCATGTTGACCGAACAGAACCCGCCGTGTGCCGCATAGTTCGGCGTACCGAACTGCCTCGCGAACAGGCTGGTCAGCGCCTGCATCTGGTCACGGCCGGTAAAAAGCGCAAACTTCTTTGGATCGCTCGAACGGATCTGCGCAAGCCGTTCCGTCATGAGCGCAAACGCTTCGTCCCAACTGATCTCCTCGAACTCGTTGGCGCCGCGCTCTGCGCCTGCTTTGCGACGCAGCGGCTTGGTGAGGCGCGCCGGGGAGTATTGCTTCATTATTCCGGATGCACCTTTCGCGCAGATCACTCCTTTATTGAGCGGGTGATCGGGATTGCCCTCGATGTAACGGACCTGACCATCGCGCAGATGCACGCGTATGCCGCACCGGCAGGCACACATATAGCAGGTTGTATTTTTGGTTTCCGAAACCCCGCTGGGAACGGGTGACGTATCGGTTGAAATATTCATTCGGAGCGTTGCTCAGGAAAACGGAGCTTGACTATATTTGGAGGCTCAATCCGATGCCAATTAGGATTATTAACAGGCGCATAAGCCGCTGCCGGAAATCCTGCACGCCTTTTCCGCCGGATGCGCCGGGCCGAACGGATTCGGCCGCAACACCGACCCGCCGTGCCCTCTCGCCGGCGCAGGCAGCCCGTGCCGCCTGTCTTGTCCCGATGCTGCTGCTGGCACGCACAGCGGCAGCGGTGATATCGATAGGCGCGGGAGGCGACGTGTTGTACGCTCCGGGGACGTACGCCCTGTTTTTGAATTACCGGCCGCAGGCACAGCATTTGGTTTACTTTGCAGGTGGCTGGCGCGGGCGGTACCATGATGAATTCTACGGCGCCGGTTACCACTGCGGGTATGGCCGCCTGTCTCTCTCGTTTGGGATAGCCTACCTGGCGGACGAAACCGCCATCAAAGA
>JAJYEK010000004.1:11598-96838 GCA_021785795.1 Pseudomonadota bacterium
AATTTCGCGTTTCATTTCGGGTATCTGCTGGGACGCCACTGGGATTTGAGTTACCGGCACTTTTCCAACGGAAATTTCATGTTCCACTGGGACAATCGCCCGAACCTCGGCTGGAATTTCCTGGGTATCGACTACCGGTTCGATGTGGGAAGCGGGAAAGCACAAAGGACATGCCTTCCCCAGCGATGGTAGGAATTGAACGGAAGGCGACAAGGGCCGCCGGCCTCGGTTGCTATCCATTTTGCAGATGCAAGTGCTGAAGGATTCCCCGGCTACGTTGTGCCCGCCGGCATATCCTGCCAGTCACGCCCGGTCGTGGGCAAGCAGCGCCCAGACGATGCGCGTGTTCCTGTTGGCAAGCGCCACAGTGGCGAGGCTCTTGTGCCAGCGAGGCTCGGGTCTCGGCGGCATTTTCTTCCGCCACCAGCGAACGAGCAGGTTGGATTGAATGCCGGGCTCTTGGGCGACTGCGGCACGAGACCACGGCCTCGGCCTTGAACTCCTCGGTATATTTACGACGCTTTACTTCTGGCATGACCACCTCCGATTGCACGATTGTCCACAATAAGAACTCCGTGAGATCGGAGGAAGCCCAACCACCAGGCAGCCTCGCTTAACCCGATGCGCAGTATCAAGCCTGCCCGGACAGCAATTTGCGGATCTGGTTGGTGCAGGCTGTGCGTGGCTTGACGAACCCCGCCCGGCCGTGGTGCAGGACCAGCAGCGCCTGGCTCCCGGGGGCCTTCATCGGTACGAAGTACATGCCGGATTGGCAAACCGACTCGCAGAAAGCTTCGGCGCTGTTGCCCTCGTTCTTGTTGCACTTCACGCAGGATTCGACACACTGCGGGCCATGAGCTTCGCGGTGCACCTTCACACGCCTGAAGCTTCCGTTCCCACACGAAAATCGGAAGAGCCATATTCATATTTCGCAGCAGTCAATGATCACGTATTGGCTGTTTAAAATCCGGACAGCGGCCAGACACACTCTATTTTCGCGCACGATCTCGCTTGGCGGGAGGCATGCAAACTGAATCAATCGTTGATGAGCTCTTGGACAAGAAATTCCGCGCGCCACCATTTTGATTTGCATCAACACCGTCAACGATCTGCTGTGTTAACGTTAAAAACTATCTTATCGATGCATGAATTACTGGCTGACCAATTCGATGACTCTCCAGGGAATCGCGTGGATCAGGCAGGTTTTGCCTGAATCCCACTCCCAGGCGGGTATTGCGTCCCTATGCGCGATACCGAGCTCCACCAAACACCTGTCGGCCTGACAGTACCGCGGGAGGTGTCTGTGGTGGATATCACCCGAGCCTCCGCCCGCCTCGTAGAGAGATCGTGGGCAGCATGCGCCGGCAGCCGGATCGCCCCGCTCATCTGCCCGACCTGGGGACAGGCAGCACTGGGCCATGATTTGCGCCCGAGGCGCTGGCGGCATTTGAGCACCACTCAATGGAAAGCCTTCCTCACCGCCACCGCCCAGCGGGTGAACTACCCGAAGCGCTGGACCAAACAGGTGCGCGTCACCTGGGCCAAGGATCATAGCCGGTTCACCAGGCCCAACGATACCTTCGCCAACCAGGCGATCAAAGCTATGCGGCGCAAGGCCCAGGAACAATGGCTCAAGGCGCTGCCCTTGGCCTCACCTAATATGGCGCTCGATGAGAACGACTTCGGGCGGGACCATGACACCGCCTCAGTGCTGCACGATGTCTGCGGGCGGTGGGCGCTCGACATCGCGCTGGGCGCAGCGCGCAGGGAGCCGGTGCTTTCTGGGGGAAAATTTTGCCAGCCCTGCGCCCGGGCATCTGGGCGGCGATGGACCGATGGGACAATGACACACAGGTCGCCGGAAAGGCCGCGCCCAAGGCCTCCATCGTTCACGACAATTCCATGCAGCCTCGGGATTGAACAACACCGCCGACTTCGTGCGCTGACGCGAGCATCGGGAATTGAAACAAGCCGGTCGCGAGACGCTCATCAGAACGCAGTGCCAGTGGATCAAATCCACCGAAAGCCGGGTAACCGCTAACACGAACGCTTTGCCAAGCTCAATGTCGACGCCACTCCGAGTTCTGGAACTACCGCTATGCCAGTCCTGCAAACAAGTTCTTCGACCGCTGATAGATCTGGGCCGCCCGCGCGCCTCGACCCGATCATGAATGGCGCCAAGACCTTGAAGTGCCATCTCCGGGGACTTGTTGTCGACATGAAGCGCCGCATTACTAATATCGCGGCCGAAGGCGCCAACGGCCGGGCTTGCCGCTGCTTCACCCAGTACTGCATCGCCATTCTGCTTCATTGTGGGGGCCTTGATCTCTACTCGTAGGGCTGTGCCCCATGATCGCTTCGGGGTTCACCCGCACAAAAGCCGGAAGAGCCGCCATATTTGGAGGTTCATTTGATGCCAATTAGGATTATTAACAGGCGCATAAGCCGCTGCCGGAAATCCTGCACGCCTTTTCCGCCGGATGCGCCGGGCCGAACGGATTCGGCCGCAACACCGACCCGCCGCGCCCTCTCGCCGGCGCAGGCAGCCCGTGCCGCCTGTCTTGTCCCGATGCTGCTGCTGGCACGCACAGCGGCAGCGGTGATATCGATAGGCGCGGGAGGCGACGTGTTGCACGCTCCGGGGACGTACGCCCTGTTTTTGAATTACCGGCCGCAGGCACAGCATTTGGTTTACTTTGCAGGTGGCTGGCGCGGGCAGTATCATGATGAATTCTACGGCGCCGGTTACCACTGCGGGTATGGCCGCCTGTCTCTCTCGTTTGGGATAGCCTACCTGGCGGACGAAACCGCCATCAATGGTACGCGCTGGAATTTCGCCACCCATATTGCGTATCTGCTGGGACGCCACTGGGATTTGAGTTACCGGCACATTTCCAACGGAAATTTCATGTTCCACTGGGACGATCGTCCGAACCTCGGCTGGAATTTCCTGGGTATCGACTACCGGTTCGATGTGGGAAGCGGGAAAGCACAAAGGACATGCCTTCCCCAGCGATGGTAGGAATTGAACGGAAGGCGACAAGGGCCACCGGAACGGCCCGCGCCATGGGAGGAACACCGCATGATAAGACACACCGCAGAGGAGCGTGCCGCGCTCAAGAATGCCACGCTGCAGTTCCTGGACAGGCTTCGTGCAGCATTCCCGTTGGAGCAGCGCATCAGGGCGGCGGATTCTGCCGCACGGAACGCCTACGGGCGCGTGCTGGCCAAGTGGATCTGCGGCGAGGTCCCCGATCGGGACTTTCTGTCGCCCGCTGAACTGCACGCGCTGTGTCAGCTCGACGCCGTCGTACCGGGTCCCGCCGGCCTTGGCTGTTACCCATTCAGCACCGATGACCGCGGCATCAGCGTACGGTTCGGCCGTTACCAGGCAAACGCCATGTGCGCGATCGATGCACTCGCCATTTCGCGTCTGGCTGGCCTCGCCAGCGTGGTGGACGCACACTGCTCCGTCTGCCTGGTTCCGGTAAACGGCCAAGTACAGGCTGATGGCAGTCTGGACCACGACGCATGGCCCGATGTGCGTGTCCTGTGGCGGCACGCAGTGCGCGCGCCCGGCTCATGCAGCGAGAGTATTTGCCGTGATCTCGTATTTATCTGTCAAAGGTGCGCGGCATCGGAAGGTTGCGACTGCCTGACCCTGCCGCAGGCTACAGCGGTTGCCAACGCGTTTTTCCGCTTCCAGCGGGAATTCGCGCTGCCCCGGTCGACATGAACCGGCAATTGAGATCCCATCCGCAGCAACAGGCGTGCGCCTAGGCCGGCGCATTGCAACCATTGCCGAGAAAATCGGCGGCACACGGAGGACACAGGGCCGGTCGTGACGCACAGATATCCGGTGTGGTAGCGTGCGCACATGCGCCCTCGTTGCATAGGGTGCTGCTCAATCAACAATTCGGAGGTCATCATGCCTGTTGCAATTGCCCTGCACCTGGTTGCCGCTGTCATCTGGGTTGGGGGAATGTTCTTTGCCTATATGGCCCTGCGTCCGGCAGCGGCGTCCATGGAGCCGGCACTCCGTCTGCCGCTGTGGTCACGGACTTTCGGCCGATTCTTTCCGTGGGTCTGGATGTCTGTAATAGCATTGCCGGCAACCGGATACTGGATGATATCCGACGCTTTCGGCGGCATGGCTCATGCGGGGATGCGCATCAACATAATGCAAACCCTAGGCATCATCATGATCATGATATATCTGCATCTATTTTTCGCCCCCTACCGGCGCCTCAATCGCGCGGTCGCAGCCGGCGACTTCGCCGCTGCCGGACTACAGTTAGCGCAGATCCGCAGACTCATTGGAATCAACCTGCTTCTTGGCTTGGTGACGATCGTCGTGGCCAGCGCCGGACGTTATTGGCGCTGAGCGGGACCGGTCCCGCGGAAAGCGGTCGGCCCACCTCCGACGCGGCGCTGTCAGCCGAGCTCATAGCGGCGCAGTTTGCGATACAGGGTGCGCTCGCTGATACCGAGCGCATCCGCGACCGCGCGTCGATGTCCGCTGAAACGCTCCAGCAACTCGGCGATGTGGCTGCGCTCCACAGCGCGTATGCTGGTTGGGGTGCCCTCCGCTGACATCTGGGGTTTGGCGCCGGTCTCCTCCGGGTGGACCGCAGCAGCGCGAACGCCGTCAAACCGGATGGCGGAAGCACCTATGGATCCGTTCCCGGAACCGGCGCTGAGCGCAGCCGCACGCTGCAGGATATTGCGCAACTCACGCACGTTTCCCGGGAAATCATAGCCAATCAACCGGTCAAGCGCTTCGCCGGTCAGATACAGGCGGCTGCCGTTGGCCTGGTTGATGCGCACAAGCAGCGCTTCCGCCAGTGCCGGGATATCGCTACGCCGCGCGCGCAGGGGTGGCAGCTCGATGGTGATGCAGGCCAGGCGGTAATACAGGTCTTCGCGGAAGCCGCCGGACTCGACCATGGTCATCAGGTTGCGATTTGTAGCCCCGATGACCCGCACGTCAGCATGCAGCACCTCTCGACCGCCGACGCGGCGAAACTCTCCGCTTTCCATCACACGCAGCAGCTTGGCCTGCATGGCTAAAGAGAGCTCGCCCACCTCGTCGAGGAACAGGGTGCCGCCGTCCGCGAGTTCGAACAGCCCCTGCTTGCGCCCCACACAACCGGTGAACGCACCGCGCTCGTGGCCAAAGATTTCACTCTCGAAAAGGGTTTCACTGATGGCGCCGCAGTCGACTGCCAGAAACGGGCCGTTTCGCCGCGGACTGTGGCGATGCATATAATGTGCCGCAAGCTCCTTGCCGACACCGGACTCTCCGTGCAGCAGAATGTTGGCATGACTGGCGGCAGCCAGGGTCAGCTGCTCGACCGCACGCAGAAATGCGGGTGAGCGGCCAATCAGACGCATCTCATCGCAGTTCAACTCCGGCTGAGCGGCTAACCGAAAAATGGACTCTGCCACCAGATAGCCTCCGTCGGGAAGCGGTATGGCCAATCCCTTGATCTGCACATGTTCAGCCGAGCCCTGCTGGTCGTAATGGGTGTGCAACACCTGGCATTCCTTGCCGGATGCAAGGACCTGCCGGTGCGGACAGTCTTCGCCATGCTGGTGACATGGGGCCGTGCGCCGGTGCGACAGCTCATAACAGTACCGTCCCACTATCTGTATGGCCTCGAGACCGTATGCCGCCTGGTAGGCATTGTTGGCGGCAACGATACGGTATTCGGGATCAATCAGAACAAACGGGTTTTGCTGAGCATCGATCAGCGCCTGAAGAGTCGGAGAAAGATCAACCATGAGCACCCCCGCATGGGCAGTCAGATCACCGCAAAAGTGTACATGTCATGCCACTATGGCAGCAAATACCCTGATCTAGGTCAAAATATGCTCATGTCCTTCGATAATCAAATCGCCGTTTTTATTGGGCCGCCGGGTATATTCATGGGACCTGCCAGACCGACCTGTCACGGCGACATGTCAGAATCAGAGAGCCATTTATTGCAAACGTGGCATACCTGAAGTGGGCCGCGGCAGCAAGGTGCCCGGGCTTGCCTTATCGCGACCGCCGGTCCCGAACCGACTTCAACCTGGCGGGCTAGCCCAAACCCGCGGACAGCATTCTGCCCGTTCGGCTCAGTCATGCATGTGCACTATCCCGTGCGGACTGACAGGAGTGCCGGAGCAGTCCTGATATGTTTCTGCCCAGCGCCGCACGCTACGCCGGCTGCCTCCACCGGCCGCCTGCGAGCCTGCGCTTATCGTCAACGTCGAGCCACGCGGGCGCCCAAAAGGGCCGGTCGGGCAGTTCTGTGAGAGCGCTTTCTCAACCTTCCGAATTTTTGCTCGTCTGGTCCAACGATTGCCATGCCTCGAGTCCGGCCGGAATATCGCCTTCCCGGCTCTCGACCCGGACTGCGCCGGATTGTCGTCGCGTAACGGCCAAGCTCCCAGCCTCCGTTCAGCCTGTTGTGCCAGGCGGCATGCGCCCGCCGCATCCGCTGACACTCTGGCAACCCAAGCTTGCCGGTCTCCGGCATCACTGCTAAGATTACCGCACTGACCGGTCGGTCAGGATTCCGGCCCCCGCCAGCGCCGCGCTTCATGACTTCTGGGCATGGCGGCAGCGGTTCCTATACACAGACCAGCAATGCCCCGACTTCCGGCTGACTGCAGTTGCGGCACCAATGGACGCATCCTCATGGCGGCCGAGGAGCTTTTCTCCGCCCATGGCTTTGCCGCCGTTTCCATGAACGATATTGCCGTGCGTGCCGGCGTGAGCAAAGCCAACGTATTTCACCATTTCAGCACAAAGAACGCGCTGTACCTGGCAGTACTTCTGCAGGCGCAACATGACGCCGCCGGCCACCTGCGCAGCCTCGAGCGCGACACCGGACCTCTAGAGAAACGGCTGGCCGAATTCGCGGGAAACCATTTGGCGCGTCTGTTTGAACAGAGGCAACTGTCGCGCTTGATTCTCAGGGAACTTCTGGCCATCGGTCCGCACCGTGCGCGCCAACTGGCGGAACATGTATTCGAGGAGAATTTCAGGCGATTTGTGCTGATTCTTCGTTCCGGCCAGCGCTCGGGAGAGCTCCGCCCCGACCTCGATCCGGCCATGGTGGCCACGATTCTGCTCGGTGCCAACGTTTTCTTCTTCGAGGCGCAGACCTTGCTGCGTCAATTCCGGGACGCCGGCTTTGCCGAGAAGCCGGAGCAGTTCACGAAATCGCTGATCGATATCCTGCTACATGGCATTCAACCGCCCGGACACGGACAAAGAAAGTCCCGGCGCGGCACGGGATCACAGGCCAATTCGAGAGCTGTCACCGCACGGCTACGGCGGCTTCGGGTCCGGAAGTAGCAGCCCTTGCCGGTGGCTGCTGCAGGATTCGCTGCTTGTGCGCTCGCGACCAAGGAATCGCGTGCAGGCTTTCTGCAAACAACGGCAGGATCGATACTGGTAACCGAACTCGAGAGGAGTACACAATGAGGCATGCCCCATTGGTCAGCCTGATCGTCGGCGTATGCATCAGCGTCGCTGCTGCAAGCACTCCGGCGCGGGCTGAAAATCTTCTGGACATATACCGTCTTGCGCAAGAAAGCGATCCGGCCTGGGCTGCGGCTCAGGCAGACTATCGGGCAAACATCGAGAAGGGACCGCAAGGCCGCGCACTGCTGTTGCCAGCGGTCATATTCACTGCCAACGCCATCCGGAACAGCCTGAACGAATCGGAGCCAGGCCCGTTCAGCAGCAGTTACCTGAGTCACGGTTATACTCTTCAGCTGACCCAGCCGCTCTACCAGAAATCGAGCTTTGCGGCATATGCGGAGGGCAAGCTCGAGGTAACCCAGGCACAGGCACAGCTCGCTATCGCACGCCAAAACCTCATCGTGCGCACGGCCCGGGCATACTTCAACGTGCTTGCAGCCCAGGACACGCTCAGGTTTGCAAAAGCTAAAGAGAAGGCTATCAACGGACAGCTCCAGCTCGCGGAACGCAATTTCGAGGTCGGCAACAGCACGATCGTCGACGTGAATGCGGCACAGGCGCAGTACGACTCTGCCGTAGCCGCCGAGGTCGTGGCGGACAACAAGCTCAGGGTTGAACGGGAAACGCTTTATACAATTACGGGCATGCCTGTCGGAACCCTCGCAACGCTGACGAATACGCTGCCTCTGCAGTTGCCGGTTCCGGAGAACATGGGTACCTGGACGCGCGCGGCCGAAGATCAGAGCCCGCGGATCAAGGTTGAGCAGCAGGCCGTAGCGATTGCCAAGGAAGACGTCCAGAGGATTCGGGCCGGCCACTACCCGTCGCTCGACCTCATTGCCTCCACTAATTACAGCAACGGCAACAGTCCGGGTTTCCCCGGCACCATTATCTACCATTCGAACCTCGTCGGAGTCGAGCTCCAGTGGCCGATATTCTCCGGCGGAGCCATATCTTCCGAAGTACGTCAGTCACTGGCGCGAGAGGACGGGGCACGTCAGAACCTGACGCAGACCGAACGTCAGACCGTGCTCAAAACACGCCAGTACTATCTCGCCGTAACGAGCGGGGTCGCCCAGGTAACGGCACTGGAACAGGCCCTGGCTGCCAGCAAGAAGGCACTGGAGTCTACCGAGCTCGGGTACCGGACCGGCGTCAACACCGGACTGGACGTGCTTAACGCGCAGCAAAACCTGTTTAGCGTGGAAAATGACCTGTCACAGGCCAAATACACCTACCTCATGAGCAAGCTCGAACTAAAGGATGCCGTGGGTACCCTGAGCGAGAGCGACCTTATTTCGATCAATAGGCTGCTCACTGGTCAATAGCAGGGAGTTGTCCTAGAATTTGCCGCCCGAAACAGATCGTCCCGCCAGCGGGTACCGTGCGATGTCAATTGAATTACCAAAGATCGGGTTCGTCAGCCTCGGCTGTCCCAAGGCACTGGTTGATTCCGAGCGGATCCTCACGCAGCTGCGGGCGGAAGGCTATGCGGTATCGCCTAGCTATGCAGACGCTCATCTTGTGATTGTCAACACCTGCGGTTTCATCGATTCGGCCGTGGAGGAGTCGCTCGACGCCATCGGCGAGGCAGTGGCGGAAAACGGGCGGGTGATCGTGACCGGATGTCTGGGGGCAAGAGAGCAAGCCATACGTCAGGCCCACCCCCAGGTGCTGGCCGTAACCGGCCCACATGCGCTGGCAGACGTGATGGAGGCGGTGCACCGGCACCTGCCCCGACCGCATGACCCGTTCCTGGATCTAGTTCCACCGCAAGGTATCAGGCTTACCCCGCGGCATTACGCATATCTCAAGATTTCTGAGGGCTGCAACCACCGTTGTAGCTTCTGCATCATACCTTCGATGCGGGGACGACTTGTCAGTCGCCCGGTCGGCGAGGTGATGCAGGAAGCGGAGCGCTTGGTTGGGGCCGGCGTCAAGGAGTTGCTGGTGATCGCACAGGATACCAGCGCCTACGGGCTGGACCTTAAATACCGCACCGGGTTCTGGCAGGGCCGGCCGCTGCGGACGCACCTGACCGACCTGGTGCGCTCGCTTGGCGGGCTGGGCATATGGGTGCGACTGCACTACGTCTACCCCTATCCGCACGTGGACGACGTAATTCCACTCATGCAGGAGGAAAGGGTATTGCCCTATTTGGATGTTCCCTTCCAGCACGCCAGCCCGCGCATACTCAAGGCAATGAAACGCCCGGCCGACAGCGAAGACAACTTGGGGCGCATCCGGGCCTGGCGCAATGTCTGCCCCGATTTGACGATTCGCTCTACGTTTATTGTCGGCTTTCCGGGGGAAACGGAAGATGATTTTGCAAGTCTTCTCGATTTCCTTTCGGAGGCTCAGCTTGACCGCGTTGGCTGTTTTACCTATTCCCCGGTGGCGGGTGCGGCGGCCAATGCGCTGGCTGATCCGGTCGCAGAGGAGCTAAAGCAGGAACGCTACGCACGCCTCATGACTCTGCAGGCCGGCATCAGCAAAGCCAAGCTGGAGGCGAAAGTCGGTCGGACAATGAGTGTATTGGTGGACAAGATCGAAAGCGATGGCACTGTCGTTGCCCGTTCCTCGTGCGATGCGCCCGAAATTGACGGTACCGTGATCGTCAGCAGCGAGCAGTGCCATTCCCCTGGAGATATCGTGCGCGTTCGGGTAACCGGAGCTGGCGAGCACGACCTGTGGGCCGATAGCCTATGATCCTGCGTGGCGGAGGCCTTCCCGGCGGCGAGGCGGCGCCCGCGAGGCAACGTCCGGCGCCTTTCGCGCGCCCAGCAGGCCAAACGGCCGCCCGGCACAGGCGGCGCTGAATCGAAGATCGCCAGGACATGCGCCCCACGGCGTCGTGCCGGAACTCCCTCAGTCTGCTTCCCGCTCCAGCGAGCAGCAATGTATCGCCGGAGCGTCGCCTTCCTTGTCAATAAGAACTGCGCCGGTCACGGGATTGGGACGAAACGTGGTGCAGCCTTTGAGCCCCTTGTCGTAGGCGTAATCGTAGAGCGAACGGAACAGCTCGAAACCGTAGTGCTCGGGAACATTGACCGTCTTTGATATCGCGTTATCAACAAACGGTTGCAGCGCCGCCTGCACGTCCAGGTGCGAAGCCGGCGGGACCTGCTCCGTGGTAACGAATGCGGGCGGTAGGGGCGCATCCCCAAAGCGCTGGCGAAACAGGCGGTAGGCATAGTCTGCAACCGCATGCACCGTGACCGAGCCGCTCGCCTCCCTCATACGGCGACTGTATTCAAGCGCGTAAACAGGCTCCAGGCCGCTCGATACGTTGTTTGCCAGCAGGCTGATGGTGCCGGTTGGCGCGATCGCCGTGAGGTGGCTGTTGCGGATGCCATGCCGGCGGATACCTTCCCGTATGTCTGCGGGCAGACTCCCGACAAACGCCCCCTCGAGATACCGGTCCGCATCGAACCAAGGAAACGGCCCTTTCTCACGCGCGAGCTCTATGGAGGTCCGGTAGGCCCTATGGCAAATGGTCCGCATCACCTCAGCGGCCAGCGTCAGCGACTTGGCGCCCCCATAGGGGATGCCCAGCATGATGAAGGCGTCCGCCAGTCCGGTAAGTCCGAGGCCTATACGTCGTTCGCCGTGCTCCGTAAGCTCCTGCTTTTTGAGAGGGAACAGCGATACGTCAATGACATTGTCAAGCATACGCGTCGCGACTTCTGCCGTGTCACCTATGCCCTGCAAATCCAACCCTGCACGGTCGGTAAATGGCTCCGTCACAAACTGCGTCAGGTTGACCGAACCGAGGTCGCAGGCCCCGTAGGGAGGCAGGGGAATTTCACCGCATGGATTGGTCGCACTGATACGCTCTCGGTACCAGAGATTATTCATCCGATTTACGCGGTCAATGAAAATGACGCCAGGCTCGGCATAGTCATAGGTCGCACGCATGATCTGATTCCACAGCTCGCGCGCCGAGACTCGGCGGTACACCCGACAGGGCTGTGGCACATCGGCTCCCGACCACGCACGCTCGACCGTTTCAGCGCCAGCGGCATTCTCTCCGGGGCGAACCGGAAAAACCAGGGGCCACAGTTCGTCCGCGCGCGCTGCACGTATGAAATCGTCGCTGACCAGGACCGACAGGTTGAAATGGCGCAACCGCTCCGGGTCGCGCTTCACCGCAATGAAGGTCTCAATATCGGGATGATCGCAACGGAGTGTCGCCATCATCGCTCCGCGACGTGAACCCGTCGACAGGATCGTACCGCACATGCTGTCCCATATCTGCATGAACGATACCGGACCCGACGCAATCATGCCCACGCTCTGCGCGACATCGCCACGCGGACGCAACGTCGAGAAATCGTATCCGATACCGCCGCCCTGCTGCATCGTCAGGGCGCCCTCCTTGAGCGCATCGAAGATGCCGTCCAGAGAGTCCTCTACCATTCCCATGACAAAGCAGTTGAACAGGGTCACTCGGTGCCCTGTTCCGGAACCGGCCTGGATCCTGCCCCCCGGTAGAAAGCGGAAACCGCTCAGGACATCATGGAATCTGCGCCGCCACTTGTCCGCATCGGCAGCTTCCGCAGCTGCCAGAGCACGCGCAATGCGCCACCAGCTGTCCTCTATGGAGGCATCACGGATTTCCCCGCGCTCACGATATCTGTACTTGCTGTCCCAAATGCTGCGCGAGATGGCTGCCTGAAAATAGTCCGTGGACATGACCGCTATCCGTTGAGACCAGAATAAACTGCGTCACACACCGCAGTGCACGGAGATTGCTAGGGGTTCTTGACCACCAGCGTTCCCCGATACATCTTCATCTGGCAAGTGAACGCGTATTCGCCGGGCCGGTCCGGCACGATGGTCACGTCGAGCGGACGGTCCAGGGGCAAATCGCGCGTCATATTGTCAAACGCCTCAAATACCACTTTTTCCGCACACGGACTCGGATCCTTGCGCAAAAAACGCAACGTGACCGGCCTACCGGCCGGCACTTCAATGCGCGCGGGCGTATAGACACCGTCGGCCACGACGATATCTATCGGCGTCCCTTCTCCGGCATGCAGCGTTTTAGGCTTCGACAGCCAGAACCACCATACAATCAGCCCGATAACGACCAGGCCGCCGACATCGGCGGCGAGTTCCTTCATGGCCGCTTCTCCCCGGAGGTGAACCACCGCAGCCGATTGGCGTTGGATACCACTGTAAACGAGGACATCGCCATCGCGCCGCCGGCTATGATTGGATTGAGGAGCAGGTGAACCAATGGAAACAATGCTCCGGCGGCGATGGGAATTCCGAGAAAGTTGTAGACAAACGATCCAAACAGATTCTGTTTGATATTCCGGACCGTTGCCTTCGAAATCGCCACGGCGTCGGCAACACCATGCAGGGAGCCACGAATCAGGGTGATGTCTGCGCTCTCTATCGCGACGTCGGTGCCGGTCCCGATGGCAAAGCCGACATCCGCGCGTGCCAGCGCAGGGGCATCATTGATGCCATCGCCAACCATGCCCACGATCTCTCCGCGCGCCTGCAGTGCCTCGACCTGCTTCGCCTTGTCAGCCGGCAACACCTCCGCGCGCACTTCATCGATACCCACCTGCCCGGCAACTGCTTCGGCCGTAACCCTGTTGTCGCCGGTAAGCATTACCACTCTCATGCCGGCTGCGTGCAGCCGGGCGATGGCATCGCGCGAATCCGGCTTTACCGGGTCCGATACCGACACAATGCCTACGGTCGCTCCGTCCAGCGCCAGATAAATGGGGGTTTCGGCACGCGCAGCCATGGCTGCTGCTTCACCCGCAAGACTGCCGGGATCAATCCCGTGGCTGCGCATGAGTGCTTCATTGCCGAGCAGCAGCTGGCCGGTTGCTGCTGCCGCCGGAACCAGGGCCTTCGGCAGCCCGGCTGCTGCCTGGACCTGACGCATTCCGCCCGCCAGCTGGGCACGCACGCCCTTGCCGGGGATCGCCTCGAAGCCGGTTAGCTCCTGCAGGGCAATACTGCGCTGTGCCGCCGCCTCGATGATTGCTTCCGCCAGGGGATGCTCCGAGCCTGCCTCAATGCTTGCTGCCAGCTGCAGCAGCCGCGTCTCGTTCCACCCAGGCGCGGCAACCACGGAAGTCACTGCGGGGCGTCCGGCGGTGACAGTACCGGTCTTGTCCAGCACCACTGTTGTCAGGTGGCCGGCCTGCTGCAAGGCGTCACCCTTGCGAATCAATATGCCATATTCGGCAGCCTTTCCGACACCAACCATTATGGAGATTGGCGTCGCAAGTCCGAGAGCACATGGGCATGCGATGATCAGTACCGTCATGGTTGCCACCAGCGCGTAGCCCAGAACCGGATTCGGACCGAGACTGAACCAAACCAGAAAGGTGACAACTGCAACGATCAGCACGCCTGGTACGAAATAGGAAGAAATTCGGTCCGCAAGCCGGCCGATGGCTGGCTTGGAATTCTGCGCCTGACGCACCATCTCGATGATGTGCGCAAGCGCCGTGTCTTCGCCGATGCGTGTAGCCTGGAACAGAAAGGTGCCGGACTTGTTGAGCGTCCCGCCCACCACTTCGTCACCGGTCTTCTTGGGCACCGGCAGCGGCTCGCCAGTGAGCATCGACTCATCGATGGTGGAGTGACCGTCTATGACAACGCCATCCACTGCCACTTTTTCTCCGGGGCGGACCCGCAACGTCTCCTGCAACCCCACTTCTCCAATGGGAATGTCTATCTCCTGTCCGTCGCGGACGACACGTGCGGTCTTTGGCTGCAGCCCGATCAGCCGCTTGATCGCCTCCGAAGTCTTTCCGCGCGCGCGCATCTCCAGGGCTGAGCCGAGATTTATCAGCGCGATGATGACCGCAGCCGCCTCGAAATAGGCATGCTGGGCGAGTACCGGCACCAGATGAGGGAATGCGGCAACCGCGACTGAATAGGTCCAGGCCGCACCGGTACCGAGGGCAACGAGCGTGTCCATGTTGGCACTGTGATTCCAGAATGCCTTCCATGCCCCCTTGAAGAAATGTCCGCCCGAATAGACCAGAACAAAAAGGGTCGCGGCTCCCACCGCCAGCCAGAACACCCGCCCGCCAGTCGTCGAGAGCGCCGGCAGCCAACCCAGCGGTCCCGCAACCATCAGGGGCACCCCGACGACGGCAGCCACGACTGCCTTGCGCAATAGACGGCGATAGTGGTCCATTTCCGCCGCTTCCTTCTGCGCCTCGTCCTCAGCTCCGCGCAGCTCTGCGGCCTCATATCCGGCCTCTTTCACGGCCGCAATCAGCGCCTCCGCCGGGGCACGTCCGGTCACCGAGGCGGTATGTTCTGCAAAATTGACCGTCGCATCCGCTACACCGGGTACCGCCCGCAGCGCATTCTCCACAGTCGCCACGCAACCCGCACAGCTCATGCCGCCTATGGACAGCCGCAGCGGCGTCGCCATTTCACCCATAGATCCGCTCCGCACAATAACCCCGACACGAGTTTCTGCTGGCATTATCGCCACATCGCAAGGAACAATGACAAGCCGACCTCGGGCCTTTGCTACGACCGTGCTGCACCGCGCAGGAATGCGGCCCTTACCGGGCTTGTCCCCGATGACGATAATCCTTCCCATGGCGGGAAGGTCAATGGCCCCGGCTTCTGCGCGCAACCCCTCATGCCACAGGCCGGTGCCATGCCCAATACCGCAAACATGGGGGCATGTTGCCGCAAAACCAAGGGTGGAGCGGGCAGCGTGCGAATTCTGCCGTGACATCTATCCCGCCGTGCCGTCTTGATCAGAGTCATAGCGGAGTCGCCAGGCAGACTTTAGAGTTTTTGCGGTGATCCCATGGCTTTTATATGAGGGCAGCATGGACCGGCAATCTTTCAACCATGAGCACATGCTGGCCGCCATGGGCGAGACGGGCACCTATCCGCATCCGGCAGAGGGAATCATCCACCTGCGCACCCATATATCCGACGTATTTCTTGCCGGCCCGTACGCCTACAAGGTCAAGAAACCGGTCAATCTCGGATTTCTCGATTTCACGACGCTCTCGGGGCGATGGCGCGCGTGCGAGGATGAGGTGCGTCTGAACAGGCGCCTAGCACCACAGATCTACCTGGGTGTCGTGCCCATACTCTGGATCGGCGGACATTACGCTGTGGGTAGCGAGACAGACGCCATGCACGCCGAAGTCGCGGACTATGCCGTTAAGATGGCACGCATGCCGCAGGATGGGCTGCTCAATCACCTCGCCACGACCGGACTGCTCAGCAACGACCAGATGCGTGACATCGCTCGGCAGCTGGCATGCTTCCACAGCCGGGCGGAGCGCGGCCCCGATATTGAGCGCTATGGCGGTCTGGAGAACATCTCTCATCACGTCCGGCAGAACTTCGCACAGATCGAGCCGTATATCGACCGCAGCATCTCGCGTACGCAGTTTGATGAGATTAGGAATCATGCGGAGCGCTTCATGCGCGACAACGCCACGGTGTTTTCCGCGCGGGTAGACACTGGTCACATCGTGGACGGGCACGGCGATCTACACCTCGGCAATATGTGCCTTTACGGCAATGCCGTGATCATTTTCGACTGCGTTGAATTCAGTCAGCAATTCCGGTCCGTAGATGTCATCAGCGATATCGCGTTCCTCACGATGGATCTCGATGCATATGCCCAACCGCAGCTGGGCAACTGCTTTATTAACGAGTACTTGCAGAGAACAGACGACTATATGGGGCTGACGGTACTTGACTTCTATCAGGCATACCGGGCATGCGTACGGGGCAAGGTCATATCTTTCCTGCTAGACAACCAGGAAGGTGGATTGCAGCGCCCCGCGGTCGCGAGCGAGGCATCTCGATATTTCGCAACGGCGCAGAAATACACCGGAACGCGCACGGGGGGTCTGCTGATCACATGCGGCCCGAGCGCCAGCGGGAAAACAACCGTAGCGCTCCAAGTCGCCGGATCTGTCGGTGGCATCGTGGTGCGTTCGGATGCCGTGCGCAAGCACCTGGCAGGCATGCCGCTGGAGCAAGCCCAGGCCACGCCCTATGGGCAAGGACTATACAGCACCGAGATGACCCACCGAACCTATCAGGCGCTTCTGGAGCGTGCACGCGCCATCGTTGCATCCGGGCGCTGGGCAATCCTCGATGCCACCTATCTGCGACACACACAACGACTGCAGGCAGCGATGCTCGCGCAATCTCTTGGAATCGCCTTCGGCATCATCCACTGCGACGCGCCGCTCCACGAGCTGGAACGGCGCCTGGAGCGGCGCTCCAGTACTCAACACGACATCTCGGATGCGACGCATGCTGTTTTGCGGACGCAGATACGCGAATTCGAACCGCCAGAACGCGATGCGGCGGCGGTATTCCGGTGGACGGGAAGCGAGGATCCGGTTCCCTGGATCAACCAGCTGGCCGCTGCCGGCTGATTCCGGTCCTCGGTCGGGCGGCATGGCCCGCGTCTTTAGAGCAGCCGGTGACCGCCACGGGCCGGTCCGATCCGCCGCTGCCGCCGTCTGTCCGGACATCCGCCGCGACCCACCCCAATGCCGCAGACTTCGATTCGCATCCCGTGGTGGCCGGAACCTGTCGCGGCGCGTCCTGCCACTTTGCCCGGCCGGAATGCAGACACACGCATCTAGCTGAGATCGCGTTTCTTCTCCTGAAATTCATCTCGCCCGATCTCACCGCGCGCGTAACGCTCTCTCAGGATGTCGAGGGCATCCTTGGTTCGCGGCCCCTCACTGCGAGACGACGTGCCGATCAGCCATTTCAGCAGCGCCACAACCGCCAGGATAATCGCGAGCCAGAACAGCACCATAAAGAGCCAGCCCATTCCCCACCAGGCTCCGAAGCCCATCATGTTTCCCCAGCCCCAGTTGTACATCATGGTCACCTTTCTCCGGTTTCTGTCGAGACCGCTGTGCCGGACTTCCGCAGCTCAAATCCTGTTGAACCGGGAGCCTAGAATACCGCTACGCATTGTCCGAGTGCGGTCTGACCCCGTACCGGACCGCGATGGGTATAGCCGGGATTACCCATTACAACCCCCACCGGGCACCAAGCCACCGCGACACCACTGCTGCTGCTCGCGCTCCTTGGCAGTATGAACATTCTGCGGGTCATGTCTGGCTGCACATCTGCCGCGATCATTGCCTGGCGCAACGCTGCAATCTTGCCCTAAATGGCACCGACCTCCCTGGGATCCAGCAGTTCCAGCACCAGGGGATCCCTAAGACCATTGGTCTCATCCGGCATCCGCCGTTCCTAAAACTATAGACATCCCTTCCATTGCCTAGAAGGGCATATCAAGCGACGTATCTATCGCGTCCAGCGAACAGCGTTCTGGACGACTCGCGTGCCGGAGTTTCGCCGACAATATCCCGGTAGATCCCGTGGCCGGCCGGGATTGCGCTGCATGCGCCGCTTCTTTCCGCGCCACTTGACGCCAGAAAGACCAGACATGCGTCGCGTGATCCCTTGCAGGTAGCGCGAAGGTGACCTGATCCGCCATGCGGCGGTTCGGTGATTCGGAGAGATTCATGGCCCGGCGGCCAATTGTGGCTGCTGCGGCCTGGTGATTCGAAATGCCATACCGGCGCGCAGACTTGTGCCGACCGATGATCGAGGCGCAAGCTGGGTTCACCTGCCGAACTTCGATGCCGGCATCAAGCGCCCGGGGGCGAGGATCGTCTGCATGATGCGGCCGTGCGCAAAGCCGGACAACATGCGCGCGCAACGCGGCACCTCTGCTTCCAGACAGCTTGTTGGCCCCATCGGGGCGCCAGTGTCTCCGGCGTTCGGCATCGAAAATCCCGTTGATACGATCGCGCCCTGACTCAGGCAGGCTCGACGAAACCATCGCCCCGGCCTACCATAGCCCGATAACCCACAGCCCAATGCCATAACCGCAGTAGCCGCGCAACATGCCGTGTCCGAATCCATTGTTCTGGCCCGACGCCGAGACGTTAATCAACACGCCCGACAGGACAAGGCTCTACGTGTACTTCGAGACTGCCTTCCCGATCATCGCGCGACCTCCTTTGCATATGGATGTCGTTCCGATTCCCTGAACCTCAAAAACCGCTGGCTAGCGCGCAAGCAACCCCTGCACCCGTTCCAGGCGGCTTCGAACTTCATTCGCCAGTCTTTCGATGCCTGGCTTCTCCGTCAGCCTCAACACCGAGACCGGATCCATGAATCCGACAGTCACCCGACCGTCGGATTCCTCGCGTACGATCACATTGCAAGGGAGTAGCAATCCGATGTCCGGATCCGCCGCAATTGCCTGGTGCGCCAGAGCGGGGTTGCAGGCTCCAAGAATGCGGTAAGGGCGGCTGTCCACGCCAAGCTTTTCCTTCATCGTCTTCTTGACGTCAATATCGGTGAGCACGCCAAAACCCTCGGTCTTGAGTGCCTCCACGGTCCGCGCCACCGCGGCGTCAAAGCCGTCCTTCACCTGAACACTGAACCCGTACATAGCAGACCAACCTCCAGCAATAGTGACCGACAAAGGAATTCAGGCTACCCCCCTAACCCACAGAGCGACGGTTGATAAACCGAATAAGCTTAAAGGTAAGCAAGAAAGACACGGGGCGTGTTGACGCAAATCAACAATCGCTCGAGGGCTGCTGATGGTCGCCACGACCACCGCCCCGGCGAATTGACTATGGCGCCGAATCCGCCTGCTGCTCAGCTCGACCGCAGCTTTCCCGCCTGCGACACAGCCTGATTCCGGTCGACCCGTGCCGGCCATAACGAGTGGAGCCAGGCTACGATATCACCGACTTCCGCCCTGCTCAGTCGGTCCTTCCAGGCCGGCATCACCACATTCCCGTCCGGCATCCGTGCTCCGTCTTCGATGGAGTCAACCAGTTGTTGGTAACTGCGTTTCGATACGCTTCCGGTGCCGTTGAGAGGAGGCGCCGCTACGGTAATTTGGCCACCCCCTGGCGCCCGCCACTCCGGGTGGCCCTGGGCCTGTGCCCCGTGACACGGGGCACAGTCGGCCTGAAAAAGTCGCCGGCCCAGGGCAATTTGTCCTGACGAAAATCCTGTGAGCCCAGCCGAAGCCGCTGTGGGCCTGACCCCAGCCGAAGCAGGACGGGCAGACTCGCTCTTGCATGCCGCCAGAGACAAGGCGGCTGCGACAACGATTATCCACGCCTTATTCATATTTTGCTCTTCAAGAAATTGGGTATGCCGACAGCGCCCCTCGCGCACCAGAAAATCGGTACGCCGGCCCCGGCCTGCCTTAGCCCCCGGATCCGCCCGCCCGAACCGGTGCGGTAAGCCGGCGCAGGGCTTCCTGGTATTTTTCCGCAGTACGTGCAACGACCTCCACTGGCAGGTCCGGGGCAGGCGGCCGCTTGTTCCAGTCGAGAGACTCGAGATAGTCGCGCACATACTGCTTGTCGAAGCTGGGCGGATTGCTTCCCGGGCGGTACTGGTCGGCAGGCCAGAACCGCGACGAGTCGGGTGTCAACACCTCATCAATCAGCGTCAGCGTCCCCGCGTCGTCAAGACCAAATTCGAACTTGGTATCGGCGATTATAATGCCACGCGTCAGGGCATAGGCCGCAGCCTCTGTATACAGGGCAATGCTTACCTCCCGGACCCGCCGCGCCAGATCCTCCCCAATCGCCGCTACTGTCTGCGCGAAGCTGATGTTCTCGTCGTGCGCGCCGGCCTCGGCCTTGGTGGACGGCGTGAACAGCGTTTGCGGAAGACGCTCCGCCTCGCGCAGACCTGAGGGCAGCGAAATGCCACATACCGTGCCGGCTTTCCGGTACTCCTTCCAGCCGGACCCAACGAGGTAGCCCCGGACGATCGCCTCAATCGGCAGCGGTCTCAGTCTGCGCACGACCATGGACCGACCCGACAGCAGTTCGCGCTCGGCCGCATCCGGAAGCACCTGCTCCAGGGAAATGTCTGATAGATGGTTGGGTACGATGTGCCGCAGCCGCCCGAACCAAAAATGAGACATGGCAGTCAGCACCGTCCCTTTGTCCGGTATCGGTGTCGGCAATACGACATCGAACGCCGAAATCCGGTCCGTGGCGACAATGAGCATGTTGCGGTCATCGACGGAATAGATGTCCCGCACTTTGCCGCGATGCAGAAGCGGCAGGTTTTTCAGATTGGAATTAAAGAGGGGCTCAGACATCGGGTACGGTTCCTGTTAGTCCTGGGGCGCCTGCCTATTTTAAACGGCAGCGGCGCCAAAGCCTACCCCGGCCGGGTTTCTACTACCCGCATGGGCCAGGCGGGGGGGTTTCACCCACACGTTCTCTTCTGGACCCAGCGCGGCGGCAGTCGGACTGTCTTAGACGGGCGCCAGGAATACGGGCCGTTTCAGGGGGACAGTTCCGCCATGCGCGTCGTTACTGACGCCGGATCCGGAGGCGGCCCCAGTCTTCTCCGCTCGGCTGCGCTTGGGCGCCGGCCGCGCAAGTGCCAGCCAGGCCTCGGGACCGGACAAGGAAAGAAACTGCCTAAGAACCGTCGTTCGGGAATTTCGTGTCGCCGTAACCGATCACGAGCGTAGTGAGCGCCAGAACGAATACGGACCCAGATAGCGCAACAACGGTCCATCCGGTCATTCCTTTCATTCCGAGTATGATATAGCGCGCGATTGCGACCATGGCGATATAAAGGGTATAGCGCAGCGGCAGCTTGCCGCTGGAAAAGTACAGACCAACCATGGTGATGATCTCCAAATAGATGAACAGCAGCAGAATGTCCTGAAGTGCGACAGCACCGGCACCTACCACCTGCGCCGTCACGCGTCCAATCGCAAACAGAGTTCCAACGACGATGAGTGCGAGGCCGAGCCCCTCGATCACGCGCAGAACATTCATGACCGTCCGGCCGATTTTGTCTTCTGTCTTCTTCATTCGCCCTCCTTAAACGGTAAAGGTCGAGAATTCCTGCCTGACACGCCACCTTTCCGCCACTCAAGCGCTACGTCTCAACCCCCCCTTATGCCGTAGCACTTTCCATGGTAGCCAGAAACCTCTGCCAGCGAAACATCACAGCTGGCAGTGCGCAAACGGGGAATTTTGCGGATATGGGCCGGGGCTCGCGCATGGTGCGCGTCCGCCGCGGGATCCGCCCCATCCCGGAACGCGATACCGCCGTAATGCAGACCGGGCACCTGCCCGTCCGGCGCCAGCGTCGAGCCGCTGCGGTCGATGCCGCCCGGCCGAAACGGCTCAAATCTTTACGACGTGCACATTGTCGAGCACTTGGCCTAGAAAGCGCTCTCCTACTTCCTGAAATCGTTGCGGCACATCGGTGACGAAGAAGCGGTACTCGGGGACCCCGATCTGAGGATTTGCAAGGCCCCCCGCTTTCAGCAACGTTGCGGCCTCGGCCGCAATAGCGTCAGCGGAATCCACAAGATGCACATCTCCTCCAATAACCTGGCGCAGCAGCGGCCTGAGCAGCGGATAATGCGTGCAACCCAGCACCAGTGTATCAATGCCATCCCGGCACAATGGCCGAAGGTACTCCTCAGCTGTAATGCGGGTCACAACGTGATCGAGCCAACCTTCCTCCACGAGCGGCACGAACAGCGGACAGGCCCGGGACTGAACTCGGATCGATGGGTCATGACGGGCGATCGCCTGGTCGTAGGCACCGCTCGCGACGGTCGCCAGGGTGCCGATCACGCCCACGCGCTTGCTGCGGGTCTCCTGGGCGGCGCCCCGGGCCCCCGCATTGATTACATCCAGCACTGGAACCGGGGACAGTGCGCGAATAACCTGAGAGGCGACAGCCGCCATCGTGTTGCATGCTACCACCAGGATCTTCACCCGCTTTTCCAGCAGGAATTCCACGATCTGGGCAGCAAAACGAGCTATGGTCTCGTCCGATTTCACCCCATATGGAACCCGCGCCGTATCTCCGAAGTAGTAAATGTTCTCCTGCGGCAACTGCCGCCGAAGCGCATGAACCACGGTCAGGCCACCGACACCAGAATCAAAAACGCCGATGGGATATTCGGGTAGGGATGACACGATTTGCCGGGCAAACAGAAGTTACTTATATTTTATCTTAAAAATCAGAATCGTCACCGCCAGAACAAACGTGACCGTGTTCGCGAGGATTACTGGAACCGATCGGATTCCGACCCCGTAGACAATCCACAAAAACACGCCCGCAGCAAAGAGCGTGAACATGCCAAGCGATATGTCCTTGGCGGATTTCGTCCTCCAAGTCTTCATTGCCTGCGGGAAAAATGCAACGGTGGTCAAGGTACCGGCCAGCACTCCGACGGCATTCGCGATTTCCATGGGTGTCGTTGTCTCAGCCAGACGGGATTGGGCTCATACGCCAAAAACGCGGGACGGCAACCCATTGCCGCCGTCCTGGCAATAGGCCCCTAACGTCGGTCTGACCGGCACCACGTCCACCGGCATTCTCCATGCCGGCATTTCCGGGCAAATAGACTCGCTGCCGGCCAATGCGAAACCGGCCCCGGTCCCTACCCAGCAACCATCGTGGACAGCGGGCCGCACCGATGCCATTGCCCGGCGCGGATAGACCGAAGGCCCCAAAATCCTCAACGCTGCAGTCGCTTCCCGCCACACGGCTGAAAAATCGACTCGGATTCATGCCGCTAGAAGCCAAACTGGGCGGGTACGCTAACACCATTCAATCTGAAGGCGCAAGCCTCGGAGTCCATCGCCGGACGTTGTGAACACCGACCGAACCGGCATGAATTTAGATGGTTCCCGCCGCGTGCCTCCAGCCGGGCGTTACGGGGACTGCGCGCGAATGCAATGCCCGATGCCGCTCACGACCCGAAATTGGCAGCGAAACCTTCGATTCGCGTGACATCGCTGCGAAATGTCCTGCAATTCGAACAACGCCGGCCTCGCCACGACCCGCCCGGTCCCGCCGTGTTGGCCGTCGTCCGCCAGCTCGGCGCGCTCCGGCTAAAATCGTCCGTTCGGCTCTTCTGTCTCTCCACATCGATTGCGCAATCAATGATCGCGATTCCACAGCGCAAGCAACATCTTGGCTCGCCGCTTTACTATACTCAGCGCACCATTCGCCAGAGCGTCCGAGACCGGGCATGACCTACCGCTTGCTTCAAACCACGCAGATGCGTTCGATCAAGATCAATTCCAGAGTGAGCGAGCATACGCTGATGACCCCGGAGCCTGCCGGCGACGGCCGGTTGTCGGATATAGGCGCACCGGCAGCTGCACAAATGCTATAAGCTCGCAGACAACCACATGGCGGCGTTCACCTCGGTGACACATCGACGATATAGCTTGTGACTTTCGGAACTCCTCCTGAACATTGCAATCACAGGTACTAGCTATGACGACACTGCAACAGACCATCCTCGAAAAAAAGGCTGCGCTCGCCGAAATCGTCAGTACGCCGTTCGCACAGATCGCCGAGCAGGTTGCCGAAGTCTGGCCGGATGCCGACGCCATTGATCAGCGGCTGCGCGAAAATCTTTCACTACTGCCCAACTGCCATCTTTTGTATGCCTGGGATCTCAATGGCATCGAGTTGTCCTCGATGGTGCGAGCGTCCGGACCGGATCCTTCATGGCGCGGCCGCGACCTTTCGGATCGACCTTATCTCAAGAATCATCTGCCTTTCAAGGGCGTGATGTTGTCGTCGGTTTATCTGTCGAAATATACCTTCGAATACTGCCTCACTGTATTGCAGGCCGTGCGCCGCGACCACCAGTTACTCGGATTCATCGCCGCGGATTTTGCTGTCAACGATCTGCTTCGCAGCACCCGCATCTCAGTGCCGCACAAAGTGCACTGGCAGCAGTTCCGCGGGGATCCATCGGTGCGTGGCACGGTCTTCATGCAGACGCGGACACCAAGCGTTTTCGACAAGTACGCCAATGAGTCGATCGAGGCCACGGACTTGCTGATGCGCGAATATGGCGTATTCCATACGCAGATTCATTTCTCGAGCGGACGCTGCTCGCTGTGGCTGTTGGACGACCCCTACAATTACCACCTGCACAGCATCGATGAGATCATTGATCCGGAGATGCGTTTGGTCTATCCGGCACGCCGCTACGCCGAAAACGCCAGGACCCGGGAAACCGACATCGTCCGGGTATTGGAACAATTTCGGGCGCTGCGCTTTTTGGACGAGACGATTTACTTGCGCTCCAGTTCGCTTAATGTCATGAACGGCATGGTGGGCCTGACTTTCTCTTGCGACGGTTCGCATTACATGTCAGCCGAAGAGTTCCTTGACCGCGATCTTTCATTCTGGATCGGTGGAAGGACACCCTCTGGACAGGCCATGACTGGGTGAAGGCGGCTTGCTGCCAGCAATCGCATTGCGCGGCTGGCCGGGTCGCTTCTCCGGTCTTCAAAAGAGACCCTCCAGTGCTAGAGACGTGCGACCGTCACCTCAAATGCGCCGGTGATGGGAGAATGGCACAGCAGTTCGCCACGTTCGATATCGAAATACCAGCCGTGCAGCGTCAGCTGCCCCGCTTCGACCGCTTCGCGCACGAATGGAAACCCCATCAGGTTGCGAAGGGATATTCGAATAGCTGCCTGCTCGCACGCGCGCTCGCGCGCCTCTGCCGCCGCCCCCGAATATGCGGCACGCACCTCGTTCCGGGCTTCTGCAACGATCGACATCCATGGCGCGATGAACCCGGATGGGCGGGGATTATCCTGGGCTTCTTCAAGAAGCGCGCGTATTCCACCGCAGCGCGCATGCCCCATTACGATCAGCTGACTCACGTGCAATGCGCTGACGGCGAACTCGAGCGCTGCGCTCGTACCGTGATAGCCTCCGCCCAATTCGCACGGCGGGATGAGATTTGCGACATTTCTCACCACGAACAAATCCCCAGGATCGCTGTCGGTGATGATGGCCGGATCCACTCGGGAATCGCAGCAGGCCACGATCATTACCTTGGGTGACTGTCCTTGACGGGTTAGGCGCTCATAAAGCCCACGATCCTCAGAAAAGTAGTGCTTCTGGAAACGCCGAAAGCCACTCACCAACTCATTCACATTTTTCATCTGCAGGTCTTCCCTCTTTGCATATTATTGGCCTTTTCCGACTTCACGACCGTGGCAGACGCAAAGCCATGCGGAGCCGGCAGAGGAGGGCCAATACCGACGCACCAGCAGAAAGCCTGCAGGCCGCCAGCCGCCGCACCGGCAGCAGGAAACCTCGGCTTCAGGCGTGCGCGTTGCGCACCACCTGCGCGAGTATTCCGATTCCGCGCTCGATCGCCTCGTCTCCGGCATTGCTGAAATTCAGCCTCAGAAAGCCGCGTGGCCGGTCTTCATCCGGGAAAAACGGCTCCCCCGGCATAAATGCCACATCGTGTTCCAGCGCCTTACTGAGCAACTCGCGCGAATCCAGCAACCGGTTGAGCTGCACCCAGAAAAACAGGCCGCCCGTCGGCAATTCCCACTTCCCCAAGTCGCGGAAGTGGCGGTCCAGGGCCGATGCCATTGCGTCCCGCCGCGCGCGGTAGCTCGCCCGCAGCGCTTCCAGATGTTCCGGATAGTCAGAGCTGCCCAGAAAGCGGTCGGCCCACCACTGGCCGAGCCTGCTGCTGTGCAGATCGGCCGACTGCTTGAGCCGAACAAGCAGCGGATACACATCGCGGGATGCCGCTGCATAGCCGATACGCAATCCCGGCAGCCCGGTTTTCGATAGACTTCCGAGATATACCCAGGAAGACGACTTCAGACGACCACAGATCGGAACGTGCTCGGCCGTCCCATACCGCAATTCCCGATACGGCTCGTCTTCTATGAGCGGCACGCGTGCGTTGTCAAGCACTTCCCCAACTTCTGTTCGTGTCGATTCGCAATAACAATATCCGGAAGGATTCTGGAATGTCGGAATCAGATACACGAAGGCCGGCCGCTGCCTTTCGATGCTGTCCGCTAGCGACGCCGGGTCTATCCCGCTCGGGGACAGCGGCAGAGCAATAAAGCGCGCACCGAACAAACGAAACGACTGGATTGCCGCCAGATAACTCGGCGCCTCGAGCATGACCGGCGTACCCGGGTCGATGAACAACTTCGACGTCAGATCAATGCCTTGCTGCGACCCAGCGGTAATCAGGACCTGATCCGCCTCGCAGGCACGTCCGATCCGGGTGAGGTCTGCGGCAATGCGCACCCGCAACGACGGCTCTCCCTCGGTTGTACCATACTGCCGCAGGTGCTGCGGTGCTGCAGCCAGATCAAGATCCGGCATCGCCTCCGTTGCCGGCAGACCGCCGGCAAACGAAATGACGCCATCACGCTGCGTCAGCGCAAGAATCTCGCGTATCAATGACCCGGTTAGTCGCTCAATGCGCTCCGAAAACATGCTCGTTCCCGATTCTGTCCGTCAATTATGCAGGCAGCATTACGCTGCCCTGGCTGGCGCATAGTATATCGGAATCCGATCTTCTTGCGACGGCTGCGCATGCACTTGATGTGCCAGCGCCGCCCGGCAGACTACCGCTAATCTGATAATTCGGAGACGTGGCGCCTATCTTGTCAGGCCGGCATAAAGCTGCGGCAGGCGTTCCGGCAATCGGTCTACATGGTCGACCACCATATAGCTTTTCGAGCCGAAAATGCGGGCAACATAATCATCCGCGTTTGGATCAAGAGTCATGCAAAACGTGCGCACACCGCGCTGGGCGAGCTCTTCGACTGCCTTCTTCGTATCGTGCCTCAGGTACTGAGGGTCACGGACATCAATATCCGCAGGCTCGCCGTCGGTAAGCAGCAGAACCAGTTTCTTCTGCTCGGGCTGCTTCAGCAGGAAAGTAGACGCATGCCGCAGCGCAGCCCCCATTCGAGTTGAAAGGCCTCCGCGCATTCCGGCGAGTCGCGCCTTAACTTCGTCACCGTACGGTTCCCGGAAATCCTTGAACCGATAATATTTCACTTCATGCCGACCGTCCGACGCAAAGCCATGAATCGCGAAGGGATCACCGACGCGGTCGATAGCCCATGACAGCAGCGACGTCGCCTCTCTTGCCAGCTGGAGCACCGGTTTCACGGACGTACCCAGCTTTTCGTTCGTTGATTCGGACAGATCTAGCAGAACCAGTACCGCCAAATCCCGCACCTTGCGTACGATACGGATGTTTATTCGCTGATCTGGCGTCTGGCCCATGCGGATGTCGATCATGGCTCGAATGGCGGCGTTCAGATCGATTTCATCGCCGTCTTCTTGCCGCCGAAACCTCTGGACACCTTCGGGCTGCATCGCATCAATGATATGGCGCAGGCGCGAGGCTATGGGCTTGTTTTCAGAGAGAATCGCGTCAATTTCTGCCGGATCGCCGCGGTGTTGCCGCTTTTCGAGAACCGTCGTCCAACTTGGCCGATGTAGCTGTACTGTATAGTCCCATTCGGGGTAGTGATGAGGCTCCGCTACCGGCTCCTTCCCCTCCAGCTCGTTGATCGTACATCCTTCCTGATCAAGATAGAACGGCTCCTTGAGCACCCAGATCTCCTGGGCATCGTCGCCGGCAAGCTCGCAATCAAGCTCGTTCACCATATCCATGGTGGTGACGTATTTTCGCACCTGTTTGGGCACCGGCATGTACTCTGCTTCCTCCCAGGCGATCTCGTCCGAAGCCCAGCAATAGCGATTATCGTCCCGATAGGGTATGGCCATCGCCTGAAGTGTCCGCAGCGACGGCAGCGTCCGGGATTGCCGGAGTAAGTTGTACATATTTACGCCCATATCCCACGATAACCGGTTGTCGGATACACGATGCCGGCACTCTTCACGGAATTGTGCTGCCATGTCTAGAATAAGGCTGTCATCGTCTCGATAGCCGTCATCGAGCAAGGAATAGGCAAGACGCTCGAGAAATTCGACTACAGGCTCTGTCGGACGTCTCGTTTCCCGCACCTTGGCATGAAACTGGGACCAAAGCTGCTTCATCCCGGGAAACTCGCGCAATGCGAGGTGTTCCACGCGTGCGTCTTCGAATATGCCGATCAGGAACATCTGCACAGGATTCAGCTGTTCCATCGAAAGCGGATCGTGCGTATAGACCAGATGTGCCGCCGCATGCGCTGCAGCAGCACGATACAGTTCCTTGCCCGCTATGCCCCAGAAGTCATCATAAGCATCAGGCAGATGAATCACTCTCTTTTCGATGAACGGCCTGTAACCTTCTCGCGTTTCGTAATCCCCGGAAGTCGGCCTGAGAAAGAAGTCCCGGCCCCAAAATGCCCGCAGATAGAAATTAAGCTTCCTCTGGCTGTCAATAAAAAGTGTGCCGCGCCTTTCCTTCTGGAGAACGCTGAGGCTGTCGGCACTCTTCAGATCGAAGTACGCAAGCTGGGCTTCGAAGTCGCGGGCATGTGCCTGGGCCCCCCACAACGCCCAGCGCCGCAGGCCGCCGAGCGTGAGCTTTGCAAACAGCTCGTCGAGGTGGGATAGAAGAGGCCGCAAACCGCGCGGTACCCGCGCCGAGAGCTGGTGAACGAGGCTGAGGTAGCCTTGTAGCAGCTCGGCGTCTCCGAGCCGGCCCGCGGCAACCGGAAGCGTGTCAAAAAGCAGCTGGATCACCTCGCCGCTCACCAGGGACGCCAACTTCATGGCAGCGGAAATGCAGTCCCCGAGGATGTCCTCGCCCACTTCCTTTACCACCAGCGGTACCGCCTGGAGATAGGTCACGACGAGGTCACTCCCGCGGCCGAGCTGGGTCAGTGTCTTCGCCCCTTCCAGCCAGCGCTGCAGCCCCTGAGGGGACATAACCCGCGCCGCCTCGGCAAAACTCTCGCCAAGGGAATCGCGCACATGCGGCTCGATGTGCGCCAGATATTCCTTGTATTCGTCAAGATTTACTGTCACGGGGAGCTGTACGTCCGACCTTGGCCTTCAGTCATCTTCATCATCCAGATCCGGCGACCAGCCGAGGTCGCGGGCCAGCCGTACGGCCTCGACGTAAATGCGTTCGTGCCGTGCCCGTAGATCGGGCGGAAGGCGGCTAACGAGATGACCGTAAGGCTCCCAGGCGGCATGCACCTTGGCGTACAGTTCATCGAACTGGGCGCGGACCCACCCTTGACAGGTCTCGCTTTCCGGAAGGAGACCGAAAACCCACGCATCCCTTATGATGCGGCCCAGATCACTCATTCCGCCGTAGCGGTCATGACAGATGCCCGGATATCTGGCCTCTTCACCCATATTGCCAGCACCACCCTCAGAAATAGGTGCTGATGGCCGCGTCCAGCGTATCGCGCATGTCCGGGTCGTCAGTTATCGGGCGCACTAGGGTCATCTCGCACGCTGCACGCGGATCAATCCCGCGGAATATCAGCTGGCCGGCATAAGCCAGCAGGCGCGTGGAAATGCCCTCGTCGAGGCCGTGGCCCTTGAGATTGCGCGCCCTGTGCGCGATCTGCACCAGCTTTTCGGCAATGTCACGTCCGACCGACGTCTCATGCTGGACAATCTCCACCTCGATTTCGGTGTCCGGATAATCGAAATCGATCGCGCCGAACCGCTGTTTGGTCGACTGTTTCAGGTCCTTCATCAGGCTCTGGTAACCAGGATTGTAGGATATGACCAACTGAAAATCCGGGTGACAGTGCACAAGCTCCCCCTTCTTCTCGAGAGGCAGCTGGCGGCGATGGTCGGTCAGGGGGTGAATCACGACAGTCGTGTCCTGGCGCGCCTCGACAATTTCGTCCAAATAGCAGATCGCGCCGATGCGTGCCGCCACCGTCAATGGTCCGTCGTGCCACTTCGTTCCGTTCGCGTCCAGCAGATAGCGCCCGACAAGATCCGATGCAGTCATGTCCTCATTGCAGGCGACCGTGACGAGAGGCCTCTTCAGCTTCCACGCCATGAACTCCACAAACCGGCTCTTTCCGCACCCGGTCGGACCCTTGAGCATTACCGGCATGCGCGCGCTGTAGGCGGCCTCGTACAGCGCTATTTCGTTGGATACCGACCGGTAATAGGGTTCGGTTTCCACCATGTACTGCGACGAAAGCGCGTCTTGCGCCTTCATCGTGGGATGGGCTTTGTTCATATTTCCGCACCTCGAAACTTCCAGCCGGCCTAAAGCCTGCCGCCAGGATTCGCCATTTCATCGCCCGACGGCTCGAGACCCCGCTAGGGACAAAATGCCCCGCCGAGGCGGGGCAAGTCAGAGCATGTTTCCTGCCACCTCAGCGGGGCTGGCTTTGCCCCATGTCTGGGCGGCACTCCCGATTATTGACACTCAGGACTTGGCTCCGCCGCGGTAGATAACCATTGCGGCACCCTGGGATTGCTTGTAATTGTCGTATCCAACCAGCCGTACATGGTTGCCAGGATGCGCCCTGTGGCAGGCATCCGCCTCTGCCAGAATCCGGTCAACGCTGGTCTCGCCAAACATGGGCAACTTCCACATGTACCAGTAGTGGCCAAAGGAATTCTCGGGCTCGGTATGCTCTATGGCAGGGTTCCAGCCGCGCTTGACAATGTATTCAACCTGTTTGCGGATATCTTCGGAACCCATAGCCGGAAGATACGAGAAAGTCTCGAACTTGCGGCTCGAGGCGTCCGTTAGACTCGACTTGTAATCTTGCATTTCACTCACGTTTCTAGCTCCAATTCGTTTTTTGGTCGGGCTGCCCGCTTCAACCGGCATCTACCGGCCGGGAGGGCTGAGCCGGCGCCGGGGAATCATTCCACGGCAACGGCTCGGCCAACCGGCCTCACTTGTGGACGACATCCAGCTTATCGACGGTATCGAATTCAAACTTGATCTCTTTCCACGTCTCCATTGCTACTTTGAGTTCAGGGCTCGACTGCGCGGCCTTGGTAAGAACCGCCTTGCCTTCCTTTTCAATGGGAATCCCCTGGTTGCGTGCCTCCACGCAGGCCTCGAGCGCTACCCGGTTTGCCGCCGCTCCGGCGGCGTTCCCCCACGGGTGGCCGAGCGTACCACCGCCAAACTGGAGTACTGCGTCATCACCGAAAATGTTCACCAGCGCCGGCATGTGCCAGACGTGGATTCCGCCGGACGCCACAGCGAACGCTCCCGGCATAGAACCCCAGTCCTGGTCAAAGAAAATCCCGCGACTGCGGTCTTCCTTGATGAACTTCTCCCGCAAGATGTCAATCCAGCCGAGCGTCGAGGCACGATCGCCCTCAAGCTTGCCCACCACGGTACCCGTATGCAGGTGGTCGCCTCCGGACAGACGCAGAATCTTGGTCAGCACACGGAAATGGATGCCATGATGGGGATTACGGTCGAGCACTGCGTGCATGGCACGATGGATGTGCAACAGCATGCCATTGTCGCGACACCAGTTCGCCAGTCCGGTATTGGCGCAGAACCCGCCGGTGATGTAATCGTGCATGATGATGGGCGCGCCGAGCTCCTTGGCGTGTTCAGCCCGCTTATACATCTCTTCCGGAGTCGGCGCGGTGACGTTCAGATAATGACCCTTGCGCTCACCGGTTTCCATTTCGGCCTTGTGGATCGCTTCCATGACGAAGTCAAAGCGCTGACGCCAGCGCATGAACGGCTGGCTGTTCACGTTCTCGTCGTCTTTGGTGAAATCCAAGCCGCCGCGCAAGCATTCGTACACTGCCCGGCCGTAATTTTTGGCTGACAGACCCAGCTTGGGCTTGATCGTGCAACCCAGCAGCGGGCGCCCGTACTTGTTCATAATATCGCGTTCGACCTGGATGCCCTGAGGCGGACCACCACAGGTCTTCACATAGGCGATCGGAAAACGGACGTCCTCGAGACGCAGGGCACGGATGGCCTTGAATCCGAAAACGTTGCCGACCAGGGAGGTGAACACATTGACAACCGAGCCCTCCTCGAAGAGGTCGATGGGGTAGGCAACGAACGCATAAAAGCAGGTATCGTCTCCCGGTACGTCCTCAATTCGGTAGGCCCGGCCCTTGTAGTAGTCAAGATCAGTTAGAAGGTCCGTCCAAACGGTAGTCCAGGTGCCGGTCGAGGACTCGGCCGCCACTGCCGCAGCAGCCTCCTCACGCGGCACGCCGGGCTGTGGGGTAATCTTGAAGCAGGCCAGCAGGTCCGTGTCGTTCGGCTTGTATTCCGGCATCCAGTACGTCTCGCGGTACTCCTTGACTCCCGCTTTGTAGCTTTTCACTTTGCCTGACATCGTCTCGTTACTCCTGTGATTCTGGTTAAGGTCCGGGATCCGGCCCGGCGCCGTACAGACAGTCTGTCCAGTTCCGTCCCATTCTACTGCCACCTGGAATGAGATGCCCGCAGTCCTCATCAGGGTTTCCGACAGGTCCTGCGGACGGGTCAATCAACTAGGTAATGTAAGGTTATAGAAATACTTGTATAAGTAATATTAAATATTTATGATAATAAGCATAAGGATTTATTTATGCATATTACATTACGGCAAATGAAGGTTTTCGAATCCGTTGCGCGCAATCTCAGTTATACGCGTGCAGCCAACGAGCTGTTCCTCAGCCAACCTGCGGTTTCCATGCAGGTGCGACAGCTCGAGCGGCAACTGGGCGTACCGCTCCTCGAACGACTTGGCAAACGCATACATCTCACCGAGGCGGGGCGCGAGGTTTATCAATACAGCCGGTCAATCGCACAGCAACTGGACGCGATGGAGACGCTATTAGCTAACCTGAAGGGCCTAAGCAGCGGCAGATTGCGCATATCGGTTGCTTCCACTGCAAATTATTTCGTCCCCAACCTGCTCGCTACGTTCCATCAGCGCTACCCGGGCGTGACTGTCAGCCTCGACGTAACTAATCGCGAATCCCTGCTTGGTCAGCTCACCGATAACACCGTGGATATCGTAGTCATGGGGCAGCCTCCCGCCAGTCTCGATGTCGACGCGCAGGCATTCATGGAAAACCCGCTGGTGGTGGTAGCGCCACCCGACCATTCGCTCGCACGCAGCAAGAGCGTTCCGCTCAAGCGCCTTCAGGAGGAGACCTTCCTGGTACGTGAGCCCGGCTCCGGAACACGGGTCGCTATGGAACGATTCTTCGCTGAAAGAGGAATTCGCCTGAAAACCGGCATGGAGGTCGGCAGCAACGAGGCAATCAAGCAGAGCGTGCAGGCCGGACTTGGACTCGGACTGCTGTCTCGCGCCACAATCGAACAGGAGCTGACACTGAAGCGTCTGGTCATTCTCCGGGTTGCTGAATTTCCGATCATGCGGCACTGGTATGTCGTACACCGTCACGGCAAGCGGCTGCCGGCAGCAGCTGAAGCGTTCAAGCGCTACTTGCTCGATGCAGCCTGAACGTCCACCACCAGCGATCCTAGGCCCGGATTTGCCAGATAATTCGCGTACCGCAGCTTCTGATCCGGTTCGGGGGTGGCGGTGGGCGCCGGGTTTGCGCACCGCCTTCTGTCAACTTGCCAGGCGCCGCCAGTAGGTCGTGCGCCAGTAATACAGCACAGTGGTATCCGCAAGAGGATAGGAGTCTGCGTAATCCACGCCGTGCTGCGGTTCTTCCGGATTATCGTGGGACGGATCGAGCGGACGCCAGGATTCGTCCCGCTCCTCTCCTTCCAGCGGATCGCGCGAGCTCCCGATGTTGCGCCGCTCCGCAGTGCCGAACAACGCATAGTTGCACTGAGCCTGTTCGAGCGAAACCTGGTTGGCGCTGCCCGGCATGCGTGGAAAGCGCAACTGTGCGAGATCGTCCTCCAACAGGCATATCGGACATCTTTCGTGATTTCCCGGCTGCAGCCGAAATACCCTGTAACCACAGCAAGGGCATGGATATTTACGGTAGTCCATGCCTCGCAAAATAGGCTCCAGGCCGGCAGGATGCAACGGCCGCGAAGGCCATGGGTGGCTTTGCAAGAACAGGGCGGGCTCCCTTGCCCAGCCAAGCGATCCAAAAAGAAGGGGCGGCACAAGCCACCCCTTCCTGCAAAGACCGCCATTCTACCGATCGCGGCCGGACCAGCCCGCTGTGCGGCGGCTCGAATCTGCGTCAGTTCACGCGCGGATCGAGTTCGCCCTTCTCGTAGCGCTTAGTCATGGCTTCCAGACTGATCGCCTTGATCTTGGAGGCCTGACCGGCACAGCCGAACGCCTCATAGCGCAGTCTGCAGACTTCCTTCATACCCTTGGTCGCAGCTGCCAACCACTTGCGGGGATCGAACTCCTTCTTGTTTTCGGCAAGGTATTTGCGCACCGCCCCGGTGGACGCCATGCGCAGATCTGTGTCTATGTTCACCTTGCGCACACCGTGCTTGATGCCCTGCTGAATCTCCTCGACCGGCACACCGTAGGTCTGCCCCATGTCCCCACCGTAGCTATTGATGATTTTGAGCCAATCCTGGGGCACGGAACTCGATCCATGCATTACCAGATGCGTCGTCGGAATGCGCTTATGGATCTGCTTGATGCGCTCGATAGCCAGAATCTCTCCGGTGGGCGGACGGGTGAACTTGTAAGCGCCGTGACTGGTGCCAATCGCAATCGCCAGGGCATCGACCTTGGTCTTTTTCACGAAATCCGCAGCCTGATCGGGATCAGTCAGAAGCTGGCTGTGGTCAAGCTTGCCTTCGGCGCCTGAGCCGTCTTCCTCACCTGCCATTCCTGTTTCCAAGCTCCCGAGGCAGCCGAGCTCGCCTTCTACCGAGACGCCGCAGGCATGGGCCATGTCTACCACCCGCCCGGTGACGTCGACGTTGTATTCGTAGGTTGCCGGCGTCTTCATGTCTTCCTTCAGCGACCCATCCATCATCACCGAGGAAAAACCAAGCTGGATGGAGCGTTGGCACACGGCGGGGCTCGCGCCGTGATCCTGATGCATCACCACAGGAATCTGGGGCCACTCTTCGATGGCAGCCAGGATCAGGTGGCGCAAAAACGAGGCTCCGGCATACTTGCGGGCGCCGGCAGACGCCTGCACGATCACGGGGCTATCGGTCTCGGCCGCAGCTTCCATGATGGCGCGCATCTGTTCGAGATTGTTGACGTTGAACGCGGGCACGCCATAGGTGTGTTCAGCGGCGTGGTCCAGCAGCTGGCGCAGAGAAACTAATGCCATGACGATCTCCTACGTAAGAAATTTAACAATGTCACCAAACCCGGGATTTCAACTGCATGGAACAGTGTGCCCTCCCAGCGCCTCGGCAATTTCTTGTTACACGCCAGCCGCTGCCGAGCGGTCAAGGCGATCAATGGCAGTTTCCCGAGGTCTGGAAAACGAGGGCAGCCAGCCTATCATCACGGTCGCGGGTTTGACGTCTTCCCTGCCGCAGCACACTGCCGGCTTGCCTCCGCTCCGATCCGCTGGGCGTCGGGCTGGCGGCGGGGCTGCGACCTGCTTCTTTCGAAGGACAGCGTCCTCCCTGGAAACGTAGGCGGGGATTATAAACCGCCCGTTGTATCCGCGCCATCGTCTCGGGTCCCGCGCGCGATCAGTACTCACGCCCACCCGAAACCAGCACTGGCGAAGATTATGTCGGTAATCTGATTCTTTTTATGTGGATTAGCCTGCTTGGTACGCAGGCAGATATCCCTTGATTCGGACAGAAAATCGGCACGGTCGCGTGACGACCCGTAGATTCCCCAGCGCCCTGACGCGAAAGCCGCGTTGCTGCAAGGCAGCAAAAATACCCTTTTGGCAGCGCGCGATGAAGAAGCCCTGCCGCCCGCAATGCCCAGCCTGAAATAATCCGGCGCAGGAGCAGCTGCCGCGCCGCTTTCGGCAACCGGGCATGCAGCATGCGGAATTGCCACTACTCCTTGTGGAGCTCCCCAACGCGCACGATCTTCATCGTATTTGTCCCCCCCGGCTTGGCAAGCGGCTCCCCGATGGTGAGAATCGTTAGGTCACCATCGCGCACCGCGCCACGACGGCGCAATTCGTCGACCGCTTCCTGCATTACCACTGCGGGATCCTTAGAGGTGAGCATAAATCCGACCGGATAGACACCGCGGTAAAGCGTGACCTTCCGGCGCGTCTCAACATGGGGCGTCAGAGCATAGATCGGTACCGCCGAGTTAATGCGCGACATCCAGAGCGCGGTAGAACCCGATTCGGTTAGGGCCGCAATGGCTCTGACGGTAAGATGGTTGGCCACATACATCGTAGCCCGCGCGATGGCCTCGTCCATACGGCTGAAATGCTGATCCATGCGCTGATCCAGCACGATGGTATCTTCGTGCTTTTCTGCCTCGCGACATACACGATCCATCGCCGCGACTGCTTCCACCGGGTGTTTGCCCATCGCGGTCTCGGCCGAAAGCATCACGGCATCGGTCCCGTCTAGAACGGCATTTGCCACGTCCGACACTTCGGCACGCGTAGGAATCGCGTTCTCTATCATCGATTCCATCATCTGCGTTGCCGTAATCACAATACGATTCATCTTGCGCGCAAGCTTGATTATCCGCTTTTGAACCGGCGGCAGAGCTGCGTCTCCGATTTCAACCCCCAGATCTCCCCGCGCTATCATGACCGCATCCGACGCGCCGATGATTTCTTCTATAGCCTTTACGGCCTCAGCGCGTTCGATCTTGGCCACGATACCGCCGAACCCGCCCGCAGCCCGCAGCAGCTCGCGCGCTTCGTCCACATCCTTTGCTGTCCTTGGAAAGGATATCGCCACGTAGTCGGCGTGCATAGCGGCTGCGGCTTTTATGTCTTCGCGATCTTTGTCGGTGAGCGATGGAGCCGACAGACCCCCACCCTGTCGGTTTATTCCCTTGTTGTCGGACAGCCCTCCGCCGGCCACCACACGGCAGATGACTTCGCTGCCCGACACGCGATCAACCCAGAGCACGATACGGCCATCGTCCAGAAGCAGAGTTGACCCTCGAGATACATCATCCGGCAACGACCTGTAGGTTGTGCCGACACGCTGCCGGTCTCCCTTGTCGAGAGGATGATCGACATCGATAACAAAGTTGTCGCCCTCTACAAGATGCACCGGGCCGTCTCGGAACTTGCCTATGCGGATTTTCGGGCCCTGAAGGTCCACGAGCACGCCGACTTGCCGGTCGTGGGCCTGCGCCCGTTCGCGCGCCGCTTCCGCCCGGCGCGCATGGATTTCGGCCGTAGCATGCGAGAAATTCAGCCGGACAACATCGACACCCGCCTCAATGAGCTTATCCAGAACCTTGGGGTCGTCGGTAGCGGGACCCAGTGTGGCGACAATCTTCGTTCGTCTAAACATATATTCCTTGGCCAATCCTGAAGAGGACGGCCGTCAGGTCGCTAGCGAAACGCCAGTGCATTCCGCCACCGCGCTGTGCACGTTATTGCTTTGCCCTTTCTTCAAGAATGGCCACTGCCGGAAGCTTTTTGCCTTCAAGAAACTCGAGAAAGGCACCACCCGCTGTCGAAATGTATGAAACCTTGTCATAGATTCCGTACTTCTGGATCGCGGCTATCGTGTCACCGCCCCCCGCCAGCGTAAACGCCTTCGTGCTGGCAATGGCCTCGGCGATTTTTTTTGTTCCCGCGCCAAACTGATCAAACTCAAAGACACCAACGGGCCCGTTCCAGACTACTGTCCCGGCCTTCATGATAATATCTGCCAGCTCCTGCGCGCTCTTGGGGCCGATATCGAAGATCAAATCGTCGTCTGCAACATTGCTGACGTCCTTGAGCACGGCCGGTTCGGCGGCATCGAACTTCTTGCCTACCACCACATCGACTGCAATCGGAATCCTGGCGCCGCGCCTGGACATCATTTCCATCAGGTTTCGCGCCGTCGGAATGAGATCGGCTTCTGCCAGAGACCTGCCTATAGGTTTTCCTGACGCGGCCAAAAACGTGTTTGCGATGCCGCCACCGACCACCAGCTGATCGACTTTTTGTGACAATGATTCGAGTACCGTGAGTTTGGTGGAGACCTTTGAGCCACCGACTATCGCAACCATCGGCCGCTTGGGGTTCGCAAGCGCCTTGTCGAGCGCATCCAGCTCCTCGACCAGCAGGAGTCCGGCGCAGGCGACCGGAGCAAACCTGGCCACCCCGTGGGTCGAACTCTCAGCCCGGTGTGCGGTGCCAAAGGCATCCATGACGAACACATCGCATAGCGCGGCATATTTCCGCGCCGTCTCGTCGACGTCCTTCTTCTCGCCCTTGTTGAAACGCACGTTCTCCAGCAGCACCAGTTCACCAGGGGCAACCTCGAACCCGCCGCCGATCCAGTCCTTGATCAGCCGCACCGGCTGTCCGAGCTTCTTCGACAGATCTTCGGCTACGGGCTTCAGGGAGTTTTCCTCGCTGAATTCGCCTTCGGTCGGACGCCCCAGATGAGACATGACCATAACCCTGGCTCCGGCCTTGAGACAATGCTGGAACGTCGGCAGCGATGCGGTGATGCGCACATCGGATGTCACCTTGCCATCCTTTACCGGCACATTGAGGTCCGAACGGATCAGTACGCGCTTGCTTTTAAGATCGAGATCGGAAAGCTTGATTACGGACATGACAAAATATCCCCTGACGTCGAAAACGGCTTGGCGCAGGCGATTGCCGCCTGCGCCGGTTGCTACCTTTTTACTTCGCCCCCATCAGGGCGGCTGTGGTATCCAGCATGCGGTTGCTGAAACCCCACTCATTGTCGTACCAGGAGAGCACCTTGACTAGATTGCCGATCACCTTGGTCTGGGTCGAGTCGAATGTCGACGATACCGTTGTATGGTTAAAGTCGCTCGATACCAGCGGTTCGGTGTTGTACGCCAGGATTCCCTTCAAGTCCGTCTCGCTTGCGGTCTTGAGTATGCCGTTGACTTCGTCCTTGGTGGTATCGTGCTTTGCGATGAACGTCAGGTCGACGACCGATACGTTGGCGGTGGGTACGCGTATCGCGAAACCCGAGAGCTTTCCATCGAGGTCCGGCAAAACCTGACCCACAGCCTGGGCCGCACCGGTTTTCGTCGGAATCATGTTCAGCGCGGCGGCACGGGCGCGATACAGGTCACTGTGGTACACGTCGGTCAGGACTTGGTCATTCGTGTAGGAATGGACAGTAGTCATCAGGCCGGTGACTATCCCGAGCTTGTCGTGCAGCGGCTTGACCAGCGGCGCCAGGCAGTTGGTGGTGCAAGAGGCGTTCGAAATGACCGTCATGTCGCGGGTCAGCGTCTTGTGGTTCACGCCGAACACGATTGTGGCATCGCATTCGTTTTTGTCGGCGGGCGCGGAAATGATGACTTTCTTGGCTCCCGCGGCGATGTGCGGCTGGCATTTGCTGCGGTTGCGGAATATTCCCGTGCACTCGAGCACCACGTCGACACCCAGATCCTTCCACGGCAGCTTTGACGGATCACGTTCGGCGCATACCCGGATCTTGTCGCCATTGACGCTCATATGGTCACCTTCGACCTTCACTGTGCCGGCAAATTTCCCATGCACCGTGTCGTGACGGGTAAGGTGTGCGTTTGTTTCGGCGTTACCGAGGTCGTTGATGGCGACTACCTGTATGTCCTTGCGACCGGATTCGTATAGAGCGCGCAGCACGTTCCGGCCGATGCGGCCGTAGCCATTGATAGCGACTTTGATTGACATTGCCTTTAAGTCTCCCAAAAGTTGAATGAAAATCTGAAATCGTCAGCCCAGCGCTTCCACGGCTTTAGCTACATTCTCTCCCGTGAATCCGAAGTGCTTGAACAGGACACCGGCGGGCGCCGATTCGCCGAAGCGGTCAAGCCCCACGACCTGACCTTCGAGCCCTACATACTTGCGCCAGCCGTCCGTGACACCAGCTTCCACTGCCAGACGGCGGGTAATGCCCTTCGGCAGCACCGATTCACGATAGGCGGCATCCTGCGCGTCAAAGACATCCGTCGACGGCATGGACACCACACGCACGTTGCGACCCTTGGCAGCCAGCAACTTCTGCGCCTCCATTGCCAGCGCGACTTCCGATCCTGTCGCAATGATGATAGCGTCCGGACTGTCACCGGCAGCTTCACTCAAGATGTAGCCGCCGCGCCTGATGTTGGCAATCTGCTGCACATCGCGCTTCTGGTGCGGCAAATTCTGGCGGGAGAATATCAGCGAACTCGGTCCGGACGATCGCTCGATCGCGTATTTCCAGGCGACTGCCGATTCCACAGCGTCGCAGGGGCGCCACACCGACATGTTAGGCATCAACCGCAGGGTGGCGGTCTGTTCTACCGCCTGATGAGTCGGCCCGTCTTCGCCGAGTCCGATCGAATCGTGGGTGTAGACAAACACTACCCGCTGCTTCATGAGCGCTGCCATGCGCAGCGCGTTGCGCGCGTATTCCGAAAACATCAGGAACGTGCCGCCATACGGAATGAAGCCGCCATGCAGAGCGATGCCGTTCATGATTGCGGACATGCCGAACTCGCGCACACCGAAATGGATGTAATTCCCCGTGGAATTAGCCCGCGTGACGCTCTTGGAGCCCTTCCACATGGTGAGGTTCGATCCCGCCAGATCCGCGGATCCGCCCAGGAGTTCGGGCAGGACGGGCGCAAAACCGTTTATGGTGTTCTGCGACGCTTTGCGCGAAGCGATGGTTTCGGCCTTGGCATCCACGGCTTTGATGAATTCGTCCGACTTCACCGCCCAGTTCTTGGGAAGTTCGCTTTTCATGCGACGCTCGAACTCGGCGGCTAATTCTGGGTAGGCCTTCCTGTAGTCGGCGAACTTCCTGGTCCATGCATCTTCCGACGACTTCCCTTTGGAGCGCGCGTCCCAGCCGGCATAGATTCCTTCAGGAATCACGAAGGGATCATACTTCCAGCCGAGATTCTCGCGCGTCGCGGCTACTTCCGCCTCGCCCAGGGCCGCACCGTGCACATCGTGACTGCCACAAAGATTGGGCGCACCATAGCCGATCACCGTCTTACAACAGATGAGCGACGGCTTGTCGCCGACCGTGCGCGCCTCGACGATCGCCTTCTTAACCGCCTCGGAGTTGTGGCCATCGACCTCGCGCATCACGTGCCACCCATAGGCCTCGAAGCGCTTTGGCGTGTCATCCGTGAACCAGCCTTCCACGTGGCCGTCGATGGATATGCCGTTGTCGTCGTAGAAGGCGATGAGCTTTCCCAGTCCGAGCGTGCCGGCGAGCGAACACGCCTCATGCGAAATGCCCTCCATCAGGCAGCCGTCGCCGAGGAACACATAGGTGCAGTGATCGACGATATTATGGCCTTCCCGGTTGAACTCGACCGCAAGCAGCTTCTCCGCGAGCGCCATGCCCACGGCGTTGGTGATTCCCTGCCCGAGGGGGCCTGTGGTGGTTTCTACGCCTGGTGCATAGCCGTATTCCGGATGCCCGGGCGTCTTGGAATGGAGCTGCCGGAAGTTCTTGATCTCTCCCATGGGAAGATCGTACCCGCTGAGATGCAGGAGGCTGTATAGCAGCATTGATCCGTGACCGTTGGAAAGTACGAACCGGTCTCGATCTACCCACTTCGGGTTGGCGGGATTGTGCTTGAGAAAGTCATTCCACAATACTTCCGCGATGTCAGCCATGCCCATCGGGGCGCCCGGGTGACCGGAATTCGCCTTTTGCACCGCATCCATGGATAGGGCGCGAATCGCGTTAGCCAGCTCGCGGCGGCTGGGTATTGCCTGTTGGGGTTTCGCTGACATAGGCTCATCCTCTTCAAAAATGAATTTTGCAATCTCAGCCGGTTGCTGGCGACCGACATGCGCTGGCGCCACTGGCCTTCTCCGGGACAGCAGAACTGGAAGGCTTCACTTCTGCCCAACCACGGGAGATGGCCGTCACCCCGAGATAAACCGTAGTAACAAAAAATCCCCTTGGCGCTGGAACTTGGCTACACCAGCCCTGGCTCATGCCCGCCAAAGGGATTGTTATTCTTGATACTGCCTCTAAATGTTGCCGCAGGAAAATCCTCGGCCGCCCGATGCCGAGTTTCGGGTCAAAAATCGGCCCGGTATTCTCCCTCAGTGGTTGGGTTTGGGCAATAGCCGGCCCGCAAGTGAATTTATGCGGGTATTAAATTTATTGTTAGATCTCGAGGTTGGATTGCCGGTTTCGAGCACAGGAACGGCAGCTCCCGTGATAAGGAAACAAGCGCCTAGCTAAACTGCGCCAGCCATTCCGACCACACCTGGAACGACGCGGCATCCGGTGCGGCTACCACGGAGCGGGGCGCCGGGGTTCGGGCAAGAACCGGCTCTCCTTCGAGAGTCGCGGCATAACCGCCCGCCTCGGCCAGAACCAGACTTCCCGCCGCATAATCCCACAGCTTCTGACCGCCATGCAGATAGAGGTGGAACCGTCGCCGTGCAAGCCAACACCACTCCAGGGCGCTCGATCCGAAATTGCGCTGCGATCCATACGGAGGACGCGATCCAAGCCTTGCTGCGAGACGCCCTTCCAGACGCTTGAAATCGACCACAGCGATGGAGCGGCCCATGGCCGGCAACGGCGAAGTCGGGGCACAAAGAGGAGATCCATTGGCCCAGGCACCAGCGCCGCGCATGGCACTGAAACATTCGTCGCGTACCGGGTCATACACGACGGCCAGGAGTGATTCACCCCCTACCAGTAGCGCCAGCGACACGCAAAAGAACGGCAATCCGCTCGCATAGTTGCTGGTCCCATCCAGCGGGTCCAGACACCAGAGCGGCTTCCCCGCCCCCGCCAACAGCCGCTCGTGTTCATCGCTGGTCATCTCTTCGCCAAAGAATTCAATATCCGGCCAGTGCCGGACGAGCGTTTCCTGCAAGCGCTCCTGCATCACCAGGTCGGCTTCCGTTACCGTGCTTCCATCATGCTTAATCCGTCCTGATACGCCCGCAAAACGCGGCAGAAGCTCCGAGCGGGCAATCTTGCGTACCAGACGCCGGACAAGATCCAGATCTGGTTCCACGCGGCACAAGTCAGCGGGACAGCTTGACGACACGGCCGCCGGACGCCGGCGCGACGACGTGCCGGAGCTCAAGCCCCGTCAAAGCACGCGGGAACTCCCCCTGCAATCGAGCCATCGTCCGCTCCGCCCCCGAAGCATAGTAGACCGCCTCGTAAGCCACCGGATCAGTCAGCGCATCGCGCGCCTGCGGCTGGAAGTTCTGCCATGCGAGCTCTATTGAGCGGTCCCCGGCACCGTCCACAAAAATAACCTCGTCCCGGTCCACGACTGCTAGATATTGCATGCTGCGGATCGGAACAAATATGCAGCCGCTGGTCGCGCACCGCAAGAGCCGTCGCATCAGGTTATAGGCGACCCCAGGCAGCCGATGCGGCAGGCGCGCCAGTTCCTGCGGCCGGTAGAATACCTCTTGGGCCATGGCAATGGATCAGGCCGGTTCCTTGATCCATTTTATGGAACAGCCAATGCTCGGAATCTGGTCCATAGGACCCAGGCCGGTCCGGGCTATCTGCCGCATCGCCTCGAATAGGTCTCGGTGCGCTCCTGGCACGGCATCCTTTCGGGACTCGTCCAGCCGGCCCCGGTACTGAAGCTTCAGGTCCTTGTTGTACCCAAAGAAATCCGGCGTGCAGACCGCGCCATACGCTTTTGCCACGTCTTGGGTTTCGTCGTACACATAGGGAAAGGGAAACGCGAATTCGCGCGCGACCCGCTGCATGTTCTCGAACGAATCCTCCGGGTAGTCGGTGGGATCATTCGACATGATCGCAATGCTGTTGATCCCGAATTCCTGGAGTTCTCGGGCATCGCGGACGATTCGCTCGCGCACCGCTTTCACGTACGGGCAGTGATTGCAGATAAACAATACGAGCAGGCCGTTTTCGCCACGGCTCGTCGCTAGGGTCCAGATCTTGCCGTCGACTCCGCGCAAGGCGAAGTCCGGCGCTGGCTGGCCGAAATCGCACACGGGTGTTTCAGTACGCACCATGGTAGCCACCTCCTGACTATGCGTGCCCGCAACCTGCGGTTCGGACACCATCTCAACAGACACGCAACCTGAACGCAACGGGTGCCGGCGGCAACTCCGGACCGGGCGCATGCCGGGCTCCGCCGCGTAACGACCCTCCCGCAGCAACGAAACCGGTCCATAGCATCGGGTCCGGCGACAGGGCCAGCACGAAAACAACCACATTCTAAAAGGGAAAAGTCCACATCCCGAAACGGCACGGCTGACTGCCAGCGCAATGTCCCTTTCCGGCTTGTGCCTGATCTTGCAGATCTTGTATCTTGAGTCGATGAAAAACGCCTCTCTGATCAAGCGCGATCTCGCAGTGCTCTGGCATCCCTGCACCCAGATGAAAGATCATGAGGACCTTCCTCCGATTCCGATCAGGGCGGGCGACGGGATTTGGCTGGAGGATTTCGACGGCCGGCGTTATATCGACGCCATCAGCTCCTGGTGGGTCAACCTGTTCGGTCACGCCAATCCGCGCATAAACACGGCGATATCCCTGCAACTTGCTTCACTGGAACACGCCATTCTCGCCGGATTTACCCACCGTCCGATCGTGGAACTCTCCGAGCGTCTGGTGGCGATTGCGCCGACCGGGCTCGGACATTGCTTCTATGCCGACAGCGGCTCCGCTGCCGTCGAAATAGCCCTGAAAATGAGTTTTCACTACTGGCGCAACATTGGTTGCGCGCAGCGCACCCGCTTCATCAGCCTGCGCAACGGCTACCATGGCGAAACCCTGGGAGCCCTATCGGTCGGGGACGTGGCGCTTTATCGCAAGACGTACGAACCGCTGCTTCAGCAACATATCACGGTACCCTCGCCTGACTGCTACCTGCGAGACACCGGCGAGACCTGCGCTGACTATTCCCGGCGCATGTTTGAGCCCATGCGCCAAGCACTGGAGCAGCATGCAGACGAGGTCTGTGCGGTCATCGTCGAACCGCTGGTCCAATGTGCCGGCGGAATGCGCATGTACGATCCGATCTACCTGCATCTGTTGCGGCAGGCCTGCGACGAGCACGAAATCCACCTCATTGCTGACGAGATCGCCGTCGGATTTGGACGCACCGGAACGATGTTCGCCTGTGAACAGGCCGGCATACGCCCGGACATCCTCTGTGCCGGAAAGGGGCTGACGGGGGGCTATCTGCCATTGTCGGTATGTCTGGCTACCGATGACATCTATGCGGCATTCTACGACGATTACACCTCGCAGCGGGCGTTTCTTCATTCACACAGCTACACCGGCAATCCGCTCGCATGCGCGGCTGCGCTCGCCACGCTTGACATATTCCAGGACGACGATGTGCTGAACCGCAATCGTGCGCTGGCCGAACATATGGCGCGGGCCGTCGCGCCGCTCGCCGACCATCCGCATGTGGGCGAAGTACGTCAGACCGGAATGATCGCCGCGATCGAGCTGGCGAAGAACCCGCGAACGCAAGAACCTTATCCGTGGCAGGAGCGGCGCGGCCGGCTGGCGTACCGCCAAGCGCTGGAGCGAGGCGCGATTCTTCGCCCCTTGGGGGACGTCATTTACTTCATGCCGCCGTACGTGATCAGACCGGAAGAAATAGACCACCTCGCCGCCATTGCCATGGAGGCAATCTCGTTCGCTACGAGGAACTGAACCCCCACGTACCGGACAGCCCCGCAGGGTCAGGAGTAGAGCGCCACCGAAAGCGCACTCATGTCTGGGATGGAAAGCACCGACTGGCCGAGCCGCACGGTCATCGCGATGATGGAGTTGTCCGGGCCATCCGCGGTGCCGGTGAGCACGGCTCCATCGACTACGCGCGACTGCGGTTCGGAGCAGGCGGCCACGCCGAAGAATTCCCAGGGGTTGCGGCCCGGTAACGGATAGAACACGACGACCTTACCTGTTCCACGTTGCCGCCGCCCCGCCACTGGGTCCGGCACCCCATCAGTTGCCGCCCCGGCTCCCCCCATCAGCGCCTCTAGCGAGATTACCTGGACCGGCCTTGAACGCCATGCCATGACGCCCAGGACCCACTGCGGACTGAGAGGTAGCTCCGCAAGCGCGCGATTCGGCACCACCTCGGCGATACAGGCGCTCGGAACAAGCAGCGACCCGGTTCGCGTCGGGATCTCCAGGGCATGCAGCGCACCCAGGTTCACACTCTTCATTGCCGTGCTTCCAGTTCGCGCAGAAAGGCGGCCAGCGCATCGGCCTCGAACCGAAGCACGATCTGCCCGTCACGGATCCATATCCCCGAAAACAGATGGCCGCTGTCGGTAGGCGCAGGTCCGAGGGGCGTGAAACGCTCCACCCCAACGGATTGCGTCAGTATCTGCACGTCATCAACCACCAGCCCAACGGGATGCGGGCCAAAGCCGAAAAACACGGCCTGCCGCCAGCTGTCTCCGGCAAGCGGCCGCAGGCTGTGGTCGAGTCCGATCGCGGGCCACCGGTCCAGGCCAGAAAGGCGCCACGCCCGGACGGCACCGCTGCCCTCATCTACTGCAAGGTTCTCGCGTTGCTCGATGATGAGATCGGTGCGGCTCGCAAGCAGAAAGGGCGCCCCTGCGATGTCTATGCGCAGGTATTGAGCGTCTTCGGCCACTACGTATTCTCCGCAGCCTGAAGTCTACGCCACGCGACCATGCCAACCGGCTGCCGGGCTTTACGCCTAAGCCGCATCATCGGACTTGGGCCCGCGAAGCAGCAGCCGGATGTTCGCCAGCAGGTCATCCTCCTGGTAGGGCTTAGTCATGTACAGATTGACTCCGAGCTGCAGCGCCCGGTCGCGGTGTTTGGATCCGGCGCGCGAAGTAATCATGATGATGGGTACGTGCTTGAGGGACGGATCCGACCGGACATTGGACGTGAGCTCATAGCCATCCATCCGCGGCATCTCGATATCGACGAGCATCAGGTCCGGGACCTGTTCACGCAGCTTTTCCAAGGCCTCTATGCCGTCCTTCGCCGCAACGACATCCATATCGTGCTTCTGTAGATAACGGCTGGTCACCTTGCGCACGGTGATCGAATCGTCAACCACCATTATTTGGGGCGGCCGAGCCGCGGCGGGAGGCTCCGGCGGCTCGCTGCGCGCGACCACGTGCAAACGCTCCTCCGTCAGCCACAGGCCCGGGACATCCAGGATCAGGACCACCCTTCCGTCTCCCAGAATGGTGGCGCCGGACAGGCCGGCAATGCGGCTCAGCTGCTGGCCTACCGATTTGATGACCACTTCTTGGGTGCCCCCCAGCGCATCGACCTGCATCGCCATCTGTCTCGATCCGCCGCGCGAAAGAAGCACCGGCAACTTCTTGGCTGACCGCGACTGTGACTGGATGCCCAGGCGCGCACCGAGATGCATGAACGGATAAGCCTGCTCTTCGTGATGCAGCACCGGCCTTTCCTCCGTCGAGATCCTTTCTATCTCGGCAACCGGCACTTCGAGAATATTCATGACCGAGGCCAGGGGTATGGCAAACATCTGCTCTCCGACATGGACCATCAGGGCCTGAGCAATAGACAGCGTGAGCGGAAGGCGGATGATGAAGGTCGTTCCCACCCCCTTTTTGGTATCCACGGTTATGCTGCCACCGAGCTGCTTAATTTCGTTGTGGACCACATCCATGCCTACACCGCGACCGGAAAGATGCGTAATCCTGCTGGCTGTAGAAAAGCCGGAGACCAGAATGAACTGCATCAACTCCTCTTCCGACAGCGCTGCATCCGCAGCGATCAGCCCCTGCTCCACGGCCTTGGCGCGAATTGCTGCGACGTTCAGACCAGCACCGTCGTCCATGAAGCGGATTGCGATTTCGCTGCCTTCGTGGCGGGTGTCGATGCTGATCTTGCCGACTGCAGGCTTGCCAGCACGCCTGCGTGCCGTCTCGTCCTCGATACCATGATCGATTGCGTTACGGATCATATGTTCGAACGGGCCGATCATGCGCTCCAGCACCGTGCGATCCACTTCGACCTCCGCGCCGCTCAGCTGCAGCTCGACCCGCTTTCCAAGCTCGCGGGCGGTCTGACGCACGATATGGCGCAGGCGTGCCGCCTGAGTTGAGAAGCTGATCATGCGCGTCCGCATGAGTCCTTCCTGGAGCTCGGTATTAACCCGAGCCTGCTGCTGCAGCACGGTTTCAGCCTCGCCGACAAAGGTATCCATGCTCGATCGTATCGTGTAGAGATCATGCAGGCTTTCAGCCAGGCCGCGGGACAGATGCTGCAGGCGCGAGAACCGGTCAAACTCGAGCGGATCGAATTCGGATCCAGCGCTCGACAGACTTTGTTCCGCCCGATACAGGATCTGCGACTCTGAGTGGATTTCGAGCTCTCGGATCTGGTCTCGGAACCGCGTCACGTTGCGGTTCAGCTCAGCGAGATTCTCGCGGAATCCGTAGATCTGCTGCTGCATGCGCGAACGCGATATGCTCACTTCGCCGGCATAGTTCACCAGTCTGCTAAGCAGGCTGGTACGCACCCTGATCTGGCCACGGCGGTCGGCGCCCTCTGCGCCGGAATCGAACCATTCCGCCGCGTCGCCGCGACGATCAGCAATATCTGCAGTTCCCGAACCGGCCACCGCATCCTCTGTGGCCAAGGCCGGTTCCGCCACAACCTCCGTTTCGAATGCCGGCTCTGTTACAAGCTCCCGCTCTGACTCAGCCGTGAATTCCGGAACCTGGGGTTCTTCTCGATGTGCTTGTGAATGTGCTGCTGCTACGGCCGCTGCAGCATGTCCGGCAAGTTCCTCTTCGGCGGTGGAAGCTGCCGGCTCCGCTTCGGCAACGGCAGGCACATCGGGCGGCGCTTCGGCCGGCAGGGCCGCGACCTCACCCTTGAGCGCCGCCGCGACTTTTGTCATCAGCTGGGCAACGCCGGAGACCGGACGACGGTTCTGAAGCTGGTCGACCATCGCGACCAGCACATCATGAACCTCGTCCAGCAGATCGAAAAGTTCCGGACCAGCCGCGACACGCCGGTCTTCGACCTCTTTGAGCAGGCTCTCGGTACTGTGGCTCAGAGCGCCCATGGTCATGGCTCCTGCCATGCGTGCGCCACCCTTCAGGGTATGCAACGAACGCTTGAGATCCTGCACCGCAGCGGAATCGTGCTGGTCCTGTCGCCAACGTGCCAGCGCACCCTCTATTGCGCCGAGGATATCGGCCGCTTCCTCCAGAAAAATCTCCAGCAGTTCTGGATCAGTCTGCTCCAGAATCCCCTCTTCGACTTCCGGCGACACCGAATCCGCTGCAGGCTGCGAAACGGCCGGACTAGCCGCTTCGACTGCCCTGAACTCGGTCCGTTCCTCTGGCAACGGATGATGGGGCGTCGCCACGACGTCGTGTACCGAGACATCATGGGACGCAAGATGCTGGCTCTCCGCGCTCATTGCGCGCGTCAGATCAGCGAACCGCTCCCGAAGCGCGTCGGCGGGCGCTCCGTGACTGATGGCTTCTGCCAGCGCCGAGATGACAATCGCCGACTCCGAGAGCAGTTCCAGCGCCGCCACGCTCAGCGGGTGCTGGCGATTCTCAAAGACCTTCAGCAATTTCTCAAGTTCCGCGCAGCAGTCGGACATGAACCGCAGGCCGACGGCGCGGGCACTACCCGAAAGCGTGTGCGCCGCCCGCAACAGCGGCTCAGAAACCATGATGGAAGCCGAAGCGTGGGATTCCGCAACAATGTCCGCTATCGTCGCCAAATGGCCTCGGGTCTCCGTTGTGAATATCTGAACGAGTACCGGATCGAGCGCCACCGACGTTCCGGTATCGACAACCGTCTCCGGCACAACCGCCGGCGCCGGAGTCTCCGCAGGCTCTTCGATCACTTCGATTCCGGTGAGCACGGGCGGCGGAGGCGTAACCGTCACGTCAGCCACGCTGTTGCTCGCCAGCGCATCCGCACGGTTGCGCAGGGCGTCGATATCGGAGTCCGGAGCAGGCCCCCCTTCGAGTTGCGCCACCATGATCGGCAGCACTCGCTGGACTTCGGATAGAAGATCGAACATCTGGTCCGAATGCCGAATCTTGTCCTCGCGAACCCGATTGAGCATGTTTTCGACGGCCCAGCCGAGTTCCGCAATTGCCGATGCACCCACCATGCGGCCGCTGCCCTTGAGCGTATGAAAGGCGCGCCGCAGCTCCAACAGCACGTCCCGGTCATCAGGTTTGGCGCACCACTGGGGCAGGGTCCGGTCGATCACGCGAAGGATTTCACGGGCGTCTTCGACGAAGATTTGCATGATCTCTTCGTCCAGGTCGTCCAACCCTGACGCTGCCTTTGGCGGCGATTGGATTGATGCCTGCGCAGGTTCGGATAGCTCGGCTGTCTCGACCTTCTCGTCGGGTAGCGGCGTTTCCTCTGCAGGCCTGATTTCGAGGGTCAAGAGCTCGCTCACCATCCGGGCGAGCATCTGCCCTGACTGTTCGAGCGTTTCGCGGATCTCGTCGGAAAACTTGTCCGGGTCTGCGCCGACGAGCCCGAGCAGGCTGCTCATCTCGCTGCACAGATGCTCAATCCTGTCTTGGGATCGGGACCCGGCAATGCGGGCAATCTGGGCAAGGCTGCCCTGCAGGGTAGTCCGCGCCTCGCCATCTGCCGGATCACCGAGCCAGGCGCCGAGAGCCCTGTTCACCTCGGCGACGAGCGCCGCAGGTTCCGCATCCGGGGGCTGCTTGCCTGATCGTGCCGTGTCCAGGTCGCGCCATGCCACATCAAGCAGCGCCTCGAGATGCGGGCGCCCCCGTTCGAGTCCTTCGACGTAAGCTCCGATTGTGCCGACCGCAACGGCCAACGCATCCAGCATGGAATTCTCGACCGCCGCCGCCGTCTGGATCTCCTGCACATACTGCCCCGTAGCTGCGGTCAGTTCGGCCACCCGATCCTGGCCCAGAATCTGCAATGCCCCCTGGATCTGGCTGAGGTGCTGCGGGATAGGTTCCAGCAATTCCAGGCGCTCCGGCGTGGCAGCGAAGGTCTCTAACATTTCCTCCACCTTGCCAAGGTTTACGCGTATCTCGCCCGAGACGACGTGCAACAGCTGCCTGAATTCAGTATCAGTGAGTCCCGCGTCCGATATCTCGATCCCCTCGACCGACCGTTCCTGCCCCGGGGCATAGAGAGCACGCAGGCGGCCGATCGCCTCTTCCACGTGTTGCGTCCATACCGGTCCGAGCCGGTGGAAATCGCGCGCACTGGTCTCGACCAGCAGCAGCGCTCCGGCCATTGGCATGGCCGCAGCCTCGGACTTCTTGATCTGTCCCGCATCAAGGGCGCGCGCGACACCCACCAGCTCATCAACGAGATTCCGGAGGATCCCTACACCTAGCATGCCAAGGGTGCCGGACATGCGCTGCAGCAGCTCGACCAACGACCCGAGCGATGCCGTTTCACCCGCTCCGCCATCAAAAAACGCCGATAGCATTTCCTGTGCCGATCGAATTTCCTTACCGAGCGCATCGGAAATGGCCCGCAGCGCCTCAGGTGTCGGCAGATCGTAGAGATCGGAAGATGACGCGACAGTGCCCGTAGTGGTACCAAGCAGCGTATCCAGATCGAACGCGCGCTTTATCTCCCCAATCAGTCCGTCACTGGATTTCGCGGAACCAAGCTCAAACAGCATGGCTTTGGTAATTGCCTCCGCACCAGCCCGCTGCATGGGCTTGTCAGCGCCATCTATGAACTTCTTCAGTTGCTGATCGAGACGGCTGAAGAGCTTCTTGCGTTCGTTTGTGGCTTCCAGCGCACCGGCGCTGAGCGCGGCGGCAAGACCACCGGCAACCCAGAATAGCTGCTCGATGAAACCCAGGTGGGCGTGTTTCTGAAGACTTGCCAGGGCTTCCGACATCCTGGCCAGGTGGGCCCTGGCATCGGCCCCGCGCAACCAGTTAAGCATGGACGCCTGGAATGGCCCCCGTTGCGCACGCGCGCTCGCCCGGAAATCTTCTTCGCTTGCCCGTGACCGCTCGCCGGGTCGCGCCGGAGGCCGTACCGACATGTCCGGCGAAAAGAGGTCCAGCTCGGCAAGCGGAGCTTCGCCGCGGGCGGCACGCAGCTCATTGATGATCGGCAGCAGACGCAGCGGCACATCGGGCTGATCATGCTGAACCCTGGCGAGGTAATCAGGTAATGAGAGGATTCCGCGCACCAAAACTTCGAAAGCCGGTGCGCCCGCCGTGATTTTGCCGTCGAGGATGTCCTGCGCCAGGGCCTCGTTCTCGCGCGCCAGCATGGCGGCGCCATCGAGCTCGACCATCTGCAGGGTGCCGAGAACCTGGTGCAGATAGGTGTTGCAGAACCGCAGGCTCGTGGAGTCAGAAGCGTTTTCCGCGAAAGATTCCAGGGCAAGCCGAGCCTGCTTCAGAGTCTCGTCGATCTCAGTCTTTACCCAACCGAGAGTACCCGGATCAATTCTGCTCATAGGATCAGGAAATCATACCGAAACGCCGCATCTCCCAGCCCGACCGACAGTGCAGCCGTGGTCAGCCTGCTCACGCCGCCGGCAGCTTGAAACCGGCAACCGAAGCCTGAAGCTCACGCGCCAGATCCGACAGCTTGCCGATCGACTCGGCCGTCTGACGGGTACCCGTTGAAGTGAGAGTCGTAGCCTCCTGGATCTGGCCCATATTCTGGGAGACGGCGGTAGCCGTCTCTGACTGCTGGTAGGCAACGCGCGAGATGCCGACAATGAGTTCCGAAAGCTGCTCCGATACTGACTCGATCTCGCCGAGAGCCTGTCCGGCGGCATCGGCTAGTCGAGTACCCTCGACCACACCCTTGGTCGCCTGCTCCATGGACGCGACCGCCTCGTTCGTGTCAGCCTGAATGGTTTTCACCAGATCGGCAATCTGCTTTGTTGCTTCTCCGGAACGCTCGGCAAGCCGCTGCACTTCGTCGGCTACCACCGCAAAGCCGCGGCCAGCCTCCCCGGCCATGGCCGCCTGAATCGCAGCGTTAAGCGACAGGATATTCGTCTGCTCGGCGATGTCATTGATAAGTTCCACGATCTCCCCGATCTGCTGCGACGATTCGCCGAGACGCTTGATACGCTTGGCGGTTTCCTGAATCTGCTCGCGCATTTCGTCCATGCCGTGTATGGTGTTCTGGACCGCCTCGGCCCCGCGCTTGGCGGTATTCACGGAGCCCTGCGCCACCTGCGCTGACTTTTCGGCGCTGAGTGACATTTCCTGCATCGATTTTGCCATCGACTTCACGCGTTCCGTGGTCTCGGCAATTTGGGCCGCCTGGCGTGTTGCCGCCTGGGTCAGCTCGTTCGCGGTCTGGCGGCTGCGCTCGCTCGCCACCGCCACTTGCTGGGCAGCTGCCTTGATGCGCATAACCAGGCTGCGCATCTCCTTGACAGCGAAATTGATCGAGTCAGCGATGGCCCCAGTGATCTGTTCGGTGACCTCAGGCTGAATTGTCAGATCGCCATCGGCCAGATTGCCCATCTCGTCAAGCAGCTTGAGAATGGCATCCTGGGTGGCACGGTTCTGTTCCGAACTCACCCGCGCACGCTCACGCTGATCATTGACCAGCTTGCGGCCCACCAGCAGCAGGAACAGGAACGACACTCCGGCCATGATATAGCTCAGGGTCCTGCTGGCCTTCCGCTCCTGCGACAACGCCGTGTAGCTGGCGACCAGTTTCTTGGCCGAATCGAGAAGCGGATCGCTCTGCTGGAACACCTTCTGGCTGGCGCGCTGCGACACAAACAACTCGGCGGCTATGCCGAGGATTCCCGTGACGTGTGCGTTCAGGGCCTGATAGATGCCGTCCACCTCCTGCAGCTTGGTGTCCACGTTCGCCGGCAATTCGGCTTGCAGTTTAGCCTCGGTATCGCGAAACAGCTTGGCATCCCTCCCGAACTGCGCGGCTGCGACCGCCGCTTCGGATCCGCCCTGGGCGAACAGGTTTACGTCCTTGGCGATACGTTCGCTCAGCATTCCTTGACGCGTTGCAAGGTAAACCAGCTGGTCGCCGACGTGATCCTTGATTGCCTTGGCCGCAACCTCGTCGGTGACCGCGAGCAGCATCGGAACCGCCTGATTGATCCCCACCACGTGGTCGCGCAACGTGAGCACCGCGTCTTCCTGGCTGAGAATCTGGTCGACGTTCCTGCGCGTTCTTGCCCACCGCGCAGTAAGTGCATCTAGGGCTGGCGCCACCTGCGGCGGGCTGGGCGGTATATTGAGCTTCGGATTGCCCTTGGTCAGATTGGTGATGATGTTCTCAAACGTGTCGCGCGAAGACTTAAGTGTGGGGAAAGCATCCTCCTGTCCATACACCGATTCGCGCGCATCTTTTGCGATGCGCTGCGACAGCATGAGCAGCTCGCTGGACTGGGCCACGTACTTGGAATCGCGGTCAGCTTCCTGCGCGCTGGCCGCAAACAGCCAGGCGACGGCGATGAACGACAGCACCATCCCCACCAGCAGGAAGGGCAGGCCAGTGGCAAACCTGCCGAAATCCCGGATACCTGTACCGGAACTCCCCCCTGACTGGACCTCGATGTATTCCTCACCCGTATCGGGGGGAATCTGGGCCTGCAGCCCGCCGGAGTTATCCTGGTCAGCCTGCCCGGCATTGGCCCTGCCTATCTTGGGCAATTTCACAATAGCCATGCTATGCACCTCATCTCGACAGAGACTCCCGTACAGTTGAATTCCACTAAGCCATACACCCGTCCTAGCCCGGTGCGATTCGGCACCGGCCGTGCGCCGTCCTGCTCCGCCTGCGCCCGACCGCTAGGCCGCCACATTGATGAAAGCCTCGCTCGCAGCCAGGGACTGCATGTCGAATATCCCCCACAGGATATCGTCCCGCTGAAATGCTCCCCGCACATGCGCAAACACCGGACCATCCAGCCCGGACACATCGGCGCGCTCCTGCTCCTCGTCGAAATGTCTCAAGCCGAGAACCTCATTCACCAACAGCGCGGCGTTGAGATTCGCGGCATTCATGATCAGCAGTCTGGCGCGCTCGCTCATAGCCACCGGATCCATACCAAAGTATTCCGGCAAATCGATTACAGTAAACAGGTTGCCGCGAACATTTGCGATGCCCTTTACCCAACGGCGCGTTCCTGGCACCAGCGTGATGGCCGGACAGGGCAAGACCTCCGACACCTGGTTGAGCGGCGCAACCAGGGCGAGATCAGCGATCCTGAAGCCAAGGCCAGACCACAGCACCACAGTCTGCACCTGTTCCGGCAGACCCGGCGCGTTCGTGCGGCTAGCGAGCTGCATCTTATGCAGCAGGCTCAGCGGATCCTGGGTTGGCAGTGCCATCTAGAGCGCCTTGATCTTTTCCATCAATACCGTCTCGGTGACCGGCTTGACGATGTAATCCTTTGCGCCCTGGCGCAATCCCCAGGCCTTGTCGGTTTCCTGGCCCTTTGTCGTGCAGATGATGACCGGAATCCCGGCGGTTTGTGGGTCCTTGGTAATGCTGCGTGTAGTCTCGAAACCACTCATGCCGGGCATGACCACGTCCATGAGGATCAGGTCGGGCTTCTCGGCCTTGGCCTTGACGATTGCCTCTTCTCCACTCGCGGCAGCCGTAACTGTGAAACCGTTTTTAGTCAGCATTTGGCGCAGCAGATGCACCTCGGTAGGCGAATCATCCACCACCAGAACTTTCTTAATCGCCATTTCCCTCTTACCTCTCTTGCGTTTACCGTTCCCACAGATTGCCGCCGGCCATCTAGTGAACGTACTTGTTGATCACCTCAATGAGTTCTTCCTGTGTAAATGGCTTGTTGATGTGTTCCTGCGACCCCGCAATCCGCCCGCGCGCACGATCGAACAGGCCATCCCGGCTCGAGAGCATGATGACCGGCGTGTCCTTGAATTTCTTATTGTTCTTGATCAGCTGACAGGTCTGGTACCCGTCTAGCCGCGGCATCATGATGTCGACAAAGATGATGTCCGGCCGATGATCAGTGATCAACGCCATCGCCTCGAAGCCATCCGAGGCAGTAAACACCTCATAGCCGGCCTTCTTCAGCAACGCCTCGGCAGTACGACGTATGGTGTTGCTGTCGTCTATGATCATTACCTTGATATTCAAGATCCTGCTCCACCCTAACCTTAACGCTGTGCGTATCAACTTCTCATTTTAGATGGCGGCTTCCGTTCTTGCCCGTTTTTAAAGGTGTTTTCTCTGGTTTTTTTTGTAGGATAATGATTTAGTAGCACAAAAGATGGCCAAAATCCATCGCCGCGAGGGCACGACAAGGCGCTGGCGGCAGCCTGGCCGAACGGTTTCGGCCCTGATCACACTGCATCGCACCGGACCCCGGGGAATGCACAGCTTACACAAGGGGGCTAAGCGGGCAGCTCGGGACAAGGGACGCGCTGGCGTGCTGGCCCCTATGGGTAACACAACGGTACAAAGCATGAAACGTGCCACAGTAATATCCGGCGGGCAGCTATATTTTGCCGTCGTGGCATATGGCGTTACCATCAGATCAAATTAATGCTTGATTTCGAGATCCGAGCTTCATGACCATTGAACACCTGCACGCCGTGCCCCACCTGACCACAGCCCTGACCGGCCCGCTTCAGCGGCTGGAGGAACACCTGCTCAGCCATCAGGGCGATATTGAACAATGGCTGCGTGATCAGTGGCAGGAAACGCGGGCTCCGTTTTACGCATCGGTCGACCTTCGCAACGCCGGCTTCAAGCTCGCCCCAATCGACACCAACCTGTTTCCTGCCGGATTCAACAACCTCAATCCCGCGTTCATGCCGCTTTGCGTCCAGGCAGTGCAGTCGGCAATGGAGCATTACGGTCCGAAGGCTCGCAACATCCTGCTTGTGCCAGAAAGCCACACTCGCAACCTCTTCTATCTCGAGAGTCTGGCCGCCCTAAAGAAGATCCTGGAGACAGCCGGATTCCAGGTACGCATCGGCTCGCTCATCGTCGATCTTAAGGAGGCCCAAACCATCGTACTACCCTCTGGAGCAAGCATTGTTCTCGAACCCCTGGTGCGCGAGTCAAACCGGCTGCGCGTCGGCGACTTTGCCCCCTGCTTTGTTCTGCTCAACAACGATATGTCGGGCGGACGGCCGGCAATACTCGAGAATCTGAGCCAGACGGTGGTCCCGCCGCTTGCAATGGGTTGGTCCAATCGCCTGAAGTCGAGCCACTTTACCCATTACCGGCGCGTGGCCGGGGAGTTCGCCCGGCTCATCGCCATTGACCCCTGGCTGATTGACCCGATTTTCCGGAATTGCGGTCAGATCGATTTCCAGCAGCGCATCGGGGAGGAGTGCCTGGTAACCAATGTCGCCGCCGTACTTGACCAGATCACACAGAAATATCGGGAATATGGCATCGACCAGCAACCCTTCGTGATCGTGAAGGCTGACGCCGGTACCTACGGGATGAACATCATGACGGTGCATAGCACCGACCAGCTTCGCGAACTCAACCGCAAGCAACGCACGAAGATGGCGCGCGGAAAGGAAGGACATCTGGTCACGGATGTCATCGTCCAGGAAGGTGTCTACACCTTTGAAACCTGGGGAGAACCGCAGGCGACAGCCGAGCCGGTGGTATACATGATTGACCGCTTCGTCGTGGGCGGATTCTACCGGGTGCATCCCGGACGCGGACGCGACGAAAACTTAAACATGCCTGGGATGAGCTTCGAGGCGCTCGCATTCGAGGACTCGTGCACACAACCCGACCGCACACGCGCTCCGGATGCCCAGCCGAATCGGTTTTATGCATATGGCGTCATCGCTCGCCTGGCGCTTCTTGCCGCCGCCCGCGAGATCCACGAGGCCTCGCTTGGCGGGTGATCCTGCCGTGCTCATGCTGACAGGCGGCGTGCGGGGAGCCAGAACATGAGAATTGCAATCGTGATGGATGCGGTCGAATCCATCAACATCAAGAAAGACAGCACCTACGCCATGATGCTCGAGGCACGGGCGCGCGACTGGGAAATCCACTATCTCGAACAGGGAGACCTCCTGCTGCGTGACGGCCGCGCCCTGGGGCACTGCCAACGCATCGTGCCGTACCATGACCGCACCCCGTGGTACGAACTCGACGCGGCACAGGTGCAGCCGCTGGATGAGTTCGACGTGATCTTGATGCGCAAGGACCCCCCGTTCAACCTGGAGTATATTTACAGCACCTACCTCCTCGAACTGGCCGAGTCCCGCGGGACGTTGGTGGTGAACAAGCCGCAGAGCTTGCGCGACGCCAATGAGAAGCTGTTTACTGCCTGGTTTCCCCAGTGCGTTCCGCCGTCCCTGGTAACCCGCAATGCGGCGGATATTCGCGCTTTCCTGCGCGAGCAGGACGATATCGTGCTGAAACCGTTGGACCAAATGGGGGGCGCATCAGTATTCCGGCTACGCCAGGGAGACCCGAACATCAGCGTAGTCATTGAGACGCTCACTGCAAAGGGAGCACGCATGACGATGGCGCAGCGCTATATTCCCGAAATCCGCGAAGGCGACAAACGCATCCTCATGATCGATGGCGAGCCTGTACCCTATGCGCTTGCCCGGATACCCGTGGAAGGCGAGAGCCGTGGCAATCTTGCCGCGGGTGCACGGCCAGAGGGACGTCCGCTGAGCGGACGTGATCGGTGGATCTGCGAACAGGTAGGGCCTGTCCTGAGCGCAAAGGGGATCCTGTTTGCAGGACTTGACGTGATCGGCAATTATCTCACCGAGATCAACGTCACAAGCCCCACGTGCATACGCGAGATCGACTCGATCTACGGACTCAATATCAGCGCACAACTGCTGGACGCAGTTGTGCGTCATGCACGCTACAACTGAAATGGAATCGGTGGTCTCTACACCTAACCAGAACCCTGCCGCGGACGACCTTCCGGAAAGCTCCGCCCGGACGGCGTTCGGTTTTTCCGACTCCGACCGCCTGGGGCTGGCAGTCTTCGTATCGATACTGGTACACATGGTCGTAATCCTAGGAGTGACCTTCTCAGCGCCGAGCGTACGCATGCCAGGCCTCAATACCCTAGAAATCACGCTGGTTCAGACCCACAGCGACCGCGCGCCCGACCACCCCGACTATCTGGCGCAGGCAAACCAGGATGGCGGCGGCAATAGCAGGAAACCGGACATCGCCCGTACACCTCTGCCTGCGATGGAGCTGAGCGACCGGAACAATCGCATTCCGGTGGCACACCCCGGCGCCCAAGCTCCTGTACGCAGCGTACGCCGACTCGCCTCGCTCCTTACCGATGACGCCGCCGGCTTTGCCATCACCAGTCCGCGGCCGCAGGTTCCGCGGCGACGCAGACTGAGCGGCCATGCCTCTCCGGGACTTACCGAACTCGCGCGTCTCGAGCGTGAACGGGCCCACTTGAACGCTGAAATCAGCCGCTCCTGGCAGCAGTACGAAAAACTTCCCCGCCAGAAGTACATTGACGCGCGCACCGTAAAGTACAAATACGCGGCCTACATGGATGCGTGGACTGCCAAGGTGGAGCGCATCGGCAACCTGAATTATCCGGCACAAGCAATTCAGCGCCATATATCGGGCGAACTGGTGCTGGACGTGGCCGTCCGGGCCAACGGCAGCGTGTACCGGGTCAAGGTGCTGCGTAGCTCCGGGCACAAGGTGCTGGACGACGCCGCGATCCGGATCGTCAGTCTGGCGGCCCCTTTTGCCCCGCTGCCGCCAAACATTCGGGCCGACACCGATATCCTGCACATAATCCGAACCTGGAAGTTCGCAAACGCCTCGGTGACCAGCACCAGCCCCTGAGCCGACAGCGGCACGACTTGCGCCCGCGCCATACCCTGCCGGATACTATGCTCATGGGTGAAATGGATTCTCTGGCCAACCAATTCCTGATCGCGATGCCGAACCTCGCGGATCCGAATTTTTCGCGCACGGTAACGCTGATCTGCGAACATTCCAGTCAGGGAGCTATGGGTTTGATCATCAACCGCCCCACCGACCTAAGCCTGCGCGAGATCCTGCACCAGATGGATATCGAGATTGCCGGAGCTGCTCCGCTGGATCTCCCGGTGCACCTCGGGGGGCCGGTGCAGGGCAATCGTGGCTTCGTTGTCCACGAGCCGCTCGGGAACTGGGAGTCGACACTGCCCGTTTCAGACACGCTCGGAGTCTCGACCTCGCGCGACATACTCGTCGCTCTTGCCCAGAACCGCGGGCCGCGCCGTTCATTTCTGGCGTTGGGCTATGCCGGCTGGGCTCCGGGGCAGCTGGAGCGCGAAATTGCGGAGAATGCGTGGCTCAGCGGACCCGCCGACCGGTCAATCCTCTTCGACATGCCTGCTGAACAGCGCTGGGGCGCAGCGGCCCATCTGCTGGGGATAGACCTGGCGGCCCTTTCCGAAGAAACGGGCCACGCTTGAAGGCTAATACATATCTCGCCTTCGATTTCGGCAGGAAACATATAGGCGTTGCGGTCGGCCGGTCCGCCTCGCGTCTGGCCCAGGCACTCGACACGGTTGCAGCACGCAACGAGCTGCCGGACTGGGACCATATCACGCGCCTGATCGAGGAATGGCAGCCCTGCGCCCTGGTAGTCGGTCTGCCACTGAACATGGACGACACCGAAAACGACATGACACGGGCAGCAAAGAAGTTTGGTAATCGCCTGCGGGCCCGATACAATCTGCCGGTACATATGGTTGACGAGCGGCTTACATCAGTGGCCGCGAAAAATGTGCTCATGGAAGCCGGCGTGCCCCAGAAGCGGCACAAATCCAAGCTCGACAGGCTGGCAGCGCAGACGATCCTGCAGGCATTTCTCGATGAGCGGACAGATTCAAGACATGCTTCAGGCCATTGATATCGAGGCCACACTGGCGTACATGGCGGATGAGCTGCGGCCGAGGCTTGCACTCAACCCCATCATGGTCGGGGTGCATACCGGGGGCGCCTGGGTTGCAACCCGCCTGCACCGGGCCCTGGGTCTGAACGAGCTCCTGGGAACTCTGGACATTTCCTTCTACCGCGATGATTTCACCCGGGTAGGCGTCAATCCGCAGGTCAAGACCTCTCATTTACCGGTCAACCTGGAGAACCGCCACGTAATCCTCGTAGACGACGTCTTGCATACCGGCAGAACCGTGCGCGCTGCACTGAATGAGATTTTTGATTATGGACGCCCGGCATCGGTCAGCCTGGCGGTACTGATATGCCGGGACGGACGCGAATTGCCGATTGAGGCCCAGGTGATCGGGCACACACTGAAGCTGGGAAAGGGCGAACATATTAAGCTCGTCGGCCCCGAACCGCTGGCGCTTACGCTTCAGCAGGTGGCCGATTGACGCGCTGCGATCTGCAATTTGATAGCCAGGGCCGACTGCGCCATCTGCTTACCATTGAAGGACTTCCGCGACAAACCATCGCAGAGATACTTAATACCGCCGAATCGTTTATTTCAGTGGGCGAGCGGGAAATCAAGAAGCTGCCGCTGCTGCGTGGCAAAACCGTCGTCAACCTCTTTTTCGAATCCAGCACGCGGACACGGACGACTTTCGAAATAGCCGCCAAGCGCCTGTCGGCCGACGTCATCAACCTCAATCCAGCTGCCTCGTCCACTACAAAGGGAGAAACCCTGCTCGATACGGTCCGCAACCTTGAGGCAATGCACACCGACCTGTTCGTGGTACGGCACCGCGAATCTGGCGCCGCCCACCTGATTGCCCAACACGTTCCTGCGCACGTACATATCATCAATGCCGGAGATGGCCGTCATGCCCACCCTACCCAGGGCCTGCTCGACATGTTCACGATTCGCCGCTACAAGGGGCCGTTCGAGAAGTTGCGGGTCGCCATCGTGGGAGACATATTGCACTCGCGCGTGGCGCGTTCCCAGATTCACGCCCTGACCACGCTTGGCGCCGCCGAAGTACGGGTCGTCGCCCCCATGACGCTGCTGCCGACTGCGGTGGAGAAACTGGGCGTCCAGGCATTCACCGACATTAGATCCGGGCTCGAGGATGTTGACGTCATCATTACGCTCAGGCTCCAGCGCGAACGCATGAACGGCGCTCTTATCCCGAGCGAGCAGGAGTATTTCAACCTGTTCGGCCTGACTCCGGAGAAGCTTGCGTATGCCAAGCCGGACGCCATCATCATGCACCCGGGGCCGATGAACCGGGGTCTGGAAATCGACTCGGCGGTTGCCGATGGCCCCCGGTCGGTCATTCTTCCCCAGGTAACCAACGGGATAGCGGTACGCATGGCAATCATGGCCCTAATCATGGGCGGACCGGGAGCCGGCCCCGCTCCTGCGGAATCGAGGCGCACAGAATGAGGGTGCAAATCGCCGGAGGGCACGTCATCGATCCCGCCAACGGCATTGACGGGCAGCAGGATCTGTTTATCAGCGAACAGGGATTCATAGCAGGCGTCGGTACCGCTCCGGACGGATTCCGGGCCGAACAGACGGTCGATGCCCGCGGGAAACTGGTATTTCCGGGGCTCGTTGACCTACGCGCACGACTGCGGGAACCTGGCCTGGAGTACAAGGCGACGATGGAAAGCGAGACGCGAGCGGCCGTGCGCGCCGGCATAACCACCCTGTGCTGCCCCCCCGATACTTACCCGGTAATCGACACCCCCGCAATGGCCCAGATGATCCAGCAGCGTGCCTGGAGATTCGGTCTCGCATTCGTGCACCCGCTCGGTGCCCTTACCCAGGGACTGCAGGGCAAGCTGCTCACGGACATGGCGGCGCTGGACGAAGCCGGCTGCGTAGGCTTTAGCAATGCCCTCGAACCCGTCACGGACACCCTCGTCATGCGCCGTGCCATGGAGTACGCAGCGGGCTTCGGACTGACGGTGTTCCTGCATCCAAACGATCCCTGGCTGCGCAACGGTGGCTGCGTGCATGAGGGAGAAGTGAGTACGCGCCTTGGCCTGCCGGGTATTCCGGAGGCGGCTGAGACCGCGGGCGTCGCCCGTGACCTGGCGCTGGTCGAACAAACCGGTGCGCACGCGCACTTCTGCCAGCTGTCGAGCGCCCGCGCAGTGGCGATGGTTGCGGCAGCACAGGAGCGGGGCCTGGACGTCAGCGCCGATGTAACCGCACATCACCTGCACCTGACAGAACATGACATCGGATTCTTCAACACGCAGTGCCACGTACTTCCGCCGCTGCGGGCAGACCACGATCGGGGCGCCCTGCGGCAGGCACTGGCGAGCGGGGTCATATCTGCAATCTGCTCGGACCACCAGCCGCACGAGCCGGACGCCAAACTCGCGCCCTTTGCCGAGTCGGAGCCCGGGATTTCCGGCCTGGAGACGCTATTGCCTCTTACCCTGAGGCTGGTGGACCAGGGCTTGCTGGGTCTGGTCGAGGCCGTTGCCCTCCTTACCAGCAAACCTGCCCGGATTCTCGGTATCGACGCCGGCCACCTCGGCGTCGGCGCTACCGCAGACCTGTGCATCGTAGATCCCGAGGCCCGATGGGTCCTGTCAGTCGACCGGTTCACGAGCCGCGGGCACAATAGCCCTTTTCTGGGCTGGGAATTTCATGGTGCCGTAACCCACACGTTCGTTGGCGGCAAGCTCGTCTTTGAGGCGCGGTAAAGCCCGGCTCCGCGGCCCTAAATGACCCGGAGATCCAGCCGGCGCGGCTTGCTTAGCCTTTGAAGCCGCAAACCATAGCGATCCGTCCACGGCCGGGAGAATGCCAGAACCGCCGAATCCCCGCTGCGGCACCGCCACACGCCGTACTGCTCAGAACGTCACGTTACGCATGGAATCCCCGAGCTCCTGACCTTTTGCGTCCTTGCCTTCGAGCTTTATGCGCAACCGCAGATCATTGACCGAGTCGGCATTTCGGAGCGCATCATCGTATGTGATGAGGCCGCCCTCATAGAGATTGAATAACGACTGATCGAAGGTCTGCATTCCGGTCTCGGTCGACTTGGCCATCAGCTCCTTGATGCCATGAATCTCGCCCTTCAGGATCAGATCGGCAATTAGAGGGGAATTGATCATTATCTCAACGGCCGGAACGCGCCCCTTGCCCACTTTCATCGGGATCAGACGTTGCGACACCACTGCCTTGAGATTTAGCGACAGGTCCATCAGCAACTGGCCGCGTCGGTCTTCGGGGAAGAAGTTGATGATGCGATCGAGCGCCTGGTTCGCGCTGTTTGCATGCAACGTCGCCAGACACAGATGTCCGGTCTCGGCAAAGACTACGGCGTAGTCCATGGTCTCGCGCGAACGAATTTCGCCGATCAGGATGACATCGGGCGCCTGGCGCAGCGTGTTCTTGAGCGCTGCGTCGAAAGATTCGGTGTCCACGCCGACCTCTCGCTGCGTAATGATGCAGTTGCGGGGCTCATGCACGAATTCGATCGGATCCTCGATGGTTATGATATGGCCATAGCTGTATTCGTTGCGGTAGCCGATCATGGCCGCAAGCGAGGTACTCTTTCCCGACCCCGTTGCACCGACGAAAATCACGAGACCACGCTTGGTGAGTGCAATGTCGGCAAGAACTTTCGGCAGGTTGAGCTCATCGAAACGGGGTATCTTGCTCTCTATGGTCCGAAGCACCATACCCACCAAGCCCTGCTGCATGAAAACGTTGACCCGAAACCGACCGATCTCCTTGGGATTGATCGAGAAATTGCATTCGCTGGTCGCCTCGAACTGGCGACGCTGTTCTTCGGTCATGATCCCGTAGGTGAAGGCGCGCGCCTGCTCCGGCGTCAATGCCTGTTTCGTAACCGGAGTGACCTTTCCGTCAATTTTGAGCGACGGAGACACACCTGCGGTTATGAATAGGTCTGACGCCTTCTTATGAACCATGAGCTTCAGGAAATCGCTGAAGACCATCTATCGCCTACCTCCTGTCGCCGTACTGCCGCCGGCTGCCGCTCCCCCGAAGTTGTCCTTGTTCGCGGCATACGAACGGGCTTCCTCGAGGCTTACCATCCGGTTGCGCACCATTTCCATAAGACACTGATCGAGCGTTTGCATGCCCTGCGCCTGGCTGGTCTGCATCGCAGAATACATCTGTGCAATCTTGTTTTCCCTGATCAAGTTCCGGATCGCCGGGGTCCCGATCATTATCTCGTGGGCTGCGATGCGTCCTCCGCTCAGCTTCTTCAGCAGACTCTGCGATATCACCGCCCGGAGGCTCTCCGAGAGCATGGCGCGAACCATGTCCTTTTCGGCCGCCGGAAAGACGTCGACAATGCGGTCAACTGTCTTGGCAGCCGAGCTAGTGTGCAGGGTCCCGAATACCAGATGTCCGGTCTCGGCGGCTGTCAGTGCGAGACGGATGGTTTCAAGGTCGCGCAATTCGCCCACCAGAACCACATCCGGGTCCTCGCGCAGCGCCGAGCGCAACGCATTGTTGAAGCCTAGGGTATCGCGGCCGACCTCTCGCTGGTTGATCAGGCAGTTCTTGCTTATGTGCACAAATTCTATAGGATCCTCGATAGTCAGAATATGCTCGTGGCGGGTGTCATTGACGTAGTTGATCATCGCCGCAAGCGTGGTCGACTTCCCGGATCCGGTCGGGCCGGTCACCAACACGATGCCGCGCGGCTGGTCGCAGATGTCCTTGAAGCTGGGAGGCGCCCCGAGCTGCTCGAGAGTCAGCACCTTGGACGGGATGGTGCGGAATACGGCACCGGGGCCCCGCTGCTGATTGAACGCATTGACGCGGAATCGCGAAATATTGGGCAAATCGAACGAGAAGTCGGTCTCCAGGAACTCTTCATAATCCTTCTGCTGCTTGTCCGTCATGATATCGTAGATCATGTTGTGGACAGTGCGATCGTCGAGCGGGTCCACGTTTATGCGCTTGACGTCACCATCGATGCGAATGAGGGGCGGCAGTCCAGCGGACAGATGCAGATCTGAAGCGTTCTGCTTGTAGGCAAACGCCAGCAATTCGGCGATGTCCATGCACCATCTCCTGTTGGCGGAGTATTCGGTAAGGTACGGTCTTTTTTAGTATAACGGGCACCAGCCGACAAACAAGGCTGCCGGCAGCCCATCGCAGTCCGCCCATCGGCTGGCCCGAACCCGGCGGTTCGGCTGAGTGTTTCGGGCTTTCACTTGACCCTAATGTCGTTCTACACTGGGCTAAACGGGGGGCAGTCGCTCGAAGAGCAATGAATGATCATGTGATCGGGTTTATCGGTGCCGGTAACATGGCACGCAGCCTTGCCGGAGGACTGGTTGCCAATGGCTGGCAGAAACGGGGGCTGATCCTGTCGGACCCGGATCCGGACCAGCGCAAGGCAGCTGCCGAGGCCCTGGGGCTCGCCGTCTACGAGAAGAACGACGAAGTGGCGGCCCGCGCCGACGTAATCGTGCTGGCCGTCAAGCCGCAGCTGCTCCGGAGCGTAGCCGCCGGGATCACTGCCAGCGTCCAGAAGACCAAGCCTCTTGTCGTTTCCATTGCGGCCGGGGTGCGGGTTGAGGACCTGCAACGCTGGCTCGGCGGGGGGGTCGCCATCGTCCGGGTCATGCCCAATACTGCGGCACTCATAGGGTCGGGTGCAGCCGGACTGTTCGGCAATGAACTGGTAACGCAGGCACAGCATGATGAGGCGGAATCAATCCTGCGGGCCGTTGGCGTCACCGCCTGGGTCCGAACCGAAAGCCTGATGGACGTTGTCACCGCCGTATCCGGCAGCGGACCGGCATACTTCTTCATGGTAATGGAGGAGCTGGAGCGAGCGGCGCTAAAGCACGGGCTCGATGCTGCGACCGCGCGCCTTCTCACGCTGGAAACCGCTTATGGGGCCGCCAAGATGGCGCTCGAAGGGGGTGAAGAACCGATCCAGCTTCGTCGCCGCGTCACCTCACCCGGGGGCACCACCGAACGCGCGGTACAAGTGCTGGAAAAGGGGAACATCGCACAGCTTTTCAATGATGCCGTGGCCGCCGCGATTGCGCGGGCGCACGAGTTGGCGGAAATGTTGGGAAAACAATGATGGATGGCTTTTTCTCGCAAGCGGGCCTGCTGCTCGTCAATACGCTGTTTGGGATGTACATCCTGGCCGTGCTCGTGAGGTTTCTTCTGCAAAGAGTGCGCGCCGATTTCTACAACCCGCTGGCCCGGTTCCTGGTTACCGTCACAAATCCTCCCCTGCTGCCGCTGCGACGGCTGATCCCGGGGTTTCTGGGCATCGACTGGGCGTCGATCGTGCTGCTGCTTTTGCTCGAGGCCCTTGAGCAGTACCTCATTGCCCTGCTGCGCGGTTACCCGCTCACGGCTCTGGTGCTGATGGTGTTGTCTCTGTCCCAGATCGCAGATCTCACGCTCTATGTATTTCTTTTCGCGATACTGGTGCGGGCGATACTCAGCTGGGTTGCACCGTATCCGCGCAGCCCGGCCATGCACTTGCTGGTTAGCCTGACCGAGCCGCTGCTGCGACCGGCACGACGCCTCATCCCCCCGATCGGCGGACTAGACCTGTCTCCGGTGGCGGTTCTTATTCTTCTAGAGCTGGCGGTAATGCTCGTCGATCATATTGCCCTGGGCATCGCACAGATGGCCCTGATATCGGCGCGCCCATGGCTGGCCGCATAGCCGCTGCCGCGGTCTGGGATGGTCCGGACCTGCTTTTGCGGCTGAGGGTCCAGCCGGGGGCGCGCCGCAATGAGATACTCGGAGCTCTGGGCGACTGCGTCAAAGTGCGCGTCGTTGCCGCTCCAGTGGACGGCCGTGCCAACACACAGCTGATCGGCTATCTTGCCGAGTGCTTCGGGGTGAACAGAAGCTGCGTCACGCTGGTGCACGGCCAAGGGTCCAGGATCAAACTCGCACGCATCCAGGCTCCGGCGCGGGTACCGCTCGAAGTGGGCCAGGTCACCAGAAAATGAACCTCGCTACAGAAGCCGGTTGCTGTGCAGCCGCAGCCTCCCGGATGTCGATCGCACGCGTCCCGAGAGCGGCCGCCCCATGGCTGTGATCAATGTCCTTTCCAGGCGCCTCGCGCACTACCGAGATTGGCGCGATGACCTGATCAGGTCCGTAAGCGAATACCAGAGCTGGGCTGAGCAGCACGGGCTCGGCAGCGCCGAAGATGATCTACGAATCTACGAACTGATCGACAGCCTCAAGTCAGACCGGCTAACAGTGGCGCTGGTTGGCGAGCTTTCACGGGGCAAAACTGCGCTCATCAATGCCATATTTTTTTCTGACAGCAAGCGCCAGCTCCTTCCGTCCGATGCCGGCCGTACAACCATGTGTCCGACGGAACTTCTATTCGACGATCGTCTGCCGCCATGCCTGCGGCTTCTGCCGATAGAAACGCGGAGTTCGCCGCTCACCATTGCCGAATTGCGGCGCACACCGCTCCAGTGGACGACCCTTCCGCTGGACCTCGAATCTCCCAAGAGCATGGCCGCGACACTCCAGGAAATCATGAAAACCAAGACCGTGAGCCTTCATGAAGCGCGCGAACTTGGCTTTTTCCGCGCGCAGGGAGAGCGCGACGCCATGCAAGCACACGCCGCCGGGAAGGCGGATATCCCGATATGGCGCCACGCAATCGTGAACTATCCGCACCCGCTGCTCAAGCAGGGGCTGGTCATCCTAGATACGCCCGGGCTTAACTCGGTCGGAACGGAGCCGGAGCTCACGCTGAGCCTGCTGCCGAATGCGCAGGCAGTCATGTTCGTCGTGGCAGCCGATACCGGCGTCACGAAATCGGATTTAGCGGTATGGAACGGCCAGGTTCAGGTGGGCACCGGGCCCGGCAGAAGCAGGTGCCTTGCCGTGCTCAACAAGATCGATACCCTGTGGGATGAGCTGCGCGGCGCGGAAGCGATTGCCGACACGATAACACGCCAGGCTCTGGAGACCGCCCGGGCACTGGGTATCAGCCAGAGCCGGGTATTTCCCGTTTCGGCGCAGAAAGGCCTGCTTGCCAAGATCAAGGGGGACAACTCCCTGAACGAACGAAGCGGCTTGCCCGCCTTGGAGGTGAATCTCGCTGAAGATCTCGTTCCCTCCAGAGAGGCCTACCTGCGCGACCAGGTCGCTCGCGAGATCGGCGACATGGTCCGCGGAACCGAGGCGCTGGTCAGCACGCGCCTCGCAGACACCGATGACCAGCTCGGAGAACTCCGCAGCCTCGGAGGAAAGAGCCGCGACGTCATCCAGGCTCTGGCAACACGCCTCAAGGCCGAGAAGGCGGCGTTCGATTCAAAGCAGCAAAAATTTCTGTCGGCGCGGGCTGTCCTGTCGGATCAGGTCGGCATTCTCGTTGAATACCTTAGCCTGGAGAATTTTGACCGGCTTATCGCCCAAACGCGCCGCGGCATGCGGGACAGCTGGACAACGCACGGCATAAAGACCGGAATGGACAGCTTTTTCCGCCGAACCGCCGAATTGATGGACAAGGTCAACGGACAGGTCCACCAGATCAAGGGTCTGCTCGATGCGATTTACAGGAATCTGGATGCTGGTCCGGGCATTGCGAGGCTGAAACCCGTCGGTTTCTCGCTGCTGCCATATCGCAGCGAACTGCAGCGACTCCAAGATGAGGCCGAGGCATTCCGCAACAGCCCGGTGATGCTGATGACCGAACAGCACTTCGTAATCAATAAATTCTTCATCACTCTGGTCAGTCGCGCACGCGGCATTTTTGAGCAGTGCAATGGCGGGGCCAAGGCCTGGGGCAAATCCGTCATGACTCCGATGATGACCCGCATCCGCGAACACCGGATGCTTATGGAGCAGCGTCTGCGGAATCTCGACCGGGTCCGCGACAACCTCGAGAATCTCGGCGACCGGATTGCCGAGCTGGAGGCTGCCCACAAGACCCTGCAAGAACAGCTACACACCATACGGGCGATGCTCGCGAAACTCAGCCCCAAGCCGGACCCGCACGACGGCCATCAAACAGGCAACGAGGCCACCCCCGCTGCCCGCACACACCACGCGACGTGCGGTTCTGCCTCCGGCGGGTCATAAGGCACGCGGACCGCGCTGGCCTGCCGCCGCGAAACGAACCCCCGAAGGGCCGAACCCGCTCATCGGCTCGTTTGGCCACGGATTCCCGTCCTGCACAACCCCGATTGCCTCTGCCCGGCCGTTCCTCTCTCCGGAGCGCCCTGGGGGATGGGTCTTTCCGGAATCCGCCAGGCAACGGACCCCCTCGCCGCTTGGCGGACCGCCCCCCTTGCCGGCTGCGTAGAGGACCTGTGCTGACCGGTCGTCCTCCCCGCCCCGCCGCAGCGGTTTCGACAGCACAGTCACGTGCGCGACTTGGGGGCACCCATAAAAAAAAGGCCGGAGGAGATGATCCTCCGGCCCGCCTATCGCCAATCCTGACCGGCTCGCGCTATTTGCTCGCGACAGTCGCTGTCAGGGCATTCTTGATGGATCCATAGATAGTGCTGGGGATCAACGTGTTGGTCGCGAACGCCAGGTATCCCGAATCCCAGAAGTAGAGCTGCATGCGCCACATCTCGCCGTACTGGGCGACCTGCACGCGCTTGCCGTTATTGATCACCAGGACTTCGAGCGGCAGCGCAGGTGCGTGGTCGACTCCGGGATAGGGGGCATCCTTGGTCTTTCCGCGGCTCCGGAACTGTGAATTGATCCGGATGCACTTGTTCTGGGTATAGGCATTGTCAATGCCGAACCAGACCGCGTTGGTCCCTACAGGAATTTCCGAGACGATATGCCACGCGGACGAATTATCCGGGTTGCTGGCCCCCTTGCTGCTGGCATTCAGCGCAGCGGCAACCTTTGCAACGGTGGCGGCAAAGTTTGCCGGCTTTGCCTTGTATACCGTATCCTGGCTCTCACGCCAGTTGTCCCAGTCGGCCATCATCTTTGCCGGTCCGTCACCATCAAAGCTATTGAGATCGCTTTCCGAACGCAGCGGCGCGAGCTGCTTGGCAACCGGCGTTCCCGGCACTTTGTCAACAACGTTCATGATTTCCTGCGACGCAGCCTTGGCCGCAGCAAGCATCTGGGGATACTCTTTCGATTTGGCGTAATACACCATGGCCAGCGCTACCGGATTGGCCATGTCGATCTGGGTCTTCTTGCCCGGTCCGTATGTGTAGACAGCGACCCGCAGAATCTGCGCGGACACCGTATCAGGAGGCATGTCCTTGGCGACGTTTTCATACGTCGGCGAGGTTAGGATGTAAACGCGCGCTTGCTGGATGTTATGCGGTACAGCGATATTGTCTGTCGCATGCAGCACGAGATGGGACGCGGCAATGCTCTTCTCCAGGGCCTTGTTCGTCTGGGCAAAGCTGCCGGATGCTTCAAGGACGCGCTCGAAAACCCCATATTTCTGGGACGCCAAGGCACTCGCACACCACCCCATCATCGCAAGTGCCAGACCGAGCACTGCGCTCCCTCGTGTAATAGACTTTATACTCATGTCCTTCTCCTCTCTAGTTTTCCAGGTGGAACGATTGTGTGACAGTCGCGGGCGGCAATCTGCCCTTGCAACGCGGTCCATTTTGCTGCGAACCGGGTCCGTCCGCAACATGAGAAAAGGTGCAACTGGGGTGGCGATTTCGCGCGGCAGATCCGAGGCGCGAAAAATCCGCCGCGGTATCTTCGTAACTACTGGTATTTCAATTACTTAACAGTTTGTTGAAAAATACCCGTTTTCTATCAAACCATGATTCTGGAACATCAAGTTGTTGAGTTCCGTTCCTCCAAGCGGGCCGTTTCGGTGCCGCTTCGGGGTTTCCGGCGTCCCTTTTGCGATCAGCGGACGCACCGCTCCCATCTATCCGGTTGGCGCCATCGCGAGCAACCGCGGCAGACGGCGCAGGTTGACGACGGTGGCGGCAAGCGTGAAGAGCAGCTCGACCTTCTTGCGCCCCCGCAGCTTCACCTGGCGGAGAATGCCGTGCTGCTTGGCATCCCCAAAGACGGTTTCGATGAGCTTGCGGGAAATGAGGCTCAGGTGATAGCCCGCATGCCGCGTCGTGCGGCCATCGATGCCGGAGGCACGGTTCGTGGTGTTCTGGGCGACGTGCGCCGTCACGTTGATGTCCCGGCAGCCCTCGATGAACGGCTCGATGTCATAGGCCTTGTCGGCGCCGACGGTCTTGCGCGCAGCTCCCGGCAGACTGCGAAGCATCTCAAGGGCCGCCTCGCGCTCGGCGGTGCCGCTGGGCTGTGTCAGGCGCTCGTCCACCACCAGGCCATGGCGATTCTCGGTGAGCACGTGCCCGAGGTAGGCCGGGATCGCGGCGACCTTCTGGCTTCTCTTATAGAGCTTCGCGTCCGGGTCCGTTTGGCTGACATGCGTGTCATTCGTGCGCCTCTCGCCCCGGAAGTTCACCTCGGGGTTGCTGCGGGCACCGCCGCTCGGCGGGGGTGGGCCATCCTTGGAGATAAAGCTCTTCTGCGATGCCCACGCGCGGATCAACGTGCCGTCGACCGAGAAGTGTTCCGAGGAGAGAAGACGCTTCGCCCGCGCCTGATCAAGCACGCGCTCAAACAGTTCGCGCACCACGGCGTGCTCGATGAGCCGATCGCGGTTCTTGGTATAGGTCGAGTGGTCGAAGGCGCGCTTGCCGAGCGAAAGGCCCACGAACCAGCGAAACAGCATGTTGTAGGACAACTGCTCACAAAGGAGCCGCTCGCTGCGGATCCCGTAAAGAGCCTGAAGAATGAGGCCCCGAATGAGTTGTTCCGGCGGGATCGAGTCGCGCCCGGCGTCGGCATACATGGCCTCAAACGTCCGATCCATCGCGCTGAGCGCTGTGTTCACGATCTCGCGAATGGGTCGCAGCGGATGATTTGCCGGTACAAAGTCGGACAGCGTCAGGGTGGTGAAGAGACTTTCCTGCATCACATCGGCGCCGCGCATCGCTGCTCCTTGTCATTATTGAAAAACGAATGCTCCTCTTAGGACCCATGAATACGGGACGCGTTCCCTGACAACGTGGCGATTTTCAACAAACTGTTAAAGGCCTGCTCGTGGGGCGGGCGCGGGAATCACCGGTGCGTTTTCAGGACCTTCAGCGCTTGGATCGCTTGGCCAAACCCCTGTTTGGCGGATAGCTGCCAGAGGCGGAGCGCCTGAGTACGGCTGGCCTTGACCCCTTCACCCATGATGTACATGAGTCCGAGGTTGAACTCGGCAGGCGCATAACCATGTTCTGCAGCCATGCCCCACCACCGCACGGCCTCTGCGGGATTCGGCCCGACACCCCTTCCTCGGGCATACAGCAGTCCGAGGTTGAATTGTGCCTGGATATGCCCCTGTAAGGCCGCCAAACGCCACCATCGCGCTGCTTCGCGCAGGTTGTACGGCACGCCGATTCCTCTGGCGTAGAATACACCGAGGTTGTACTGGGCCGTGACGTGCCCCTGCTCTGCGGCGCGCCGATACCATTTGGCGGCAATGGTCGGGTTCTGGTCTATGCCCGCCTTGGCATCGCCTGTGGCATAAAGCTCCCCCAGGGCAAACTGCGCATCCGGGTTCCCGTCTTCCGCCAGCAACCGCCACAACTGAGCAGCACGGTCATGATGGCCCTGGCTGAACTGCACGAGACCCTGCTTGTACAGACGCTCTCCCGAACTGGAAACCTGTCTGTATAGCGGCATTTGGACAGTGATGCCTCCAATTGGTACATCCGAAGCACCAGCAGGATATGGACCGAGCGCAAGCGCGGCGATTCCCGCGACGAATAGCCCTACGCGAACCATTGCCATGCGTGATCCATAATGATAGTGAATATTCACATACTTGATTAAGTGCGGAAATCTCATTGAAGACCTCCACCGGCCGGATGCCATCGAACCTGTACAACCTTAAAATCAAGCAAAGGCCATGCCAATATGCTTTGCGCCCTGATCCCGCCTGGCATGCGATTCCTTGAACGGGCGCCATGAGAATCTACTTTCGACCCGCCGGAACGATCACCTTCCCCACACGGTTCCAGAACTGGCGATCTGCATAAAGGCGCAACAAACAAACCACATGGGCCGTGGACCCGTCCGGATTGCCACAAATGGTTCGTATTCCGGAGCCGGCGATCCCGTCCGCCACGATGTACCTCCGGGTACAACGCTTTGCCTGAAACGGCGCAGAGAGCTGGTCAAGCAGCCTGGCAGCGATTCAGCCGGACGGCAGTGTCCCGCCTCCCGTGACGGGACCGGAGATTCGAGACTCGGGGGCTGCAGTACGCTTCGAGAGGTCCGACCTGCGGGTGCCAGCGGCTGGCATCGCATTTACTTGCCCCGGCCTGGATGGTACAAGACGTCCTGCCCATCATGCAGATGCCTATGACGCACGAGGATCCATGGCCAGGAACCGCCGGCGGCCCCGCCGCTGGTAACCGGCCGGAACCGATCGACACCGATGCCTGAGCGTCCCCGTGCCTGGCGGGCCATCTGGCTCGCCACCCGCAGCCGTCGCACGGCAGCGGTCAGTCTGCTGTCCTTCGCTTCGGGCCTACCGCTCGGTCTGGTCTGGATCGCCATTCCAACCTGGCTTGCCCGCAAAGGCGTCGACATCCGGGTCATCGGTCTATTCACCCTTGCGCAGGCACCGTGGAGCTTCAAGTTCCTGTGGTCGCCCTTAATCGACCGCTATGCGGTGCCGATCCCCAGACTCAGCCGCAAGCTGGGCTGGACGCTTCTGTGGCAGATCGTGCTTCTTCTGACGACCCTGCTCCTGGGAGGCGTCGCGGCAAGCGGTGATGCGATCTGGGTTGCAGGCGCCCTGACGCTGGCCATCGCGTTTGCTTCGGCAAGCCAGGACATCGCCATAGACGCTTACGCCGTCGAGATCTTGCGCCCGCAAGAGCAGGGGATTGCGGTGGGCGCACGCATAGCAGTCTATCGCGCCGCCATGTTCGTTGCAGGCGGTCTGACCATTACCCTCGCCGGGTTGTGGTCGTGGCCTGTAATGTTTGCCGTAATTGCCGCCCTCTATCTGCCGATGATGGCCATAACATGGTTCTCACCGACCGACGGTACCGATAGGATCCATGCGCCGCAGTCGCTGCGGGCTGCGGTATGGGAGCCCCTGGTCGGATTTCTAGCCAAGCAGCGCGCCCTCGAACTGCTCGCCTTCTTGGTCCTCTACACACTGGCCGAGAATCTCGCCGGCGCACTGGTGAGGCCGTTTCTCGTACAGGTCGGTTTCAACGACTTCGACGTCGGCGTAGCGACCGCAACGATTGGTCTGGTCGCGACTCTCACCGGAACCTTTCTTGGGGGAGCGCTGACCACGGCAATAGGCCTGGGTAACGCGCTGTGGGCATTCGGCGTGCTGCAGCTACTGTCAAACTTGGGCTATGTGCTGGTGGCCATGACCGGAGTCAACCGCTGGGTCATGTACGGCTCGATAGGCTTCGAAAGCCTCGCCATCGGGATGGCTACCGGCGCATTCAGCGTGCTGTTGCTTCGTATGACACAGAAGGAATTCTCCGCAACACAATATGCGCTGTTCTCGAGCATCTTCGCACTGCCGCGAATTTTTGCCGGGCCCGTGACCGGAGTAATGGTTGCGGCACTGGGGTGGCGGGATTTTTTCCTGTCCACCATGGTGATCGGAATACCGGGTCTGGTGATGCTGCAGCGCTTCTCGCCCCTCGGTACACGAGAACCACACATCGACGCGCTCGCAACCGAACCGGCACCACCACTGACTACCAGGGCCCTGATCACGCGCGGTCTTGGGGCCGGTCTTGCGGCCTTTGCCGTGGCAATCCTGTCGTTTGCCGCACTAGGGGCCCTGGGAACAATGCGTCGTACTCCGGCTAATGGATTCAGGCTCTCCGCGTCACTGACCGCCCTGCTCCATCCCCGCCAAATAGGAAACTGGATCGAACTCTTTGCGACTGTGGTCTTTGCGGTAATTTCCGGGCTGGTCGTGGCAGCCATCTCGGTCGCTCGCACGCACGCCGCCGGAGGTGGCGACTCAACGGCAGGACAAACTCCGGACTAACCTCTGCGGGCGTCAGCCTGTAGACCCGTTTTGCGCCCGCTCCATGAGGGCATCCAGCGCCCCATCCATATGCAACTCCGTCAATTCCGCGAATCCTCCGACACATCTGCCATCGATTATGATCTGCGGTACTGTGCGGGCCCCGTTGGTTGCCGTCGAATATTCACGCAGGGCAGCAGCGCTGAGGTCGATGCGCACCTCAGTAAAGGGAATTCCCCACTTTTCCAAAAGGGCCTTGGCTTTCTGGCAGATGGGACAAACGCCGGTACTGTACACTTTCACTCTGGTCATCGGCACACCTTCAACGTGGTTCTCGAGCTGCGTGTTGCGACACGCCCCCACAGACTATGCGAGTTGCTAGGGGTCCTGCCCCCAGCTTGTCATAGCTCGTACGCATAGTCGATGATCAGCGGGGCGTGATCAGAAAAACGGGTCTCCTTGTATATGCGTTCCTTCTTCGCCTTGGCCGAAATGCCTGGCGTCGCGACCTGATAGTCGATCCGCCAGCCGACGTTCTTGGCCCAGGCCTGGCCGCGGTTGGACCACCAGGTATACTGGTCCGGTCTCGGGTTGAGCTTGCGAAACACATCGACCCAGGCAAGTTCGTCGAACACCTCGGTAAGCCAGGCGCGTTCCTCGGGCAGGAATCCCGAGTTCTTCTGGTTGCTGCGCCAGTTCTTCAGGTCTATCTCCTTGTGCGCTATGTTCCAGTCGCCGCACAGAACATACTCGCGGCCGTCGCGCCGCAGCTTTTTCAGGTGCGGCAGGAACAGACCCATAAAGCGGTACTTTGACTCCTGGCGGTGGGGTCCGGCCGAACCCGAAGGCAAATACAGCGACACGATGCTGAGCGTCCCGAAATCCGCCTGAAGATAGCGCCCCTCCCCGTCGTGTTCGCCGGAACCGAATCCGTAGTGCACACGATCCGGGGGCTTCCTGCAGTAAAGTCCGACCCCGGAGTAGCCTTTCTTGTGTGCAAAACTGAAGAAGCCCTGAAAACCGCAAGGCGCACGAAGCTGCTGGGTCAGCTGGTCGTCCTGGATCTTGATTTCCTGAATGCAGACGGCATCCGCCCTCTGGCGTGCAAGCCAGCTAAAAAGCCCCTTGGACACCGCGGAGCGGATACCGTTGACGTTGAGGGTGATGACTCTCATCTGTTTCTGCCTGACGCCGTTGCGGATCCGCTGGCGGAGTCGCCAGCCTGCCCAGGCTACGCCGCATGGGTTATCTGTTCCCGCCCAAAAAGCGGGATACCATCACCGCGCAGCGCCGGCCGATTGCCGGACATCTCGGGCAGCACAGGCGTAATGGCGCACCGGCAACGCGCGCCCGCTATAATCAGGCGCCAGCATACCACCAGCGCCCAAGGAACCTAACGATGATTCGCAGCTACCAGAAGGAATTCCTCGACTTTGCCGTCAGCTCTGGCGCGCTGCGCTTTGGCGAATTCAAGCTTAAGTCAGGGCGCAGCAGTCCCTATTTTTTCAATACCGGCACTTTCAATACTGGCGGCCGGCTGGCACAGCTCGGTCGCTTCTATGCGCATGCAATTCTCGATTCCGGGCTGCAGTTCGACATGATTTTTGGTCCTGCCTACAAAGGTATTCCGCTGGCGGCTGCGGTTACCATTGCGCTTGCCGATCACCATGGACGCGATGTTCCCTATGCCTTCAACCGCAAGGAGGCCAAGGATCACGCTGAAGGCGGAATCATCGTGGGATCCCCGCTGCAGGGGAAGGTGTTGATTATCGATGACGTCATTTCGGCCGGAATATCCATCGGAGAGTCTGTAGAAATCATACGCACCGCCGGCGCGTCTGCGGCGGGTGCGGTCATTGCACTCAACCGACAGGAGCGCGGTTTTGGAACTTCCTCGGCAGTGGCGGAAGCGGAGAGCCGTTATGGTCTGCGGATCACAAGCATTGTCACGCTCGACACGCTGGTACAGTACCTGACATCAAATCCCGTGCAACGCCAGCATCTCGATGCCATCCGCAGCTACCGCGCGCTGTACGGTGCTTAGCCTGCCGGCGGCACAGGCGCCCGCTCGGAACTTCCGCGAGTGCGGTCGGGCTCACGGGCTTATTTGCCGCTCGCCGCATTGCGGCGTTCTCGAAAATGAGTGGTGGCATCATCCTGCGGTGCGTGAATCATGCCTTCGCAGACTGCGCCTTCGGCAATCGCGATCCTGCTGCTCGTCAGGTTACCGGCAACACGGGCGCTGGACGCAAGCTCCAGCTTCTCACGTGCCACCACATCACCCTCAACTCTTCCCGCAATGAACACATGGGTCGCCGTGATCGTTCCCTTCCAGACTGATCCGGGGGCCAGAACGAGACTTCCATCGAGCACGCCATCACCCTCGACCGCTCCGTAGATAATGCTGTTTTCAGCGCCTGTTATGCAGCCCCGAATGGCCGTGCCGATGCCCACAACGCTGCGAAACTCGCCTGCACTGTCAAGAATGCGACGATGCCGTCCCCAGCGGAATAGCCAATCAAGCATGAAAATCCGTCACCTCGACCAAACGCCGTGAAGGCGGCCGCGCAAAGAGTAAGGGGAAAGTGTCACGAACGCAACGCAGGCCGCATGCGGGCATGCAGATTCAGGTCAGAAGCTTGATTCCAACCACGATCGTGATCGCCTCAAAGGCACGCTTGATCCAGCGGTTGCCACTGGTGATCGACCAGTGGGCCCCAAAATAGCCGCCAAGCAGCGAACCCGCCAGCAAAGCCGGTACCCATGACCATCGCACCTGTCCGAGCACGCCCAGTGTCAGCGCGCCCGTTCCGTTCCAGAACATGCCCACCAGCACCAGAGTGTAGGCAACAGCCCTTCGATAATCGAGGCCAAACCACCGGACCAGCCACATCGTGCAAAACAGTCCCGTGCCAGAAGTGAGAGAGCCATTCAGAAAGCCGATCAGGAACAGGCCCGCGCCGCCGGCCGCATAGCCGGCAAAGTGGCGATTGCGCGGAATATGTTCCTGTCCGAGCCGGCGGTTCGAAAGGGAATACACGCCCAGCCCAATGGTGAGCATGCCCAGCAGCGTTTCGGCAGCAGCAGCCGGTATGTGCAGAATCGCAACCGCGCCCAAGGCAACCCCAGGGACACCGCAGGCAAGGATGATCAGCGAGAAACGCCACTTGAGCGAACGCTCGCGCAGGTGGCGCAGCGTTGCTCCTACGCCGAGAGCCACAGTCGCCACCTTGTGGGTGGCAAGGGCAGCCGCAAACGGCAACCCCAGGAATATCAGCGCTGGAAACTGAAGCAGGCCAGCCCCGCCTCCGGCGAATGCGGCAAAGCTGTTCGCGGTCAAGGCTACCAGCAACAGCAGGAACTGCTGCGGCCAAAGGCCCATTCAGCCGCCTACCGGGCCGCCCGCAGACAGCAGCGAACATCGGCGCCTGCCAGCCCCACGCTCGGCGGCTCGCGCGACGCGATTGGCGGTTTGCAGCCCGCGCCTGTTGACTTTTCGGCCCGCGTCCCTAGTCTTGAGTTGCCAGCCAGCGAAGGAGCAATTCTGTCCATGGGCCTCAAACATACCACAGTTGCCATCTGTTTCCTGTCGATAGTGCTAGGACTGAAGCCGGGGTTCGCCGCCAGCGGCTTCGTGATCAAGAAATGCCGCGGTGCAAATGGCGAGTGGTATTACGGAGACACTGCCGACCGGGCCTGCGCGCATTCCAAAGTGACAGAGCTCACCGATTCGGGGATAAAAACCAAGGAACTCGCTGCCCCACCGACAGCCGCGCAGCTCAAGAAAGATGCCGGGGCGCTTGCAAAATCCAAAAAAGCCAAGGAATTGGCAAAAGCGCGGGCGCGCCGCGATCGCATTCTCCTGTCAATGTACGCCAGCGCCGGCGATATTACCTATGTCCGCGACCGCAAGATCTCGGACATCAATGGATTAATCGTGGGCGAGCAGGATACCCTGAAATCGCTGCAGGCAACCCTTCCGCGTTTGCAGGCCCAGGAAACCGTGGAGGCTTCCACCAATAAGTCCATGGCAGCCGAAACAGCACGAATCATCGCCAACACCAAGGCACAGATCGCCACGCATGAGGCAAACATCCAGAAAGATCAACGGGAAATCGCAGCGGTACGCAAGCAGGCTGCTGTCGACCTGATTCGTTTCCGGAAGCTTAAAGACCAATCGCCGGCCATTGCCGCAGCGCCGTGAGGGAAGAGGGCCCAGATTCCGCTGGCCCTATTCCGGAATCACCCAGCGCCGGCCGGTGGCCGTCTGTTCATGCTTCCAGAACGGGGCGCGCGTCTTGAGTTCATCGATGATATAGCGACAGGCCCGAAACGCTACGTCGCGGTGCGCCGACCAGACGGCAACCAAAACTATGGGGTCGGCAGGAACCAGCCGCCCGTATCGGTGAATCACCAGCGGTTCCAGGATCTCCCACCGGTCTGAAGCCTCACGGATGACCTTCTCGAGATGCTTTTCCGTCATCCCGGGGTAGTGCTCCAGCGACATCTCGGCCACGACCTGCCCCTGGTTGAAATCCCTGAGGCTACCAATAAACACCGCGGTCGCACCAAACGTTCCGACCCATTGCTGATGACGACGTTCGTGGGCGGCAATTTCCGCCCAAGGATCCAGGGGTTGCGATTGAACCCGGACCATCTAGCCCCCCGTTACCGGCGGAAAGAATGCCACTTCGTCACCGGGATGCACAGGATGGTCCATGAGCGCATATTCCTGATTGACGGCAACCAAAACCTGGGCGGCAGGGGCATCCCCCGACACCCGGCGCCACACGTCCGCTGCACACGCGATGCCTCGGGCATCAATCAGTTCTTGCTCTTTTCCAAGGCGCTCACGCACCCCTGCAAAGAAGCGGACACTGATCGTGTTCACGGGTTGCCGCCGGCTACCTGAACGAGAACGTCCCAGAAAGCCAGCTCGGCATTTCCTGAGCAGGATTCCGGGAAATTCCTGGACGCACAGGCAGGCTCCCAAACCATTAAAAGGGTCCCCGTTGACCGTACCGGCCCATATTCGGCCATTCCACGGACTGTGACTGGATTTGTGGTCTCACAAGACCTCCTCATCTATAGGGTTTTCCGGTCTGTTGGCACCACACCGCACTTTCGCAAAATGCGCTAAACTGCTAATTTCTGCAAGCTTTGCCGGGCGAGATATGGATGCTGGTGGGATGCCAATCAGCATCAACTTTGTATTAACTATAAATAAATCGGTCTTATGCGAGACCGCAGTAATACTAATTAGTTTTGCACCTCCTAACGCTTTAAAGTCGCCTGTTATTTCGCCTCCGGCTTTAAGGTCCGGCGCCAGGGTGCGGTTCGAACCCGGCAGAGGGCTTTTGCTCCCAGCTTTGAAGGTTTAGGAGACGGCGGTGAGTTCATCCGTGTAACTGGCGTTGTTATAGAGGAAACAAATAGATGGCAAAACTAGTTAAACCACACGGCAGCGATACCCTCAAGCCTCTGTTGCTCGAGGGCGCTGCGCTCAAGGCCGGGCTAGAACACGCGAAATCTTTGCCGAAGGTGAAGATTTCCTCACGCGAAACCGGCGACCTAATTATGATGGGTATTGGCGGCTTCACGCCTCTTGAAGGATTCATGACGCGGGCCGACTGGGAAGGCGTTTGTGACGGCATGAAGATGGCCAACGGCTTGTTCTGGCCGATCCCGATCACCCTATCTACCGACAAGTCGACCGCCGACAGCATCAAAACCGGCGCGGAAATCGCCCTGGTGGACAAGGAAACCGGCGAAACGATGGCCACGATGAAGGTCACCGAAAAATACACCATCGATAAGTCCCACGAATGCATGATGGTGTACAAAACTGCCGACCTCGAGCATCCCGGCGTTAAGATGGTGATGGAACAGGGGGAGGTGAATCTGGCAGGACCGGTCAAGGTTCTATCCCAGGGAGATTTTCCCAAAAAGTATTCCAACTACATGACCCCCGCCCAAACCCGCAAGCTGTTCGAGGAAAAGGGTTGGTCCACGGTTGCCGCATTTCAGACGCGCAACCCCATGCATCGCTCCCACGAATACCTTGCCAAAGTCGCCGTCGAGACCCTCGACGGCGTGCTGATCCATTCGTTGCTGGGCAAGCTCAAGCCCGGCGATATCCCGGCGGAGGTTCGCTCCGAAGCTATCGCCACATTGATCGACAAGTATTTCGTCAAGAATACCGTGGTGCAGTCCGGCTATCCGCTCGACATGCGCTATGCAGGTCCCCGCGAGGCGTTGCTACATGCGCTGTTTCGGCAGAACTACGGCTGCTCGCACCTCATTGTCGGCCGCGACCATGCCGGCGTCGGCGATTACTACGGACCTTTCGACGCCCACAAGATTTTCGACGAGATCCCGCAGGATGCCCTTCAGACCAAAGCCCTGAAGATCGATTGGACCTTCTGGTGCTTCAAGTGCGGTGGCATGGCAAGCGCACGCACCTGTCCGCATGAGGCTGGCGACCGCCTGCTTCTATCCGGGACGAAGCTGCGCAAGGCGCTTTCGGAAGGCGCACCGGTTCCGGCGGAGTTCAGCCGTCCAGAAGTACTCGAGATCCTGCGCAAGTACTATGCGGGCCTTCAGGATCACGAACGCGTAGAAGTCAAGCTGAGCGGCCATTCGGCGAAGTGACCGTTGCCGCCAGATTCTTTGAGATGGACGAACAGCCCACTGGGTACGAGTTCGGAAGCAATACTGGCCAATACGTTAACAGTTCAACCCAAGATGGAGAGTAACCATGCCAACATTCGTACGTACCGACAAATGTGATGGCTGCAAGGGTCAGGACAAGACCGCTTGCATGTACATCTGCCCGCATGACCTGATGCTGCTGGACAAGGACGGTTCCAAGACCGGCCATGCCATGAAGGCGTTCAACCAAGAACCCGAGCAGTGCTGGGAATGCTATTCATGCGTCAAGATCTGCCCGCAGAACGCCATCGAGGCGCGCCACTATGCCGACGTCGTTCCGCTCGGGGGTTCGGTGCAGCCCCTGCGTGGAACGGACTCGATCATGTGGACGATCAAATTCCGCAACGGCAACATGAAGCGTTTCAAATTCCCCATCCGCACCACCGCCGAGGGGTCGATCAACCCTTACGCGAACAAGCCGAAGCCGGACATCAAGGACATTGGAAACCCTGCCCTGTTCACCGAGGCAAATCCGTACAAGTGCGACCGCAGCCAGCTGCTGCACGCCAAGTAAGATACTTCAACACGCATCCGGCCTAGGGGGACCGTAGTCGTTCCCGCCGGGTGCGAACAAATTGGAAGGTGGAAATATGTCTACAGATGCAACTTTTGGGAATCCACAGGTAATCGAGGAAGAGGTCGACATCCTGATTATCGGTGGCGGCATGGCCGCATGCGGCTGCGCCTACGAGATGATGCGCTGGGTAGAAGGCACCGGCCTCAAGATCAAGCTGGTCGATAAGGCCGCCATGGACCGTTCCGGTGCGGTGGCGCAGGGCCTTTCTGCGATCAACACGTACATGGGCGGCCAGGATCCTGCTGATTACGCGCGCATGGTTGCCAACGACCTGATGGGCATTACCCGTGACGATTTGGCGTACGACGTCGGCCGCCACGTAGACGATTCTGTTCACCTGTTCGAAGAATGGGGCCTGCCTATCTGGAAGCAGCCCGGCGACGAAGGCAAGTCGCTCAAAGATGGTGGCAAGCCGGTGCGTTCTGGCAAGTGGCAGATCATGATCAACGGCGAGTCGTACAAGGTGATCGTGGCCGAAGCCGCCAAGAAGGCTCTGGGAATGGCCAACATCCAGGAGCGCATTTTCATCGTCAAACTGGTCAACGACAAGAACGACCCGACGCGCGTCGCTGGCGCCGTAGGCTTCTCAGTACGTGAACACAAGGTGTACGTGTACAAGTTCAAGGCTTGCCTGCTGGCCGCCGGCGGTGCCGTAAACATCTTCCGTCCGCGTTCCGTGGGCGAAGGCACGGGCCGCGCCTGGTATCCGGTGTGGAATGCCGGCTCGACCTACGCGATGGCCGCCGAGGCCGGCGCGGAACTCACCATGATGGAAAACCGCTTCGTGCCCGCCCGCTTCAAGGACGGTTACGGTCCGGTGGGCGCCTGGTTCCTGCTGTTCAAAGCCAAGGCCGTCAACGCCTTCGGCGAAGTGTACATGGACAAGAACAAGGAGATGCTCAAGCAGTATCCGCCGTACGGCCTGGCGGCGGTACCAGCATCCTGCCTGCGCAACCACCTGATGATGCACGAGATGAAGGAAGGCCGCGGCCCAATTTACATGGATACGCCGACCGCGCTCGCCAAGCTCGCCGAGACCATGACCCCGAAGGAGATCAAGCATCTGGAAGCAGAGGCTTGGGAAGACTTCCTGGACATGTGCATCGGCCAGGCAGGCGTGTGGGCTGGTGAGAACATCGAGCCCGAGAAGAAGGCTTCCGAGCTCATGCCTACCGAACCCTACCTACTCGGCTCTCATTCAGGCTGCTGCGGAATCTGGGTTTCCGGACCCGAAGACCTGGGGGCCCCAAAGGAGTGGAGCTGGGGCTACCGCTCCATGACCACCGTCAAGGGGCTGTTCACTGCCGGCGACGGAGTGGGCGCGTCCGGTCACAAATTCTCCTCCGGCTCGCACGCCGAGGGCCGCATCGCCGCCAAGGGCATGATCAAGTTTGCTCTCGATAACAAGGGCTGGAAGCCGGAACTGGATACACCGGTCAATGACCTGGTGGAAGAGATCTATCGTCCGGTGCGCACCTACCTGCAGCACAAGGACTACACCACGGCCATCGATATCAACCCGCACTACATCACGCCCAAGATGCTGCAGTTCCGCCTGCAGAAAATCATGGACGAGTACTGCGCGGGCGTGGCGACTTGGTACCAGACCAACGCCAAGATGCTCGGCGTTTGCGAGGAAAAGCTCGAGATGCTGAAGGAAGATGCACTCAAGATGCGTGCCAAGGACCTGCACGAACTGCTCCGTGCATGGGAGAACTACCATCGCGTTCTTACCGCTGAGGCACACATGAAGCACATCCAGTTCCGCGAGGAGTCGCGTTACCCGGGCTTCTACTATCGCATGGACT